>NZ_CP013244.1:3026666-3340000 GCF_001679665.1 Candidatus Viadribacter manganicus
CTGAATGCGCTGCGCGCCTGCATCCGCCAGGCCGGCGCCGACGTGGAAGATATTATCGCTGGTCCGCAAGCTGCGGCGCTCTCGGCGCTGACGCCTGAAGAGCGCGAAGAGGGCGCGTTGCTGATCGACATCGGCGCAGGCGCGATCGGCGTCGCCGCTTATGCCAGCGAAGGCCTCGTTCATTGCGAGACGATTTCATCCGGTGGCGTGCGTTTGACGCGCGACCTGGCGATGAAGTTGCAAACGACGTTCGCAGCCGCCGAGCGGGTAAAGCTACACTTTGGCGCCGTAGGCAATGCCTGCGATCCGCGCGAAGCGGTGCAAGCGCCGAAGATTGGTTTGGATGGCCGGTTGGAAGCGGCGACGACGTTGCGCGGGGTGATTTCCGACACGCTGACGCCGCGCCTCATGGAAATGCTGCTGACGGTTCGCGACCGTATGAACCGCGCGGGCTTTGGCGGCAGCGAAGGTCCACAACGCGCGGTGCTGGTTGGTGGCGGCGCGTTGATCCCTGGCGTGCGCGAATTGGCGGCCGAAGCGCTTGGCATGCCGGTGCGGGTTGGCCGGCCGCTGGAGCTTTGCGGCTTCGATCATGGCGAGGCGGGGCCAGCTTACGCTGTGGCCGCCGGTTTGTTGCGCCATCGCCTCGACAACACCGATCTTGAACTGGTCGATGGCGATTTCCAACCTTCGCTTGCCCATCTCGGCGCCTCCGTGCGCAACGCGGTGCACGGCATGTGGAATTGGCTGCGCGAAAACTTCTAAGATCAATCGCGAACCCGGCGCAGATCCGCTGCAATTCGAACGTGATCGATCCGTAACCTTCCTCGCGTTGGAGGAGGAACGATGCGTATCGCGTTTGGTCTTGCTGGCTTGGCTCTTTCGGTGCTCGCCATCGGCGCGTGCGGAGAGCCGGACTACAAGGAAGCCGACGCCGTCACCTGCATGGCGTACCTCGCCCTGCAAAGCGCAGCTGTCAGCGAAGGCCGGAGCGCCGGAGACGCCGCGACGCTTGACGCAGCGGGCGCCGCTTGGCGCACGCTCGCGGAACAAAAGTACAGCGCCGACGAACTTGCTCAGTTCTTCGCCAGCAGCGTCGCCGTCTTCGACGATGTCGCCGCGCCGGAACTTGCGCAGATATCCACAGCCTGCCTGAGCCACGCACCAACGGTTTGAACCACGCGTAATTGCGTCGATTTCCCCAGGCTGGGGGTGCGTTTGGCCGTTGCGGCGCCGCAAAAGCGCCGCTTCGATTTTCCAACACTTAAGGAAAGCTTAAACGCTGCACCCGAGGGTGCAGTACGAGCGTGGGCGAATCGTGAGAATCGGTCGCCCTTGGAGCGGGTAATGAGCCAGTACAGTGCGCCGACAATTCTCGACCTGAAACCACGCATCGTGGTGTTCGGTGTTGGCGGCGCGGGCGGCAACGCCGTCAACAATATGATGGACGCCCAGCTGCAGGGCGTTGAGTTCGTGGTGGCTAACACCGACGCGCAGGCGCTGACGCGCGCGCGCACGCCGAACCGCATCCAGCTCGGACACTCGATCACTGAAGGCCTTGGCGCGGGCGCGCGTCCGGAAGTCGGGCAGGCGGCGGCGCAAGAGAGCCAGCCGGAAATCATCGAATTCCTCGAAGGCGCACACATGGTGTTCGTCGCCGCCGGTATGGGTGGCGGCACGGGCACGGGCGCTGCCCCGGTGATTGCGCGCACGGCGCGTGAGCGCGGCATTCTCACGATCGCGGTCGTCACCAAGCCGTTCCACTTCGAAGGCCAGCGCCGCATGCAGCTCGCCGAGGCGGGCGTGCAGGAGCTGCGCAAGCACGTCGACACGCTGATCGTCATTCCGAACCAGAACCTCTTTCGGGTCGCCAATGAACGGACGACGTTCGCGGAAGCCTTCCAGCTCGCGGACCAGGTGCTTTATTCGGGCGTGCGGGGCGTCACTGACCTGATGGTGATGCCGGGCCTGATCAATCTCGATTTCGCCGACGTCCGCACCGTGATGGCCGAGATGGGCACGGCGATGATGGGCACTGGCGAAGCCGGTGGCCCCAATCGCGCGCTTGATGCCGCGCACGGCGCCATGGCCAACCCGCTACTGGACATCGTCTCGATGCGCGGCGCCAAGGGCGTGCTGATCAACATCACCGGCGGCTTCGATATGACGCTGTACGAAGTCGATCAAGCCGCGAACGAAATTCGCGCCGAAGTCGACGCCAACGCCAATATCATTCTCGGCTCGACGTTCGACGAAACGCTCGAGGGCCGTATGCGCGTGTCGGTCGTTGCGACCGGCATTGATGATGAGGCCATCATCACGCAAACGACGGTGGTTGAGCCTGCGCGCCGCGCTGCCGAAACCACGCCGCGCCGTCCGGTTGTGCCGCCGCGCGCGGAGACGCCGCGTGAGCCGCCGCCGCGCCCAATGCGCGAACCTGCGTATGACGAGCCGCGTCCGAGCTTTGCTAATGACATCGAGCCGGAGCGTCGCGCTGCGCCGCCGGCGCGTGAGCCAGCGCCGGCCAAGAGCGGCGGTGGATTTTCAATGTTCGGTTGGAAAAAGCCGGACTCAGCCCGCGATGACGAGCCGCGTGAGTTCAATCTCGATGCGCCCGAGCCTGCGTCCGGAGCGAGCCGCGCGCACGATGATGTCGTTCGCGATCCCGCGCTTGATGAAGAGCTGGAAATTCCAGCCTTCCTGCGCCGGCAAATGAACCCGCGCTAAGCGCGTTCAACCACCCCAGAGCTTTTTACGCAGCGCTGCCTCGCGTTCCGTGAGCACGCCGGCGCGTGCGAGTGCGTCGAAGCGTTCGAGCGCCGCGCGGCGGTGCACTTCAGCTTCCGTGCCGCCTGCGCCTGCGAGATGGCTTTCAACGATGGCGCAAAAGCGCAGACCTTCGAGGTCGTCTTGATTGAAGAGTTGGAAGGCGAGGGCGAGCTCGTCTTCCCAGGCGCCGCGCGCGGCGGCGAGATCGCCCAGCGCTTGCGCCGCCAGCCCGAGGCGCTCAAGCGCGACAGCAAGCGCGTGAATTGCGGTGCGATCATTTGGCGCTTGTTCGAGCAGCTTTAGCCGGATGGCGGCGCTTTCGTTGAATGCGGCGCGGGCGATCGCGTTCTCGTGCGTCTCCAAAGCGGCGTCGCCTTGCTTGACAAGAGCTGCGGCGAGGCCGCGCGCGTGCCGCGTATCGCCGCGCGCGCGCTCATAAGCTAATCGGCGCATCTCTGCTGCGCGGGCAAAGGCGTCGCCGCTTGAGGTTTGTCCCGCGCGCGCGATCTCGCCGATCCGATCCCAACAGGCTGAAGCGTCTGCGAGCCAGGCGGCGCTCGCATCCTTCTGCGCCGCGAAACGTTCCGCGAGCGCGCGCGCTTGATTGGCGGCTTCGTGCGCGATGTGGAGTTCGCCAGCGCGCAATGCTTGGTCCGCTTGATCGAGCAGTGTGTGTATGAGGAAGCGCGCAGGCTCGTCCGATGCATTTTCTTTGCAGAGACGCTCGGCCAGAAGGCGCGCTTGCTGCATTGAGTCCGCCGCTGCGGTGTTATCGCCAAGCGCTGCGCGAAGTGCGGCCCGCACGCGCCACGTGCCGGCGAGCGCCCAGGTCTCGCGCGGATCGTTCGCGGCGAGACGCATCCGCACTTGCAGTGATTTGTCCATCGCTTCGCGCGCGAGATCTGCAGCGCCGCGCGTATAATCGGCCTCCGCCGCGAGCGCCCAGGCGTCCGAGAGCACTGCGCGCCAATGCGGCTCATCTTTTTCGGTGACGGCTAGCGCCTCGTAGCGGCCAATCGCTTCACGAAAGCGTCGGCGTGCTGACGCGGGCTGATTGGCGTCGAGCTCGAGCGCGCCGAGCCGCAGCTCCGCATCCGCAATGTCGGCGGCGAGTTCCGGCGTTTCGGAAAGTTGCATGGCGGCCGCCTGCAGCATCGCCAGCGCGCCCTCAGCGCCGCTCTTCGCACGTGCGAAATCGCCGGCGCTTGCGTCGATCTCCGCGATACGGCCACGCGCACGCGCAAACCAGCGGGCTGCGTTTGGGTCGGAGCGATCTGCGGCGAGGGTCGCATCTTGCAGCTTCATCACCCGCCCATAGAAGTCGCGGGCCTGATCGGCGGCGCCCTCGGCGCGGGCGAGGTCTCCCAACATGAAGAGGGCGCGGGTTTTGGCCGTGGGGTCGGTTGTCTGGCTGAGGAGGGTCTGCGCTTCTGCCCTGGCTGCATGGAGCTCGCCGGCCTCCGCCGCCAGGCGGGCAAGGCTCAGCCTTGGGCCAGGCTCCAGGGGCGCCAATTCCACCGCCAGAGCCAGCGCCCGCTGCGCGCGGGAAGGGTCGGTCTTTTCCCAAAGCGCCGCCGCCCGCCGCGCTGCCAGCGCCGCGCCGGGTCCGCCCGCTTGCGCGGCCCGCCAAAACGCCTCTGCGTCCGGGCCTCTTGGCGTCAGATTTTCCGTCATTATTTCAGTCACTTAACATCGTCTGGTAAACCGTCACAAACCGTAACCCAACGTGTTTTGTGCACCTGGGAACCTCTGAGATACACGAAGCGTCGGGTCGGGGGGCCTAAAGTCCTGCTGGTGGGACGAGAGGTGGCATCTGTGCGTCGTCAACAGACCATAGCAGGTCCGGCAATGTGTGCGGGCGTTGGAGTCCATTCGGGCTCGCATGTGCGCATGGTGCTTTCTCCGGCGCCAGTAGACACCGGCATCGTTTTTGTCCGTTCGGACGTCCGTGGCGTTCCGTCAAATTCCATCGCGGCTCACGCTGACAGCGTTTCCGAGACGCGCAACTGCACCACCATCCGTAACGCCTCTGGCGTCGAGCTGGCCACGATCGAGCATTTGATGTCGGCCTGCGCCGGTCTCGGCATCGACAATCTCATCGTTGAGGTTGATGGCCCGGAAGTGCCGATCCTCGACGGGTCGTCAGCGCAATTCGTGCAAGTTCTGCTGAATGCTGGCGTGAAGCAGCAAGTCGCGCCGCGCCAAGTGATCCGTATTCTCGAGCCGATCGAAGTGCGCATGGGCGCAAAGAGCGCCGCTTTGCTGCCTTCAGAGGGCTATGACGGCCTCGATATGGACGTGACGATCCGCTTCGCCGATCCCGCGATCGGCACCCAACGCCGCCGCGTTCATCTCTCGCCTGAAACGTTCCTGACCGAAATCGCCGATGCGCGCACCTTTGGCTTCCTGGCTGACGTCGAAACCATGCGTGCCGCCGGTCTTGGCCTTGGCGCCTCGATGGCGAACGCAGTGGTCGTGGACTCCGGCCGCGTGGTGAACCCCGAGGGACTTCGCTTCGACGACGAGTTCGTGCGTCACAAGATGCTGGACGCGGTGGGTGATCTTTCGCTCGCTGGCGCTCCGATTTGTGGCCGTTTTGTGGCGGATCAACCTGGTCACGCCCTTAACGCGCGCCTGGTGCGTGCGCTCCTGGATACGCCGGAAGCGTGGTGCTGGGAGAACGGCGAGGCCCCTGAAACGGTGCGTGAAGCCCAGCCGGCCCTGGCTGCCGCAGTCCGCTAAATCCGCAACCCACACGCTACAGCCGCAGACGCTTTGCGCCGCGCGCGCCTTCCTGTATCAGCGGTTTGCAGCCCGCCCCGCGCGGGTTCTAAGCAACAAGAGGCCCGGCAGAATGACCCCTCGGAAGAACCAACTTTCCCGGGCCATCGTGCTCGCTTTGCTCGCGGGCGGTGTTACCGCGTGCGGCGGCGTTCGTGATCGGGCTGACGTTCAGTACGTCGAGGAACCTGCATCCAATCTCTATAACCGAGCCGCCGATGCGCTCGACCGCGGCCGCTATCAGCGTGCGCTGACGATGTTCGAGGAAGTTGAGCGCCAGCACCCGTATTCGTCGTGGGCGCGCCGCGCGATGCTCATGGAAGCTTATACGCACTACCAAGCGCAGCAGTACGATGACTCAATCGAGAACGCCCAGCGCTTCATCTCTCTGCACCCGGGCAACGAGAGTGCGCCGTACGCCTATTATCTGATCGCGATCTGCCACTTCGAGCGCATCATGGATGTGGGCCGCGACCAGGGCACAACCGAGCGCGCTTTGGCTGCGTTGAACGATGTCGTGCGCCGCTATCCGGATAGCCCGTACGCGCGTGACGCGCGCCTGAAGCTGGACATGGTCTACGACCAGCTCGCCGGCAAAGAGATGGCGATCGGTCGTTTCTATCTGACGCGCGACCAGCAGCTCGCAGCGATCAACCGCTTCCGCAATGTGATCGAGAACGAGAACTTCCAACGCACCACGCACGTGCCGGAAGCGCTGCATCGTTTGGTCGAGTCCTACCTCTCGGTTGGCATGACCGAGGAGGCTCAACGCATGGCGGCGATCCTCGGCTACAACTTCCCGGGCAGCGAATGGTATCAGCGCACGTACGCGCTGCTGACGCAGGAAGGCGTTGCGCCGGTCGCTGTTGAGGAAGCTGAGCGCCGTGGCTGGCTCCGCCGCACGTTCGGCCGGGTGTTGTAACCCCTCGCGAGGGGAGCTGCGTGAGCGACAAAGCTGTCGATAAGCTGACACCGAAGCAAGCCGCCGCTGAATTGGAGCGGTTGGCGTCAGATATCGCGCGTCACGACAAGCTCTATCATGGCAAAGACGCGCCCCTGATCTCGGATGCAGAGTATGACAAGCTTCGCGTGCGCAACGCGGCGATCGAGGCGCGCTTTCCCGATCTTGTTCGCGAGGATAGTCCCGCGCTGAGCGTAGGGTCGGCGCCGGCGGAGAAGTTCGGCAAGGTTCGCCACGCCGTGCCGATGCTGTCGCTGGACAATGCGTTCGATCCGGCTGACGCGCACGCCTTTGTCGCCAAGGTGCAGCGTTTTTTGAATCTGGACGGGTCGCCGGTGATCACGGCCGAGCCAAAGATCGACGGGCTTTCAGCTTCGCTTCGCTACGAGAATGGCAAGTTCGTGCAGGGGGCCACGCGCGGCGATGGCCGTGAAGGTGAAGACGTCACCGCAAACCTCCGCACTATCGCTGACATCCCGCACGTCATCAAAGGCGCGCCCGCTGTGCTCGAAGTGCGCGGCGAAGTTTATATGGAGAAGGCGGCGTTCGCGAAGATGAACGCGGCGCTCGAGAAGGATGGCAAGCAGACGTATGTCAATCCGCGCAACAGTGCGGCGGGCGCGCTGCGTCAACTCGATGCAAAGATCACGGCGACGCGGCCATTGCGCTTCTTCGCGCACGGCTGGGGCGAATTGAGTGAGCCGTTGGCGGAAACGCAATTTGATAGCGTGCAACGGCTGGCGGATCTCGGCTTTCCCCTGGCCGGCATCAAGCGCGCCCAGAACGCTGAAGAATTGCTCGCGATCTATGAGAGCATCCTCGCGGGGCGTGAGAAGCTTGCCTATGAGATCGACGGCGTCGTTTACAAGGTCGACTCGCTCTCCTTGCAGCAGCGTCTGGGGTTCGTATCGCGCAGCCCGCGTTGGGCGATTGCGCACAAGTTCGCCGCCGAACAGCAAACGACCATCCTCGAAGGCATCGATATCCAAGTTGGCCGTACGGGCGCGTTGACGCCGGTGGGGCGCTTGAAGCCGGTGTTTGTCGGCGGGGTTACTGTCACCAACGTGACGCTGCACAATTCCGATTACATTCGCGGCGTCGGCGCTGACGGCGGTCCGATCCGCGGCGGCAAGGATTTGCGCATTGGCGACACGGTCATCGTTCAGCGCGCGGGCGATGTGATCCCGCAGATTGTTGATGTGTTGCTTGAGAAGCGAACCAAAGGCGCGCGCAAATATCAGTTTCCAGAGCGCTGCCCGGTTTGCGACAGCCATGTCGCGCGCGAACTGGAGCCTGGCGAAGAGGGCGTCATTGCGCGCTGTACGGGCGGGCTGAATTGTCCGGCGCAGGCGGTTGAAAGGCTCATCCACTTCGTTGCGCGCCGTGCGATGGACATCGAAGGCCTGGGTTCAAAACAGATCGAGGAATTCTACGAGCTCGGCTGGGTCAAGGAGCCCGCCGATATCTTCAAGCTCGCCGACCATCGTAATGAGCTGATGACGCGCGATGGCTATGGCGAGAAGAGCGTCGCCAATCTGCTCGCCAGCATAGATGCGCGCCGCGAGCCCGAGTTTAGCCGCTTCCTCTATGCGCTTGGCATTCGCGATATCGGCGAGACAACGGCCGGCGTAATCGCGCGGCGTTTCGAAAGCTGGGCCGCGTTTGTTGACGCGATGCAGGCTGCGGTCAAGGCGAAGCCCGGAGAGGCTTACGAGGCGCTTGAGCGGGTCAACGGCGTTGGTGATGGTGCGCGCGCGGCGCTCATTGCGGCAGCGCCCGAATTGAAGGGGCCGGCTGGCGATCTCTTTGCGAGCGGTGAAGCGCCAAAGGTGAAGGGCGTTACAGCAAAAGCCTGGCAAGGCTTGACTGACGCATTCGGCTCGCTCGCCGAGGCGGTGGCGGCAATTAAGGCGGCAGCAAAGCAAGCGCCGGGTGACGACTATCTTGAACTTGCGCGCATCGACGGTGTTGGGCCGGTCGCGGCGGACCATCTCGTCGATTTCTTCGCTGAGAAGCACAACGTCGACGCACTGAAGCGTCTGTTGAAGAATGTGACGCCGAAAGATCAGCCGCGCGCCGCCACGTCGAGCAAAGTCTCTGGGCTCACGATCGTGTTTACCGGCACGCTGGAAAAGACCACGCGCGATGAAGCCAAAGCGCGCGCGATATCTCTCGGCGCCAAAGTGTCCGGCAGCGTGTCGAAGAAGACGGATCTTGTCGTTGCCGGCCCCGGTGCAGGCTCAAAGCTCGCGGAGGCCGAAAAGCACGGCGTCAAAGTGATCGATGAAGACGCCTGGATCGCGCTCAGTACCTAGCGTCCGAGTGCGATCGCTGTGCCGAGCGTGTCCGCGTATTGCTGAAAGCCGTTGATCTTGCCGTTTTTCACGCGGAAGACGTGCGCGAACTGCGCGCGCATCTTCTTGCCGGTGGCTTTGCTCGCGCCGGCATAATGTCCGAGCGAAATGATGGTGTCGCCGCCATCGATTAATTCGTCGGACGTCGCGCTGAAGCCATCCCAATCGCCGCCGATGCGCGCGAACACGCCCATCAGGACGGCTTCGGGTCCAACGTAAGGGTTGCGGTCGGCGTAAGGGTAGTTCTCGGCTTCGTTCCAAACGATGTCCGGCGCCATGGTGGCGAGCGCGGCTGGCATGTCGCCGCTTGCGAAGGCGGCGTAAAGCGCGCGAACCGGATCAAGGTTGGACATTGGAAGCTCCCTTCGATTTGCCGCGTAGGTCCGTCAGCGCCGCGAGTGCGACGACGACAAGATAGATCGCCAAGATCGTGGCCCCGCTTTCCGGTCCGAGTTCACCGGCGGGTTGCGGCGAAAGTATCGCCACGATCTGCAGCGTCACCAGAAACGCGATGAACACAATGGCAGGCCAAGCGAAACGGCCGAGCGTCTTGCGACTGGCGACCCATGCGGCGCCGCAGATCGCGAGCAAGCCCATCTCCAGGGCTTGTTCGGGCACGGGGAAATTCCAGAGCCCGAAGCCGACCTTATCGCCGCCGGGCCAGAGTTCGAGATCGGGGCGATGGACGAGCAGATCGAGCAGCCAGTGCGAAAACACCGTCAGCCCAACCACCGCGCTCGCCCAATGCGGCAAGCGCAAAATGAGCTTCACCAGCAACGCTGCGCCGAGCGACCACGCAAGCACCGCCGCAAGCGAGTGCGTCCATGGCATCTGGTAAAGCACAAGCGTCGAGCCCGGCAGCGCCGGATCGACGCTGGCGCGCTCGAGGCCTGCGATGATGAAGCTCGACCAGCCGATATCGATTAGCTGGCTTGCTGCGGCGAGCGTCCACATTGGCGCTTTCGGCGCGATGGCTTTGGCTGCGAATGCTGCTGCGTAATGGCCGACGAACATGTGACGGCCCTAGCGCGCGAGCTCGTACATGATGTCGATAAAGCCCATCACCGCGCCGCTGAGCCCCTGAACCCGCGGATTGCTGCTGTCGATCAGGAAGTACTCGTTCGGCGCGTGCGCGCCGTTGCCATGACCTAAGCCGAACTGGCCGGCGGGGATGCTGACCGGCGCCGCTGTGAACACCGCGCCAGGCCATGAGCCGGCAAGGCGCGGGTTGAGCGCGGTGCGTGCGCCGGCTTGGCGATAGGCTGCGAGCTGCGCTTGCACGATGGCGCTGCTCTCGGCCGTTTCGGTTGGATCATAGCCGCCGCTGACATTGATCTGCACATCGTTGAAACCGCGTGCGTCCAAGTGCGCGCGTAGTTTCGCTTCGCATTCGGCGCGCGTTTGGTTGGGCACCAAGCGCATGTCGAGTTTGGCGACACCGCGATGGGGGAGTATGGTCATGCCGCCGGGGCCGGTATAGCCCGCCACGAGGCCTTCAATGTTGACAGTCGGTTGTGAAGCGAGGCGCTCCAACGCCTGCGCCCACGGCAGATCATCGATGAAGTGCGAAACACCGTTGCGCCGTTTGTAATCTTCTTCGCTGGTGTTGCGCGCGCCCATCTGGATAAGTTCGCGTTCGCGATCGGTCAGCGGGCGTACATTCTCGAACCAGCCATCGATTGCAGGCGTATTGCCATCTTCGCTGGTGAGTGTGTCGAGTGCGCGCACGAGGCGCCAAACTGGCGCGTCGATCATGGCCTTGGTGCTGGAGTGAATGTCGCGGGTCGGGCCGCGGCCCCAGTTCTCGCCACTGGCGATCAGTTCACATTCGATGACGCCTTTGGCGCCGAGATTGACGCTGACGCCGCCCGTGGTCGGATCTTGCCAAGCGCTCGGGATGAAGACTCCCAGCGCACTTTGCAGGCGCGGCAGCACGTTTGCGTGCTGTGCGATCTGATGGAAGTGCGGGCTGCCGATTTCTTCTTCACCTTCGCAGATCAGCACGATGTTGACCGGCGGCTGGCGCCCCGCTGCGCGAAGTGCACGCAAGGCGCCGAGGAACGCGATCTCGGGGCCCTTCTGGTTCACGGCGCCGCGACCAACGACAACGCGGCCGAGATCATTGTTCACCAGCCGCGCCTCAAGTGGCGGTGATGACCATTCGGCCGGATTGAACTGTTTCACGTCGTACATGAAGTAGACAGCGAGCGTTTTCGGCGCGCCGACATCGAGCGTCGCCCACACGCCGGGCGAGCCATCGGTGGAGACGATCTCGGCAGTCTGGAAGCCGGCTTCGCGCGCAAGCCGCGCCATGTAATCGGCGCCGCCTTGGATGTTCAGCCCTTCTGCCGCGATGGTCGGATTGCGGATCCAATCCTGCAGCAGCGCGACGTTCTCTTCTTTCTGTTGATCGACGATGCGCCGCAGCGCGCCGCGGTTCGGCGTTGCTGCGTCGGCATCTGTGACAGCAAGCATCGGCGCGAGCGCAGCCGCGCCAGCCCACAAGCCGCGCCGGGTCGGCTGCGCTACGTGATCGATCTGAGGAATGTCGTCGCGGTCCATGGCTTTCCCCTCAAAAGAGGGGAAAGCCTAGATCGGCTTCGTCGCGCTTTCTAGCCACGCCTTTGCGTCACCATCGAGCTGCGGGCCGATCTTTGCCCAGACGCGCGCATGGTATGTGTTCAGCCACGCGATCTCTTCCTTGGTGAGCAGCTGCTTCACGATGAGATCGCGCGCGATTGGCGCCAGAGTTAGCGTCTCGAAACCAAGCATCGGACGCTCGCCGCCTTCGATGTCGGCGGCGGGGCTCACCACTTGCAGATTTTCGATGCGGATGCCGTAGGCGCCGGTTTTGTAATAGCCAGGTTCGTTCGAGACGATCATGCCGGGTTCAAGCGGCTGCGTGTTCACGAACTTCGCGATCCGGTGCGGGCCCTCATGCACGCCGAGATACGAACCGACGCCGTGGCCGGTGCCGTGATCGTAGTCGAGGCCGGCGTCCCACAGGCTCATGCGCGCGAGCGCATCGAGTTGGTGGCCGGTCGTGCCCTTTGGAAAGCGCACGCGCGAGAGCGCGATGTGGCCTTTGAGGACGCGCGTGAAGCGGTCCTTCATTTCCTTGGAGGCGCGGCCGATGGCGACGGTGCGGGTGATGTCGGTGGTGCCATCTTCGTATTGGCCGCCGCTGTCGATGAGGAAGAGTGAGCCGCGCGCAAGTTTGCGGTTAGTTTTCTTGGTCACGCGATAGTGGACGATGGCGCCGTTGGGGCCTGCGCCTGAAATGGAGTCGAATGAGAGATCCTTCAGCGCGCCGGTTTCGGTGCGGAAGGCTTCGAGCTTTTGGCAGGCTTCGATTTCCTGGACCTTGCCAGTCTGTCCATCGGTCGCGAGCCAGTGCAGGAATTTGGAGATCGCCGCGCCGTCGCGCTGGTGCGCTTTGTGCGAGCCTTCGACTTCCGCGGCATTCTTGCAGGCGCGCGGCAGCACGACCGGATCTTGCCCGCGAATGACTTCCGCGCCAGCGGCTTTCAGTTCTTCGAAATACCAAGCGCTCGCCGTCGACGGATCGAGCTTCACTTTTTTGCCGCTGAGCCTCCGCAGCGTCGGCTGCAGTTCTTCGCTGGGCTTGATCGCAACTTGGTTGCCGAGCCATTCGCGCAATTGCGGGGAGACTTTTTCATCCGCGAGAAAGAGATCGGCGGTGCCATCCTTGTGCAGCACGGCTTCGCCCAGCGGCAGCGGCGTGCGCGCGACATCGCCGCCACGCACGTTGAAGAGCCAGGCGATCGAAGCGGGCGAGGTAATCACCACAGCGTCGGCGCCTTCCTTGGCGATGCCATCGCCCAAACGCTGGCGCTTCGAAGAGGCGTTCTCGCCGGTATAGGCTTCTTGTTGTGGCACGACCTTCGCCATCGGGATCGGTGGGCGGTCGTCCCAGATTTCATCGACGGGATTGCGCTCAACAGGAACGAGGATGACGCCCGCGCCATCGGCGGCCGCGCGCAGGCGATCGAGGCTGTCTGGGCTATGGAGCTTCGGATCGTAGCCGATGCGCTGGCCTTGCTTGCCGCGTTCGCGGATGTAGGCGGGCACGCCGCCATCAACGAGATCGCGATAGGCAAAGAGGTCGTTATCGACCTGCGCGCGAACTTGAAGCGTGTAGCGCCCGTCCACGAAAACCGCGGCCTCATCGGCCATCACGACGGCCGCGCCGGCCGAGCCTGTAAAGCCCGTGGTCCAGGCCAGACGATCATAGGCCGGCGGCACATATTCGTTCTGCCATTCATCCTCGTGAGGCACGATGAAGCCATCCAAGCCGGCGGCTTTCAGTGCTTTTCTCAAGCGGGGCAGGTGCTTACGGCCAAGGGTGGGGCCGCCCGGATCGTCATAAGTCTGGAACACGTCTTGCGTCCTTTGAGGCCCCGGTTCAGGGCAGGTTCACTTGCTTGAGTTTAAGCCCTTGCACTGAGAGGTTTAAGGGGCGGTCGTCGGAAAACGTCCCCGGAACGCGGAGAACCATGGCTTCTTGGGTGCAAAAGGTAGCGGCGGCGGCGATCGCCCTGGCGTTGGTGGCCGGTCCCACCGCGTCCGCCCAGCCGGACCTGCGCGATTACCTCACTCAGCAGCTGGACAATCAAGAGCCGGATAACGCCGAGCGGGGCTTTGCCCATGCTGTCGGACCGCTTTCTGGGGTGCTTTCCAGTGGCGCGTCCGCGGAGCTGCCTTTGACACTCCGGGCCGGGCAGGAGATCCGCATTGTCGGCGTCTGCGATCAGGCCTGCGACGATCTCGATCTTCGCGTGGTCAATCCGCGTGGTGAGATCCTAGCGCTTGATACGCGTGGCAATGCGCGGCCCGTGGTTGATCTGCGCGCCGAGATGTTTGGTCAGCACACGATTGAAGTAGGCATGGTTGATTGCCGTGCGCCGCGCTGCCGCTTCGCGGTCAACGTCTACACGCGCTGAGGTTCGCAAGACGTCGCCCTTCGACAAGCTGAGGGTGACGCACTTCAAGGCTAGGGCTTGCGCCAGACGAGCGTCATCCAAGCTTCTTTCGGAATCTGCTTTTCGAGAATGAGTCCGCGATTGGCGTAGGCTTCGCGCACCAGACCTGCCTGCTGTCGCAACAAACCCGAGAGAATGAGCGTACCGCCAGGTTCAATGGCGCGCACAAGTTTTGGCGCGAGCCTGATCAGTGGCCGCATCAGAATATTAGCGAACACCAGATCGAATTGCTTGCTGGCGATGTAGCGCGCGCCGTCGCCCGCGATCACCTGCATGCGCGGGCCGACTTTGTTCTGCTTGGCGTTGATCTTGGCGATCGCGGCGGCGCGATGGTCGATCTCGATCGCGAGAGCGTCGGCGCCATGTTTGGCCGCGGCGATAGCGAGCACGCCTGAACCGGCGCCCATATCCAGCACGCGCTCAACCCGTCGCTCGCGCAGCACGCCTTCGAGCGCCATGAGGCAGCCCCAGGTTGTGCCGTGATGGCCGGTGCCGAAGGCTTCGCTCGCCTCGATCCATATGCGTGTGCGTCCGTTGGCTTCGCCTGCCAGCGCGTGCGCGCCCGCGACAACGAAACGCCCGGCCCGCACCGCAGGCAAGCCTTCAAGCGACATTGCCACCCAATCGGCGGCCTTCACTTTTTTGATCTTGAGATGCAGCTCGGGTGCGGCGGCGCCGACGATTGCTTCGACGCTGGCGGCGTCCTGCTGGGTCGGCACATAAATCTCGATGCGAAACTTGCCCGGCTTTTCCTCGAACCAGCTCACCGCGTCGGCAGGCGAGGGATCGTGGCGATCCAATTCATCCGCCGCCGCGCGGATGAGGGTCTGTGAGCCAAGGGCAGTCAGGAGAAGCATGGGGCGGGTTGGTAGCGATCCGCTTAGCGCTTGTCATCGTCTTACGTCTGGCGATCGTTCATCCGGCCGTTGTTCATCGCCTTTGGTGAGGTGACGGAACGGAGGCTAGGCCGCACTCGCCGGAATGACGAAGCTGTCGATCACGCGCTTTTCGCCGGCTTTCTCGAATTGCACGGTGAGCTTGTTGCCTTCGACGTCGCTGACGCGGCCGTAGCCGAATTTTTGGTGGAAGATGCGGTCGCCGCGTTTGTAACTTGAGTCATCGCCGCCGCTGCGCGCCACCAAGCGAGCCTCGCCTTCGATCATTGGTGGCTTGCCTTGAAACGCGCCGCGTTCTTGCGCGCGCCGCCAGCCCGGCGATTGATAGCTCGAGGTGAAGGGCTCGACTGCCATGTCGCGCACGCCAGGCGGCTGCATGCCGTAGCCGGTCTCGCTCACGGCATCGACGTTGGCGCTCGGCAATTCATCGATGAAGCGCGAGGGCAGCACCACCTGCCAGCGCCCGTAAATTTGCCGGTTTGCTACGAACGAAATCCGCGCACTCTCACGCGCTCGCGTGATGCCGACATAAGCCAGCCGGCGCTCTTCTTCCAAACCCTTCTCGCCGCTCTCGTCGATTGAGCGTTTGGAGGGGAAAACTTCCTCTTCCCAGCCAGGTAAGAAGACGAGCGGAAATTCCAAGCCCTTTGCGGCGTGGAGTGTTGAGAGTTGCACGTTCTCGCTGTCGGTCTCGTTTTCGATATCGAGCACCAGCGCGACGTGTTCGAGATAGGCTTCGAGTGTGTCGTACTGGCCCATGGACTGGACCAGTTCCTTCAAGTTTTCGAGCCGCGTCTGCGCTTGCGGAGATTTGTCTCGGCGCAACATCTCCGTGTAGCCGCTTTCATCGAGGACGATCTCGGCGAGTTCGACGTGGCTTATTGTGCGCGCTTGCTCTCGCCAGCGATCTAGATCGGCCAGGAAGGCGCGCAGCGCCGTTCGCGCTTTCAGCGGCAGATCGTCGGTCACAACCATTTCACGCGCCGCACCGATCAGGGTGCGAAAGCGCGTCGCGCCGCCTGGCGGCTCAGGCTGTTCGGTGACGACTTCGCCCGTGTCCTGATCGAAGAGGGGGCCGTTGTCGGTCACGAACCGCACCAGCGGCTTGCCTGCGTAGGCGTGCAGTTTTTGCACCGTGCCTTCGCCGATGCCGCGCTTTGGCTGATTGACGATGCGCTCGAAGGCGAGGTCGTCGTCCTCCGAGCGAATGAGGCGCAGATAAGCGTGGACGTCGCGCACTTCGGCGCGTTCGAAGAAGCGCGGACCGCCAATCACCTTATAGGGAATGCGTAGCATCAAGAAGCGTTCTTCGAAGGCTCGCATCTGCCAGGCCGCGCGCACCAGCACCGCGCAATCGGCGTATGAGCGATTGCTTTGCCGCCAGCCTTCGATGTCGTCCGCGATCAGGCGTGCTTCGGCCTCGCCGTCCCAGACGCCGCGCACCTTCACGCGGTGACCCAGATCATCGTCGGTGAAGAGCGTCTTGCCTAAGCGGCCGCGATTGTTGGCGATGAGATGCGACGCGGCCGCCAGAATGTGGCCGGTCGAGCGATAGTTTTGCTCCAGCCGCACGACTTCGGCGCCCGGAAAATCGTGCTCAAAGCGGAGGATGTTGTCGACCTCGGCGCCGCGCCAACCATAGATCGATTGATCGTCATCGCCGACGACGCAGAGATTTTTCCGCGCTTGCGCCAGCAGTCGCAGCCACAGATACTGCGCGACGTTGGTGTCCTGATACTCGTCCACCATTAGGTGGCTGAGCTTCTTGTGATAATTTTCCAGTACGTCCGGATAGCGCTGGAAAATATCGATCATGTGCATCAGCAGATCGCCGAAGTCGCACGCGTTCAGGATTTTCAGCCGTGCCTGATAGATCGCGTAGAGTTTCGCGCCGCCGCCATCGGCGAACGAGAAGCCTTCGTTCTTCGGCACTTTCTCAGGAGTCAGCGCGCGGTTCTTCCAGCCGTCGATGACGCCGGCGAGTTGACGCCCCGGCCAGCGCTTTTCGTCGACGCCTTCCGCGTCGATGATCTGCTTCAACAAGCGAACCTGATCGTCCGTGTCGAGGATCGTGAAATTGTTCTTGAGCCCGACGAGTTCTGCGTGCGTGCGCAGCATGCGCGCGCTGATCGAGTGGAAGGTGCCAAGCCATGGCAGGCCACCGCCGCCAGGGCCGAGCAGTTTCTCGACGCGCTCGCGCATTTCGCGCGCGGCCTTGTTCGTGAACGTGACCGCAAGCACCGACCAAGGCTTGGCCTTGCCGGTGGTTAGCAAATGCGCGAGCCGTGTCGTCAGCACGCGCGTTTTGCCGGTGCCCGCGCCGGCGAGCACGAGCACCGGACCGTCGAGCGCCTCGACCGCGGCGCGTTGCCCCGCATTGAGCGAGGCAAGGTACGGCGCGCCCGCAGCTGCGCGCACCGAGATCGGCAGCATTTCGCCTTCTTCGCTCATCGATTCGTCCGTTGTCGTGCGAGTCTAGCACGAACCGGGAACGTAGTGCCGAAAGCCGCTGTTTTCGAGCCCCGTGCTGCCTCAGGAACCGCCGTGAGCTCTGGTCGTTGCGGTGATATGCGCATGTCCAACCTGTTGTGCCGGCTGGCGGTGGCCGCCGCATCCCTCGCCATGATTGCTTGCACCGATCCGGCTGAGCCAGAACCTGATCCCGAGGCGGCGGCGCAGGTCGGAGAGGCGGAGGCGCTTGCGTCCACACTGCCGGCGCCTGACGCCAGCGCGCCGCGTTATGTCGGGCTCTGGGCCACGACCGCGGAAGGTTGCCGCGAGCCGGCTTGGCGCTTCGAGGGACACCGCATCTCAACGCGCGGTGAAGTCTCTTGCGAGTTCCAGAGCGTTACCATGATCGAACGCGGTTACGACATTCAGGCGATGTGCACGGCGCAATCGCCGCCGGAACCGCAAACAATTCATCTGTCATTCGCTGAATCCGCGCGCGCGATGATGATCAGCGGTGGGCCGTGGCAATCTGGAACCGCATTGGTGTACTGCGCTGCTTTATCCGGCCCCTAGCGGGAACTTTCGCCTACTCACTCTGTTGTCTCAGCTTGAAAGGAGGCGACGATGTTCAAGGCCAACGAAAATCGCATCGGCGCCCTCGCCGGAATGGTGGCCTTGGTGCTTGTCCTGGCGCTCACGGTTATGGCGTTCACCGCCCTCTCGCCCCAGCCGGGAGACCGGCAAGCCAGTTGGGACGTCTCGATGCCGGATCCCCAAACGACAGTTATCCCAAGCTTCGGTTCCTAACCGAAACCTCTTAGCCGTCGCGCGTTTTGCGCCGCGTTGCTAAGCCTTGCTGCGGTTCGGTTGTAGCGGGGAAAACCATGTCCGACGTGTTCATCTCGTACGCACGCGAAGACAGCGTTCAGGCGGAGCGCGTAGCGCGCGGTTTGGAAGCGATGGGGCTCAGCGTTTTTTGGGACAATGAAATTCCCCCAGGCCAAACTTGGGCCGATTACATCGAGACGAAGCTGCAGCAGTGCAACGCTGCCGTTGTGTTGTGGAGCCAGCATTCCACCAAGTCGCAGTGGGTGCGCGAAGAAGCGCGCATGGGTCGCAGCAAGCTCATCCCTGCAAAACTCGATGTCGCCGAACCGCCGTTTGGATTTGGCGACGTGCAAGCGGCCGACCTCTCGCAATGGGGCGGTGACTACAATCATCCGCAATGGAGCCGCTTCGCCAACGCGGTATTTGCAAAGGCGCGCGGTGCTCAACAGCCCGTCGCTGCGCCACAAGCGCCGCCATCGCCTCCGGCGCCGCAGCCTCAACAAACCGGCTGGCAAACGCCGCCGCCGGCGCAGCAAGCTTGGAGCGCAAATCAGAGTGCGGCTCGCGACAAGTCCTCGCCCGTCGGCTACATCCAAAAGTGCCTGCGGCTCTACGTTGACGGCAAAGGCCGCGCGCGTCGTTCCGAGTACGGCTGGTTCTTCGTGTTCGCGTTTCTCGTTGGCCTTGTCTCGGCGTTCGTCGACATCGGCATAGGCGGCATCGATCCGTACACCGGCGTCCAGAACTCCTACATCGTCACGCTGATCGCGGGCCTCGCGCTGATCGCGCCGACGGTTTCGGCCGCCAGCCGCCGCGCACATGATTTCGGCCAAAGCGGCTGGCTCGCGGCGCTCGTATGCGTTCCTTACATCGGCTGGCTTGCGGCGCTGGTCTTCATCTTCATCCCGGGTCAGCCGGGTTCCAATCTGCACGGCCCTGACCCCAAAGCAGCGTGATCGCCATTTGAATCCTGGCTTTGGGCCCTGCTACAAAGCGGCTCTGAGGAGGGGACATGGCCGACGTATTTCTGTCTTACGCACGCGAGGACACCGCGCGCGCAGATCAGGTCGCCAAGGGCCTCGCGGCGGCTGGGCTCGACGTCTTCTGGGACAATGAGATCCCGCCAGGCACAACCTGGGCCGATTACATCGAGCAGAAGCTGACGCAATCGAAAGCACTGATCGTGTTGTGGAGCGAGAACTCCACCAAGTCGCAATGGGTGCGCGAAGAAGCGCGCATGGGCCGTGACAAAGGCGTGCTCATCCCCGTGACGATCGACAATGCGCAACCACCGTTTGGCTTCGGCGAGGTTCAGGCCGCTAATCTTTCAAGTTGGAATGGTGAAGCCGATCACCCGCATTGGCGCCGTTTCGTCGATGCGGTGATGAACGCAACAAAATCTGAGCCGCGCCCGCCGTCGCAACCAATGCCATCGGCGCCGCCGCGCGCTGCGCCGCCGCCGCCACCCCAAGCGCCGCAAGCCGCGATGTCCGCCCCAGCGCCCGCCAAGAGTGGCGGCGTGTCGACATGGGCGTGGATCGCCAGCGGCGTCGCCGTCGCCGCGATCATCGGTGTTGCGAGTTTCGCGATGCTGCAGTCGCAGCAGCAGACGGCATACAATCCGCCCGCCGTTCAGACGCCGCCGCAACCCCAGCAGCCGGTTGGCGATCAGAACCCGCAGCAGATCATCATCGCGCAATTGCAGCAGGCGTCAGGCGCGCTCGGTCAGCAAGGCTATCAGATGGTCGGGCAACCATTCAGTGGCGGCCTGCAGCCCGGACAAACCTGGGACGTGCCGACGCAGATGGCCGTCGGCTACGAATATCAAATTGTCGGTGTTTGCGATCGCGATTGCTCGGATCTCGACCTACGCTTGTTCGATGGCGCAGGCGGCTTAATCGTCGAAGATACCTCGACGTCGAGTCAGCCGAACTTCGGCGTCATCCCGACGTCGACAGGCGCGTTCAATCTGCAGGTGCACATGTACGCCTGCACGGTCGCGCCGTGCTATTACGCGGTCGCGCTCTACGCACGCCCGCGCCAATAGCGACTAGCTCAGGCGGTTTTCCAGAACGAACACGCGAACGGCGGAAGCAAGCGAAGCTTCCGGCGTGTTCTTGCCGCGGCGCTCATCGATCGAAGCGATGAGAACGGGTAGCGTCATCGAGCGATCACGCGCGATCTTTTCGAGCGCACTCCAAAACTCTGCTTCAAGCGCGAGCGATGTGCGGTGTCCAGCAATACGCATCGAGCGCTTTTGCAGCGCGCCTTTGGTGTCAGTCATTGTCGTCACTACGCCTGTGTCCATCAAGGTTCCGCTTTGCGGCCTCCTGTTGTGCCTTTGTCAGCTTACGCGAAGCTTTGCTCTGTCCGTGAGCTAAGCGATTTGCAGCGGCTTCGGTTTCCGCTTCGGTCCTCGCTTTTTGTTTGCGCGCTCGCCGCAAGTTCACGATCTCAGCCATTCGGTTCTGATGTAGGCCAGTACCGGCGTTAAACAATCGTTTTCGCGCAGCAATCTACAGGCGACAGGCCGTCGCATCGCCTCGCACGAGAGGAACTCATTGTTTCTGTGATCGCAAATTTACATCGCTGTCAGCAATGTGAGGTGCGTGTAATGTGAGTGTAATACTGGCTTTTTCACGCGCGTGTGAGGCGTGTAACGGAACGTGTCAGCCTGGGTTGATCATTTTCTCCGGCCGCACGATTACATCGAAATCCTCTGCAGGAATTCCGTCCTCGATCGCTTCGTCACGAAGCGTTGTTCCGTTCTTATGCGCGGTCTTGGCGATCTTTGCTGCGCGGTCGTAGCCATACTTGGGCGCAAGCGCCGTCACCAGCATGAGTGAGCGATCGAGTCCTGCCTTGATGTTGTCGAGGCGTGGTTCGATGCCGACGACGCAATTGTCGGTGAAGCTCACCGCGCTGTCTGAAATCAGCCTTACGCTTTGCAGGAAGTTATACGCCATAACCGGATTGAAGACGTTCAATTCGAAGTGACCGCTGGCGCCGGCGAACGTGATCGCAGCGTGATTGCCAAACACTTGCGCGCAGACCTGCGTCAGCGCTTCGCACTGGGTGGGGTTCACCTTGCCCGGCATAATTGAGGAGCCCGGCTCGTTTTCGGGCAACATCAGTTCGCCGAGGCCCGAGCGGGGCCCTGAACCCAGAAACCGGATATCGTTGGCGATCTTGAACAGCGATGCGGCCACCGTGTTGATGGCGCCGTGGCTGAACACCATCGCATCGTGCGCCGCCAGCGCCTCGAACTTGTTCGGCGCCGAGGTGAACTTCATTTGGGTAATCGCCGCGATCTTCTCGGCGACGCGTTCAGCAAAACCGATCGGTGCGTTGAGGCCGGTGCCGACGGCGGTGCCGCCCTGCGCCAACTGCATCAGCATCGGCATGCTCTGTTCGATGCGGGCGATGCCGTTCTCGATCTGAGTCGCGTAGCCGGAGAATTCCTGACCCAATGTGATCGGCGTCGCATCCTGGGTGTGCGTGCGGCCGATCTTGATGATGTCCTTCCAGGCCTGCGCTTTGTCGTTCAGTGCATTGCGCAGCTTCTGCAGGGCGGGGATCAGCCGATGTTGGATCTCTTCGGCGCAGGCGATGTGCATCGCAGTCGGGAAAGTATCGTTCGATGATTGGCTCATGTTGACGTGATCGTTCGGGTGCACCGGCTTCTTCGAACCCATCTCGCCGCCGAGCATTTCAATCGCGCGGTTCGAGATCACCTCGTTGGCGTTCATGTTCGATTGCGTGCCAGAGCCCGTCTGCCAGACGGCGAGCGGGAAGTGCGCGTTGAGTTTGCCTTCGATCACTTCCTGCGCGGCCTTTACGACCGTTTGGCCGATCTCCGCGTTCAGCCCGCCGAGCTCCATGTTGGCTTCGGCCGCAGCGCGCTTGACGATCCCGAGCGCGCGCACGATCGGCGCCGGCATCTTCTCTTCGCCAATCTTGAAGTTCTGCAGCGAGCGTTGCGCCTGTGCGCCCCAATACTTGTCGCTCTCGACTTGGATCGGGCCAAACGTATCGGTTTCGGTGCGGGTGGACATGGCGCTCTCGCTTGTTGAATCTAGCTCCGCAGGGGATATGGGCGCCGCTAATGGCGATCAAGCCCGGAAGGTGTGTGACATGGCGTCGGACTGGACCGGCCGGGGCAAAGTGCGCGCCCGCGAGATCGCCGGCGGGGCTGAGATCGCCATCGACGGCGTCACCACGCAGGCGCGCTATTACAAGCCGCTGGTCTACGAATTCTTCCGCAAGGAATTCGCCATTCGCCCGCGCTGGGGCGAGTTCGAGGTCGAACTCGTCATGGAATATGTCGGCGAGGTGCCGACGCTCGACCTCGACAATCTCGCCAAAGCCTTGCTGGACGCGCTCAAAGGCCACCTCTTCTTCGATGACAGCCAGATCGCGCGACTGCTCTGTGAACGCAAACCTGGCGAGCGGGATCGCATCACAGTGCGCGCCGTGCGCCGCGACTAGGTGGCGGGCGTGATCGTGATGCTGGTGTCGTCGGCGTCCGGCACGCTGACGATGTAGCGCTCCTGCAGCGTTTCAATGTCGCCGTTTTGGCCCATCTGCGAGCGGCTCACGGCCAGCACGATTTCCGAACCGCGGTCTTCAGCGACGCTCCAGCTGTTGAAGTCGCCGATTTGGAACACGTTCCAGCCGCCGCCAGGCTCGTTATTGTAAGCGGCGATGTAGGTGTAGAGGCCGTTGATTGCCGGATCTCCGCCGGCGACCGAGTAGACCTTCGCGCCGCTCGGTGCGTTGGGCAGGAAGACGGTCTCGGTGACGCACGCTTCAGGATGCTCACCGGGCGCAATCGCCACCTGCGCGGGCGGTCCAGAGGGCGTGGCAGGCGCTGTGGTTGTTGTTTCCGCTTCGGTTTGCTCGCCACCGCCGCCGCCGACCACCATCGGCCCGCACGCAGAAAGCGCAAACGCCGCAACCAAAACCAATGCCCGCATCGTGTTCTTCCAAACCCGCGCCGAACCTGCCGCGCTTTGACTGTCTCCGCAACGCCGAGTCGCGTGATAAGGTCCCGCAGATGCCATTTCGACTCGTCTTCCTCGGCATGCTGGGCTCCGGCAAAAGCTACGTCGCGCGTAAAGCCGCGTCGTTGACGGGGGGCGTCGTGCTTCCCTTTGCCAAGGACGTTTATCGCTTGAGTGAGGCGGTGCTTGGCCGACCTGTCGATAAGAGAATTCAATCGGACCGCGCACTGCTCAAAACCATCGGCACCGATTGGGGCAGAGAGGGCCGTGCTGACGTAGACGCCGTTCTGCAAGCGCGCCTTGCAGAACTTTGGCCCGAGCGCCATGGCTATGCGGATATCTGGGTCGATAGCTTCGTGCGTTATGCCGGCGCGCAACCTGCCGCGCACATCTTTAATGACGATACACGGTTTCCGAACGAGCTTTGCCGCACCGTCGCGCTCGGCTTTCTGCCATTCTATGTCGGCGTCTCAGAAGCAACACGTGGCTCGCGGCTCGCGGTGCGCGGCGAAGCTGTTGCGCCGGCGGCCTATCGCCACCCTTCCGAGATCATGAACACGACTTTGAGCACGGTCGCGATCGATGAGAATTTGGCGCCGATCGTCTGGAACGACGATGCCGCCGCGCCGAAGCGCGATTGGATCGTGAGCCAGGAAACGTTCTTTGCTTGGCTCCAAACTAACGACGCCGCCGCACTCACCGATTTCGCTCAGCAATCGCCCCCGCAATCTTTGTGCGAGTGGGCGCGATCTGAACCCTGGAAGTGACGGGCCCCGCGCAGCCTTCGACAGGCTCAGGCTGACGCTACTTTGGCGCTGGCGTTTGAATGGGCGCCGCCCTTAGCCTATCGAAGGGCGGCGACACCCATGACTTAGCTCCACTTCAACGGTGGCGCTTGCGCCTTGAGCGCTTCGATCTTTGCGCGCAGTTCGTCGATGAAGCCGTGATGTGAGCCGGTCCAGGTCAGCGGATCGCCCACTACAGCCGTGGTGTTGAACGGCACCAAGAGCTTTGCGTTCTTCGGCAGCGAGCGCCCGGCGCCTTGCAAGTAAACCGGCGTCACCGTCGCCGTCGGGCAGAACTCAACGAGGCGCGCCACGCCAGTCTTGAAACGCGTCATCTCCTCGGGCTCACCGCGCGAGCCTTCTGGAAATACGACCAGGATTTCGCCGCGCGTCAGTGCTTGTTTTGCGCCGGCGAGTACGTCTTCCGTTCGCGACGCCGCGCCGCGCTTGATTGGGATGATGCCGACGATGTTGCGCGAGAACCACGAGCCGAAGCCGCCCTTGTCGAAGTGATCCGCTGCCGCCACCGGGCGCACCTTGGCGAGCAGTTTCGAGGGAAAGAGGCACAGCATCACGATTGTATCGACGTGGCTGTTGTGATTGGCGGCGATGATGGCGGGGCCTTGGGTTGGCAGCTTCTCTTTGCCGATGACGTCGAGGCCGAACAGCAGCCGCGCCACAGGGCGGACCACCAGCATCAATCCATAGCGACGTAGCGTCTGCAGCATCAGAACCGCTCGATGGCGAAATAGGCCAGCAGATGGAAGTAAACCGGCGCGGCGAATGTGAGGCTGTCGAGCCGGTCCAGAACGCCGCCATGGCCGGGAATGAGGTGAGAGGTGTCCTTCACACCGATATCGCGCTTCACCGCGCTCATGGTGATGTCGCCGAAGAAGCCGAACATCGGCAAGATGATGCCAAGGATCGCGGCGTGAACGGGCGAGAGCGGCGTGAAATAGGGCGCGAGCCAGAAGAACACTGCCGCCGTCGTCAGCCAGCCGCCGATCGCGCCTTCCCAGGTTTTGTTGGGCGAGACTTTCGGCGTGATTTTGGTGCGTCCGAACGCTTTGCCCCAGCAATATTGCGCAACGTCGTTCAGCTGGGTGATGAAGATGAGGAAAAACACCAGCCCCGCGCCGCCCGCAGGCGCTTCATTGTCCGGCACCCGCATCAGGTAGGCGATGTAGCCGATATTGTAGACGCAGACGACTGTGCCCCAATGCACAATTCCCACGGTCGCGAGATAGCCGTCGGTCCGCCCAATCCACGCCATCGCCGCCGCCGCAATGAGAAAGACGTAAACCGGCGTGAAGACGAGATAGATTTGGTAGCTGTCTTCAAACAAACTATCGGCGAAGATCAGTCCGTAATTGAGAATTACGGCCAGATACGCCAGCAATACGATCAGGCGATCCTCTTTCCGCGTCGGCGCCAGCGTCAGATATTCCTTCAAAGCCAGGAACGAGATGAACGCGAACAGCACCGCCGTCACTTGCCAGCCGAGCAGCAACGCGCCGCCAACGAGGAGGGCCATGACCCACCATGAGCGCATGCGTGGGCCAAGATCGCTCCATTTTCCCGGCTGCAGCGCGGGCAACACGAATGCCGCGAGGGTGCCGAGCACGAGCAGTGCGAGCACGCCGAGGAAGCCAAAGAGCAATGGCTCGGGCACGTTGAACGCCCAATTGTCGCCCGAGACGCTTAATCCACTCATGGCGTCATCTCACCTCAGCTGGAGCGCGCGTCAATGAGCCAGACCAAATCGTTCCGCGAGCAGATGGCGTCGAGCACGCTGGTGCATGTCGCCTTCGGCTTCATCGCGATGGGCGCCTGGGCCGTCTTCGCAAACCGCGACTATCCACTGGCGCAAGCGCTGCTCGCCGGTTTCGTGCAAGGGCTCATCTCAGGCACGCTCACGCTCTTCTTGAAAAAGGGGCTTGAGCGGATGAGCGCGATGTTTTTTCGCGCTCGCGCCGCCGAAGGTGGGCGCAACGTCTCCGCCTTAATCGTGCCGCCGCTCGTCACCGCAACCGCCATCGCCACCATCCTGACGACAGCGCACGCGCTCGCCGGCACGCCCGAAATCCTCGTCACCATCGCCGTCCCGTTCACGGTATCGACGAGTTACGCCATCCTCTACAATCTGCGACTCTGGAGAGCCGCCAATGGTCGTTGAAGAGAACCGCCGTCCCATCGGTCAGCGCAATCGCGGCTACGCGAAGTATCTCACGCGCGTTCTGGCGAAGGCCGGCGTCACGCCGAACTTCATCTCGTTCACAAGCATCGTTTTCGCGGCGCTCGCAGGCGCGTGCTTCTATGCGAGCGGCATCAGCGAAGGCGGCGATCGCGTCATCTTGCTTCTCGGCGCCGCGCTCTTTTGCCAGCTGCGACTGCTCGCCAACATGCTCGACGGCATGGTTGCGGTTGAAGCCGGGAAGGGTGGGCCGGATGGTCCGATCTGGAATGAATTGCCTGATCGCTTCGCCGATATCTTCATTCTCGTTGGCGCCGGCTATGGCGTCGCGGCCACCGGTATGTTCGACGCAACGCTCGGCTGGGCCGCCGCTGTTGCAGCGGTGATGACCGCCTACGTGCGCGAAGTCGGCAAAGCCGCAGGCGCGCCGGCGGACTTTTCCGGCCCTATGGCCAAGCCGCATCGCATGTTCTGGATGACGATGCTCGCGCTGGTCTCGATCTTCGATCCGCAGATCGGCGCCGGCGCCGCCGCGATCCTCGATTGGGGCGCCGTGAACGATAGCGGCAAAGGCGTTTTCATCGCCTTTGCCCTTTGGCTCGTCCTCTTCGGCTCGATCCTCACGGTGTTCAGCCGCACCGCACGCGCGCTGAAGTTCTTGCGCAAGAGTTAGTCGTGCCCGTCTATGCCTAGCCTAAGCATCGTTATTCCATCCCGTACGCAGCCGCGGCAGGCGGCCTTTCTTCAAGCAGCGCTGAAAAGTGTTCGCGCGCAGACTGTGGTCGGAAAGTTTCCCATGGAGATCATAGTTGGGATCGATTTGGGCGAGCGCGCGCCCGCTGAGCTGGTTGACGAACCCGGCGTGCGCTTCGTCGAAGGTTACGCAAAATCGCAAGTGGCGGCGTTGAACGCGGCAATGCGCGAAAGCACCGGCGCCTTTGTTGCCATTCTTGAAGACGACGATCGATGGTGTCCGAACTATTTGGAACTTATGGTCGATCTCGCCACGCATGCCTCTTTGGTAACCACGAACGAAATCGAGGTGGATGAATCCGGTGCGCTGCTGTTCGTTTCCGATTGCGCAACGCCGTCGGCGTGGTTGTTCCGGCGCGCGCTGTGGGAACAGGTTGGCGAGTTCGACGATGCGTACCGGTATCATTTCGATTGCGACTGGTTAGGTCGCGTTCGAGAGCATGGTGCGGCGCGCATTCATGTTGTCGACGCGAATGCGCCGTTTGAGCCCGAGGAGATGGCGCGCGACCGGCCGTTCCTGGCCAACATCGTGCGTCAGAACGCGTCGACTATCGGGCTGGCCAAGCATGAACTTAAGCACCCGCTCGTTGTTCGCATGCGCCATGCTAACGCCGGCATGGAGCAGATCGCGACCCAGGCCGGACCGGCGGCGCAATCGCAAGCGGAGCTTCAGCGTTTGGTTGCGCGATACGGAGAAGTGCCGCGCTAGCGATCCGGCAGCAAGAAACGCAAATGAAAACGGCGGCGCTTGGGGCGCCGCCGTAAATTCATCGCACCGAGGCCGCGCTCACTTCTTGCGGAACGCGTCCAGGCTGACGACTGAGTTGTCGCTCGCGATCGGCGCTGACGGCGCTTCGGCGGCAGGCGTTTCGCGCGGCGCAGGGTGGCCGGCGTCATCGCCAGAGGCCATGCGCGCTTCGTCGTTCACATGCTGCTCGAACTGGAGGCCGAACTTCACGCTCGGATCGAAGAAGCGGGTGATCGCTTGCAGCGGAATGGTGATCGGTTGCGGTTGGCCCGAGAACTTCAGGATCACGCGGAAGCGATCTGCGTAAACTTCGAGATCCCAGAACTGGTGCTCGAGCACGATCGTCATTTCATCCGGATAGCGCGCGCGCAAATGATCCGGGATGATCACGCCCGGCGCATGGGTGCGGAACGTGATGTAGAAATGATGTTTGCCCGGCAGGCCGCGCGGGCTTGCTGCTTCCTGCAATGCTGCGCGTACAACGCTGCGCAGCGCGTCTTGCATGAGCTGTTCGTATCCGATCATATCGTCGGCCACAGCCGCCCCTCCTTGGCTCCCAGCAGAACCCTTACCGGCTCATTTCGGGCAGTCAATTGTTCATCCACAGGGCGCGAAAACACCAACGTTTCCAACGTCGGCTGGCGAAACGTTTGCGACGAACTGTAGTTCGCATCCGCACTGCAAAAATGACGCCGAGGACATTCCACGTTCGCGCGCAACGCGAGCGACTCTGTGAATAACTCTCCAACCGTTTGCGTCGTAAAGGAAAAACACACAGTAACTCACCGCATACGCGCAAAGCGCGACCACGCGCACACGCATGTTGACGATGAGTCGGGCGGTAGTGGGGGAAAATCCCCGGCTTCTGTTGCCGGGCGCCGGGGGGCCCCGCCTAGTGATGCTACTCAGTAGGACTTAGGTTCGGAACACTCCGCACTGCTTACGCAGCGAGGGCGAATTCCTCAGCGTTGTTGTCGTTTGCAACTATGCTGTTTGGCCTGTGACGGGACCACCCGAGCAAAAGCAACAGCCTTCAACGTCCGTCGATCCTATTTCGGCCCCTCAACACGAACCCAAACGAGGTTCGCCCTTCAATCGCTCCTTAGCCGAGGCCTCGAAACATGAAGGCTGGTGGAGCCGCCGGGCATCGCACCCGGGTCCGATCCGCCTATCTCTGCGCGTTTATCGCCATAGTCCGGTTGCCCGGACGAGTCGTAATATAGGGCGCTGGCGCGCCACATGGAAGTCGCGGGTCTGAGGCGCTAGATTTGTCCGGAAAGTCGGACGGATGACCAAGCAAAGCGACCAAGATCTGCGCGGCGATATCTCAGCCTTGCTGACAGCCATGGTGCGCGGCGCGTTCCAGCCGCGCGACCAGATTTGGCTCGCCGTTGACGATATTTGCGAGGAGGGCGCCGATCCTGACGCGCTCCGCGAATTCGCGTCGAAGGAACTTGATCGTCTGTGGAGCGAGCAGCGCACCGTTGAAGCCTCCTGGTCCGATCGCACCGATTGCGACCGGCTCGATCAGGCCTTCGAAGAGCTTGAGAGCTCAGGTATTGTTTGCCGGCAGGACTTCACTTGCTGCGGCACGTGCGGTGCTGCCGAAATCGGCGCAGAGCTCGACGATGCCGAGCAGCGCGGCCTCAAAGTGCGCGGTTACGCCTTTTACCATCAGCAGGACACCGAAGGCGCCATCGAAGGCTACGGCATTTTCCTGAACTATGGCGCGGAGAAGGGCGGTGAGGACGCGGCGCTCACCATCGCGCGCGAGATCGTCTCCGTGCTGCAAAGCCATGGTCTGCAGCCGAAGTGGAACGGGGCTTGGAGTCAGCGCATCCATGTGCCGCTCGAATGGCGCCGGCGGCTAGTCTGTTTCTAGTCAACTCGCTTCCGAACCATCTGGCCTGAACGAAGCGGACCGCGCCTGCGACTCGGCTTAAGTCCGTGTGGCAGCGGAGGCCAACATGACCAAGAAGCTAGCGGCGGAATTCATCGGCACGTTTACTTTGGTCCTGTTCGGTTGCGGCTCCGCCGTGCTCGCGGGCTTCGGCATCATCGGTCAGGACGGCATCGCCTGGGCGTTCGGCCTCGCCATCGTCGCGATGGCTTACGGCATCGGCCCGGTGAGCGGCTGCCACGTCAATCCTGCTGTCAGCTTCGGCGCCTGGATCGCCGGGCGTATGCCGACAGGCGAAATGCTCGGCTATTGGGCGGCGCAGTGTCTGGGCGCCGTCGTTGGCGCAGGCGTGTTGTTGCTGATCGCGTCCGGCGCGCCGGATTATTCACTTGCCGAGACTGGTTTGGGTCAAAATGGCTACGGCGTCCGCGACGCTGTCTCGAACCAGGGCTCGCCCGGCGATTACAGCCTGATTTCGGGCGCCGTCTTTGAAGTGGTGGCGACTTTCATCTTTGTCGTCGTTATCCTGGGCGTGACCCAGCGCAATGCGGCCCCCCAATTTGCCGGCCTCGCCATCGGGCTTACGCTGGTTGCGATCCACATTGTCGGCATCCAGGTCACCGGCGTTTCGGTGAACCCTGCACGCTCACTTGGACCTGCTGTATGGGTGTTGGGTGACGCGCTGATGCAGCTTTGGCTGTTCATCGTCGCGCCGATGTTAGGGGCGGGGCTGGCTGGATGGGCGTTCCGGGTGAGACTACTGACGGCGGACGAAGCCTAAGCGCGCTCAGTCGCCGCCCCTTGGCGGCGACGCTCACGCTCATCGCCGTTGGCATCTTCGCGTATCTCTACGCGCCGATGCCCGGACCGAATGTACCGCAGCCGAGCGCCAGCGATTGCGTTGAACTGCATATCTATTCGAACGGCTATCACAGCGACATCGGCGCGCCGGCCAGCATCTTCCCCGAAGATCATCCGCTGCGCCGCTTGTACCCAGACGCCGAGAGCTTCTTGATCGGTTGGGGCGATCAGGCCTTCTATTTGTCCGACGGCACGGATCTCATGATTGGTCTCGACGCGCTCATCCCGCCGAGCGCCAGCGTCTTTCACATCGCCTACAATGCAGGCCCGTCCAGCGTTTACCTCAGCCCGAACGACGACACCGGCATCGCTGTGAGCCACGAAGGCGCGCGCCGCTTCGTTGCCTTCATCGATCGCTTCCTGGTGCTCGGCAGCGCCGGCAATCCGATCCGCACCAGCGATGGCAAAGTCGTTGGCCGTTCCTCGTTTCTGCGCTCGCGCGGTTCGTTTCATTTGCTGCAGGTGTGCAACCAATGGATGGCCCGCGCGCTCCGCGCCGCTGGCGTCAACGTCAACGCCCGAGCCGCCTGGTTAGCCGGCCCGCTCATCCGCCAGGTGCGCAAAGTTCATCCGACAAGCTGCGCCGTTGTCTCCGGAAATAACTCACACCCATCCCCGGAACGGCGCGAAGCGACGGGTCAGGGGCCCATAGCCACAACGCTTTGAGTGTATAGGCCCCGGACTTGGCCTGCCGGCCAATGCGGTGATGGGTAGGTGTGATGAACTCCGCGCCGAGTCGGCCCATATTGGCCCGATGAGCGCAGAAGCGGGCCCCCAGAAAACCAACGAGTTCATTGCGAACCCGTCCCAAGCCGACGCCGCCTATCTTGGCCTCCTGGACGACATCCTCAAAAACGGCGTCGACCGCGGCGACCGCACAGGCACCGGCACGCGCGGCGTGTTCGGCCGCCAGCTCCGCTTCGATTTGAGCGAAGGCTTCCCGCTGCTCACCACCAAGAAGGTGCACCTGAAGAGCATCATCCTCGAACTGCTCTGGTTCCTGCGCGGCGATAGCAACGTGCGCTGGCTGCAAGAGCAGGGCGTCACGATCTGGGACGAATGGGCCAACGAGGAAGGTGAACTCGGCCCCGTCTACGGCAAGCAATGGCGCTCGTGGGAAACCAAGGACGGTCGCGTCATCGATCAGATCGCCAACGTCGTGACCTCGGTCAAGAACAACCCGAATTCACGCCGGCACATCGTCAGCGCCTGGAATCCGGCAGAGGTCGATCAAATGGCGCTGCCGCCGTGCCATTGCCTGTTCCAGTTTTTCGTCGCCGACGGAAAGCTGAGCTGTCAGCTCTACCAACGTAGCGCCGACGTCTTTCTCGGCGTGCCGTTCAACATCGCTAGTTACGCGCTGCTCACGCAAATGATGGCGCAGGTGACGGGCCTAAAGCCCGGCGAATTCGTCCACACCTTCGGCGACGCGCACCTCTATCACAACCATTTCGATCAAGCGCGCTTACAGCTTTCGCGCGCGCCATTCGCGCCGCCGCAAATGCTGATCAATCCCGAGCGCAAAGACATCTTCGCGTTCGAGTACGGCGACTTCAAACTCGAAGGTTACACCGCGCATCCGGGTATCAAAGCGCCAATCGCGGTTTAGTCGCCAGGAGAGCTGCGCTCGTTCGGCCTCTATCTCACTCAGCAGCGCTTCAGTCTCGGTCTTCAACCGAGTGAGCAGGTTCGCGTGGAGGATGGCCCATTCGCGCTGGCTTCTGAGATAGGCGGCGAACCTTTGGTCGCGGCGTGCGAGCGCGATGATCTCCGCGATTGGGCGCTCGTCAAACAACGATACGCCGGACGAGAGGCCGTTCACACCGCCATCGTTTCGGAACTCTCGAAATACGAGGCTCGCTTCGATCGTATCGTCATACTGTGAGTAATATTCTTGGATATTACGCGCCAATTCTCTGTTCTCGATCATGCCCATGTGGCCGGAGCTGATCAGTGAATCATACGCTTGCCGTGATCCAAGGTTGACGGGCACGAGATCGCGGTAGCCCATAATGTGGTCAAGCCGATGCTCAGTGATCGGGGGAGCCGTTGGTGCGTCCCAGGCCTTTGTCGAGAGACCGAGCCTTTGCGGCCATCGCTGGTGGAAGGCCTGATCGTAGATGAAGTCCACGGCTGCGATGCGGCCGAGGGCGGAGTCGTAGAGCGCATTGTGCGATCTGAGATGCGAACGGAGGTCTTCGGTAAGCTTTGAGAGGCGCCCAACGACAAGGCCGCGATCGGCGCGCGCGTCGTTCCAATTGCTGACCTGCGTACCGAGGAAAACGCCGAGCACGAAGATCAGAAGGTCGATCCAGAGCGCAAACCAATTGTAGGATGTGAAATGCATCCCGGATGCACCGCAAGATCATCAGCGACCTGCGATCACTTCGTTCTGTCCATCGCCGTTGGCGAAGAACTGACGCGGGGTCGGCACGTAAACCTTAAGCGGTCACTATAGAGGATGCGTTCAACGCCCGCGGGGTCGGTGTAGCGGATGATCGCGCCGCCATAATCTCACTCGTCATTGCCCATGATCGCGCCAGCAAGCACGTTGTTGAGATTGCCACGCGAGTCCGGCGTGCGGCTGAGGTCGGCGTGCTTGCAATGCACGCGTGCGAGAATGTCTGCGGAGCTGAGCGCACTTCATTGTCGAGCACGAAGACCAGCGTATGCGTGCCGCTCGCGCCGGTGACGTTGACGAGGCGGTTGACGAAGACATGCCCGTCTGTGACGCGAAGTGATTGGGCGTCGGCTGAAACGCCGTCGATCAGCACATCGATGTTGGCGTAACCGCCGCGGGTCGCATCAGGTGTGATCGGCAGCCGCGCGCTGATCGAAACCGTAGCGCCCACAAGCTGCGCGTTGCAGCGCACGCCGCCGCTTTGGAAGGCAAGCGCAAGTATACGTCCCTCGTGCTGAGTTAAACCCAGAGCTTTGCCAGCGCGCACGTATGGAGTGAGATCGTTTCTGTTCCAGCGCGTAGTGTTGTGCGCCAGAGCACTGAAGTCTCTCCCCAAGGTCGAGCGGAGAGCGTAGGAGGGCGCCATGAAACCCCGCGAACTACTGGCGACGGCGCAAATTCCTGATGGCGGGGAGCTGCGCCTCTACAAGCGCGACACCGATTTCATCATCGCCCTCGGCGCTAACGAGCTAATGTCGAGCCGGTTGAGTGGCTCCGAAGAGGCGCTGGCGCTGCTCACGTGCGATCGTTTGCAAACCGAGGCGCCGCATTTGCTGGTTGGCGGCTACGGCATGGGGTTTACGCTCCGCGCCGCGCTGGCGCGTCTCGGCCCGCAAGCACGGTGCACCGTTGTTGAGTTGGTGCCGGAAATTATCGACTGGGCGCGAGGCCCAATGGCGGCGCTCACCGCCGGCTGCCTCGATGATCCGCGCGTCGAGCTTGTGATGCGCGATGTTTCAAGAGCCATCGCCGCTTCCGAGTGTCGTTTTGATGCGATCCTGCTGGATGTCGACAACGGCCCGGACGGGCTTACGCGCGCGGATAATAATCACATCTACTCGCTGCTCGGCCTGCAGGAAGCGAAGCGGGCGCTGAAGCCCAATGGTGCGCTGGCTATTTGGTCCGCCGCGCCCGACGAACGTTTTGCGCGCCGCTTGAAGCATGCAGGCTTTCAGGTCGAAGAGGTTATGGTGCGCGCAGGACGCGGCGGCAAAGGCGCGCGCCACATCATCTGGTTTGCGCGTTAGATATCGCCCACGTCCGGCGTGACCATGCGCGTGATCTTCTTCACTTCGGTGCGTCCGGCATCCAGCGGCAGCGGCGTGTATTTGATGGTGACGCCGATCATTTGCGGCTCGACCTCGCACTTGCAGACATAGACCTCGCCCGCATTGGCGATGAGTTCGAGGTCTTCGCCTGGCGCCGGGGCCTTGTTCGTGCCGGTGTAGCCAGCAAGCCGATGCGATCCGGGCGTCAGCAACAGGCGCGTAAAGCGCGGGCTCTTCAGCTGCGCAACTTCGCGTCCATCGATCAGAACATTGATGCCGACCGCGCGCCCGACGAACTGATTGCGGAAAATGTAGAGCACGCCTTTTCCGGCGACCGGCGCGAACGTCAATGCTTGCTCGCGCTCCTGCGGCGTTGCTTGTGCTACATTGCGGTTCGTCTGCAGATTGCGCACCACGATAACGACCGCGACCACGGCGACGACGAGCGCAAAGATCGCCATGATCTCGCCGCCCACCAGAGAGCGCAAAAGTGTGTACCCAATGACGCCGGCGATGACGGCGAGGCCGTAAAGAACAAGATTACGTGGCATGCCTGCATCCTTACGGATGACGCGCCAAGGCGCCAAGGCTAGAAGGGCGACGTGAAGCCGAAACTTACCCTTGTCGTTGCTGTTGCGAAAAATGGCGTGATCGGACGCGATGGCGGTCTGCCGTGGCGGCTGAGTTCCGACATGAAACGCTTCAAGGCCGCGACCATGGGAAAGCCGGTTTTGATGGGCCGCAAGACCTGGGATTCGTTGCCGCGCAAACCGTTGCCTGGACGCCAGAATCTCGTCCTTACCCACGACGCAGATTTCAAAGCCGATGGCGCCTGGGTCTACACCGATCTTGCCGCCATGATTGGCGCTGCGCACGCTATGGCGGAAGCAGCGGGTGTAGATGAAGCCTGCGTGATCGGCGGTGCGCAGCTTTATAACGCCGTGCTGGCGCAAGCGGGCCGCATCGTCCTTACCGAAGTCAATCTCGCGCCAGAAGGCGATGCCTATCTCGACCTCGATCTTTCGCTCTGGCGCGAGGTCAGCCGCGAGGCGGTGGCGCGCGGCGAGAAGGATGATGCCGATTTTGTCGTGCACGTGCTCGAACGATGAAGCGCTTTGCTTGCGAGGGTGAAACGCACTCGCAACTGACGCATCTCTGACATTGAGCGCCAGCGAAGTGTCAGGTTCCCTCGCGCATACGCTCCTTGCTCTGCTTTAGAGCAGCGAGGAATGCTGTCATGTCTAACGAACGAATCGTTCGCGTCTGGGATTTGCCGACCAGACTTTTTCACTGGGCTCTATTCGCGCTGATCCTGGTCGCTTGGTTCTCGGGCGAAGAGGAGGGCGCCGCCGCCCTCATTCACCGCTACGCGGGCGAGGCCATAGCTGGTCTTATTGTGTTCCGTGTGCTCTGGGGCTTCATCGGCGGCGAGCGCTCTCGCTTCGCTGATTTCGCAGCTGGCCCAAACGCGATCGTCGCACACGTTCGCGACCTTTTTTCCGCGCAACCCAAGCGGCACATGGGCCACAATCCATTGGGTGGCGTGGCCGTCTTTTTGCTGCTCGCTGTCGTCAGCGCGGTCGTGATCACCGGGCTCTTCAGCGGTGACGATGGCATGGGTGGTCCGTTCGTCGGGCTCTGGGGGCTAGAGCTTTCGGAGCAACATGAAGTGCTGTTCCGTGTCTTGCAGGCGCTGGTTGCGATCCACCTGCTCGGCGTCTTTGTGGAAAGCTTCAAAGCACGCGACGCACTGGTTCCTGCAATGGTGACTGGCGCGAAATCCCGCCGCGCCGACGAGCCAGGAGATGACGCCAAACGCGCCGGCCTCATGGCGCTCGTGGTTGCGCTCTCAGTCGGCGCCCTCACCAGCTTCTGGCTTGTATCTCAGCCGATGCAAGGCGGAGGCGGCGCTGGCGGCGAGACCGAGGCTCACGAGGGCTACGAGGAGGATTAGCTCCGCTTCACCGTACGGCACCGAGCCGCTAACCACTGGCGGGGCGCGACGCGAACGCTATGCTCGCGCCCATGTCAGATTTCGAAGTCATCGCCACTGGCCTTCAATTTCCCGAAGGCCCAATCGTCATGCCAGACGGCAGCGTCATTTTGGTTGAGATCAAACGCAAGACGCTGACGCGCGTGTGGAAGGGCAGGCAGGAAGTCATCGCCAATATTGGCGGCGGCCCCAACGGTGCGGCACTCGGCCCTGACGGCGCAGTTTACATCACCAATAATGGCGGCTTTGAATATCACGACATGGGCGGGCTCACGATCCCCGGTCACGCCGCGCATGATTACGTCACTGGCCGCATCGAGCGTGTTGATCTCAACACCGGCAAAGTCGAGCGCCTCTACGACAAAATCGGAGAGTTCAAGCTCAGTGGTCCTAACGACCTCGTCTTCGATAAAGCCGGCAATATCTGGTTCAGTGATCTCGGCAAAACCTACGCGCGCTCGATCGATCGCGGCGGCGTCTATTTCTGCAAAACCGATGGCTCGCTGATCAAAGAGGCGGCCTATGGCGCTTCCGGCATCAACGGCATTGGCCTCTCGCCCGATGAAAAGGTCGTCTACGGCGCCGAAACCGACACCGGAAAGCTCTGGGCGTTCGACATCACCGGCGAAGGCGAAGTCGCCCCTGGTCCACTGGGCGCCATCGGCCGCTGCATCGCCGTGCAGCCGTATCACTGCTTCTTCGATAGCCTAGCCGTGCAAGCCAACGGCGCTGTGTGCGTAGCAACCATCCTCAACGGCGGCATCACCACGATCACTCCGGCCGGTGTTTCCACGCACACCATGTTCCCGGATCCGATTGTCACCAACATCGCCTTCGGCGGCGCCGACATGCGCGACGCCTACATCACGCTCTCCGCCACCGGCCAATTGATCAAGGCCCGCTGGCCGGAACCCGGATTGAAGTTGAATTTCGCGCCGTACTAGTCACACGCTGAAGCGCGCAGTGTTTGCCCCTGGATCTCGACTCAAGGCCGGGAAGCGTTGGGAGGAAGAATTGTAATGAGCATCATCGTCCACCACCTCGAAGAATCCCGTTCGCAGCGCATCCTGTGGCTAATGGAAGAGTTGGGCATCGCCTATGACGTCAAACGTTACGAGCGCAATCCGCAGACGCGCCTTGCCCCGCCTGAGCTTAAGGAAATTCATCCGCTCGGCAAATCGCCCGTCATCGAGGCGAACGGCAAGGTGCTCGCCGAATCCGCCGCGATCATCGAATACCTTGCTGAGAACGAGGCCTTCGGCGGGCTTGCGGTGCCCGCGGGCGATCCTGCCCGCTTTGACTATCTCTATTGGCTGCACTTCGCAGAGGGCTCGGCGATGCTGCCGCTTCTGCTGAAGCTCTATGTCAGTATGCTCGGCGAGAACGGCGCGCCGCTAATGCAGATGCGCATTGATCCCGAGATCAACAATCACTTCAGCTTCATCAACGCGCATCTTGAGGGTCGCGACTATTTCGTCGCCGATCGCTTCACCGCGGCTGATATCCAAATGTCGTTCGTGCTCGACGCCGGCAACAATCGCGGCGGCCTCGATCGTTACCCGAACATGGTCCGCGTCAGAAAACTGCAACAAGCCCGGCCCGCGTATCAAAAAGCGCTGGAAAAGGGCGGGCCGTATAAGATGGGCGGCTGAGACGTCTCCCTTCGACACGCACAAGATGGCGCCATCCGGGCAAGAGTACCGCTGCGAATGTAGCGTCATCCTAGGCTTGTCGAAGCAGGTGCGGGCCAAGACCCTTGCCTTTCCCCGCAACGCACTGAATGTCTCGGTTGAACGGAGACAGCATGCGCGCACGCGATTGTAAGATTGTGGCCACGATGGGCCCGGCCAGCGACGCGCCTGAGCGCTTAGCCATGCTCATCCAGGCTGGGGTCGATTGCTTCCGGCTGAATTTTAGCCACGGCGCCCGCGAAGATCACGCGCGCCGCATGGATGCGATCCGTGCTGCGGAAGCCAAAGCCGGCACGCCGGTTGGCGTTTTCGCCGATTTGCAAGGACCAAAAATCCGCGTGGGCATGTTCGCGAACGGCGAGATCAAGCTGCGCTTCAACGATATCGTCACGATCGAGGCATCGAGCGAACCGGGCGCCGACGGCCTCATCCGCATGCCGCACCCCGAACTCGTCAATGCGCTCGAAGTTGGCGACATCCTCAAGCTCGATGACGGCAAGCTGCAGATCACGGTCACTGGGCGTGGCCGCACCCAGCTCGAGGCGCGCGTCGATTTCGGCGGCACGCTGAAGAACCAGAAGGGCGTGAACGTTCCGACGCGCCGCATTCCGATTTCGGCGCTGACCGCGAAGGACAGGGAGGATCTCGCTTACGCGCTCGATCTCGGTGTCGATTACATTGCGCTCTCGTTCGTGCAGCATCCAGAGGATGTGCACGAGGCTAAGGCGCTGATCGGTGATCGCGCCGGAATTATCGCGAAGATCGAAAAGCCTTCGGCGCTTACGCAGATCGAAGAGATCGTCGAAGTCGCCGACGCCGTCATGGTCGCGCGCGGCGATCTCGGCGTTGAACTGCCGCCTGAGCAAGTGCCGATCGCCCAGCGCAAGATCATCCGCACTGCACGCGCCGCCGGAAAGCCGGTGATCGTCGCCACCCATATGCTCGAAAGCATGGTTGAAGCCGCAACGCCAACGCGCGCCGAGGCTTCGGACGTCGCGACGGCCGTTTATCAGGGCGCTGACGCCGTGATGCTGAGCGCTGAAAGCGCGGTAGGCCGCCATCCGCAGAGTGCTGTCGCGATCATGGATCGGATTATCCGCGCCGTCGAAGATGACGAGGAATATTGGTCCTCGCTGCCGCGCGACATGACCCCGCCGCAAGCGACGACAGCAGACGCCATCGCGCTCAGCGCACGCCATATCGCCGACGTCGTCGGTTGCGCCGCGCTCGTCGCCTACACCGCCACAGGCTCATCCGCGATCCGTGTTGCGCGCGAGCGGCCGCGTTGCGGTGTCATCGGCCTCACGCCCTTTATCAACACCGCACGCAAGCTCGCGCTGGTTTGGGGTGTGCGCTCCATGGTGACCGAGGACGTCGCGAACGTCGAAGAGATGGTCGCGAAGGCGGACGCCGCCGTTCGAAAGCTCGGCGTCGCCGAAACCGGCGATCGCGTCGCCGTCATCGCTGGCATTCCATTTGGGCGCGCCGGCAAGACCAACACGATACGTGTGCTGAGGCTGGAGTAGATGTTTCTTCGCCGTGTCCTCGCGCATGTGAAAGCGCAAAACTGGGTGGCGATCGGGATTGATTTCGCCATCGTCGTGCTCGGCGTCTTCGTTGCAACGCAAGTCAGCAACTGGAACGACGCCAACCGCGACCGCCAGCGTGGTCAGAGCTATTTGGCGAATATTCATGGCGAACTGCTGACCGACGCTACAGCCATTGAGCGGCGCATCGTCTTTTGGCGTCAAGTGACGGGCTACGGCGAGGCTGCGCTTGCGTATGCTGAGCATGGCACGCTGAAAGATGGCTCCGCTTGGCAGACTGTGCTGGCGTTCTTCCAGGCCAGCCAAATTTGGCCCTATACAGCGACGGACACCACCTATCGTGAACTCACTGGCGCCGGCGAACTCGGCCTTATTCGCGATCAAAGCATGCGCGCCGCGTTGGCCGACTATTACGTTGTTCGCAAAAATCGCCTGGACCCCTTGTTCGCGGCGATGCCGGAATATCGCGAAGACGTTCGCGGACTGACGCCCATTCGTGTCCAGAACTACATCTGGAACAATTGCCATCATTCATTCGCTGAAGGCGCCGAAGAAATGCAGGAGCTTGTGCCTTGCGAGTCGCCGATCAGCGAAGTTGAGGCCCGCGAAATTCTGCGCAGCTACATGGCCGCGCCTGAAGTTCTGCGCGGCTTAAGATTTTGGATGAGCACGATACGCGTGCAAAGCGATCTATCCCGTCACGATCGTGATGTGGCCAGAGAACTCGCGCAGCGCATCGCAACTGACTAGGCGCTCTTCTTCAGCCATTTCGGGAGCAGAGCGTCATAGTCCACCTTCGCGTCCGCATCGAACGACACGCCGGCGGCGCGTAGCTTTTCCTGCAGCGCGCCGTGCGTTTCCGCCAACTCGATTGCCTTCGCCAACATGCCGCTGCCTTAGTCGGCCGCTGGCGTCAGCACGACTTTCGCGCCCAGGAACCGCATCAGTCGCCGGCGTTCGATCGAGAAATTCTCCGCCATCACGATGACAAGCGGATAGCCCTTGCGCGCGCACACCATGGCAAGGCCAATTCCGGTGTTTCCGCTCGTTGCTTCGATAACGGTTTGGCCCGGCTTCAGTGCGCCGCTGCGTTCTGCGTCTTCAATGACTGCGAGCGCCAGGCGATCCTTCACCGATCCCATCGGATTGAATGCTTCGACCTTCACGTAGATCGAGACATCGTGCGGGGCGAGCGCGCCAAGTTTCACACCGGCGTATCGCCAACCGTTTCGAGAATGCTGTTGTATTTCATGGCGTGGATGTATCCCCGCACCGCGTGAACTTTGAGTGGCAAAACTGCCAATCAGCAGGGCCGATCGCGCCACAAATGAGCATGGCTTGACCTGGGCGACATCTCGCCACTCTGCGCCCGGAGCAGGGCGTCGGCAACGCCAGCCATTTGCTCGCCTGACGCAGCGGCGCCGAGTTGCGGCGTCACCCCCGATCAGCGCACAGTGTTCGAAACATCGGGAGGCACTATGCACGCGGCCAAAATTCCGGACGACATCGCGCGTTTGCTGGTGTCGCCGCATGCTTACGCCACCGATGAGCTCCATGAGGCGTACACCTGGCTACGCGCCAACAACCCGCTCGGTGTCGCCGAGGTTGAGGGATATGATCCGTTCTGGGTCGTCACCAAACACGCCGATATTCTGGAAATCAGCCGCAACAACGCGCGCTTTCCCTCCGCCGTGCGCGGCACCACCCTGATGAGCCATTCCGGCGAAGCTCGTGCGCGCGCCATCACCGGCACGCCGCATCTCGTCCGCTCGTTGGTGCAGATGGATGAACCCGACCACATGAAGTACCGGCTGCTCACGCAAGCCTGGTTCATGCCGGCCAACGTGAAAAAGCGCGAGGACGATGTACGCACGCTCGCGAAGCAGGCGGTCGAGAGTTTCGTCGCGTTGCCGGGGCAGTGCGATTTCGTCAAAGACGTCGCGCTGCATTATCCGTTGCGCGTGGTCATGAACATCTTAGGCGTGCCCGAGGAAGACTTCGGCCGCATGCTGCGTCTCACGCAGGAATTGTTCGGCGCCTCGGATCCTGACACAGAGCGCTTCAAGGCCGCGCTCAGCGACGAGCAATTTGCGCAGCTTCTCGTCGGTGTCGTCCAGGACTTCACCGATTATTTCGAGACGATCACCGCCGATCGCCGCGCCAATCCCCGCGACGATCTCGCAACATTGCTGGCAAATGCAGAGATCGATGGCGCACCGTTGCCGCCGTTCGAACGCACTGGGTATTACACCATCATTGCGACAGCCGGCCATGACACGACCTCATCATCGACGGCAGGCGTGATGTGGGCGCTGGCCACGCAACCTGGTCTGTTCGACCGTGTCAAAGCCGATCCATCGCTCATTCCCGCGTTGATCGAGGAGGCGATCCGCTGGACCACGCCGGTCAAGACCTTCATGCGCTCCACCGCCGAAGCAACCGAGCTGCGCGGCCGTCAGATGCAGCAGAATGATTGGATGATGCTCTGCTACGCCTCAGGCAATCGCGATGAAGAGGTGTTTCCGAACGCACAAACGTTCGACATCGGCCGCACGCCCAATCGCCAACTCGCGTTCGGCAATGGCGCACACCTCTGCCTTGGCCAGCATCTTGCGCGCCTCGAAATGCGCATCTTGTTCGAGGAATTGCTGCCGCGCCTGAAGAGTGTCGGCCTCGACGGCGAGCCGCGCTACAGCCAGAGCTTTTTTGTCAGCGGCCTCAAGACGCTGCCGATCAAGTTTGAGTTGGCGTGATGGGCGTGCGCAGCCTTTGACAGGCTCAGGCCGACGCTACTCAAAGCACGGTTCGATTGTGCGCCGTTGCCTTGGTCGCCAGTGAGAAGCGCTGATCCGGCGCTGTGCCGTTTACGACGAGTTCGGCCATCATGCGCCCGACTTCCGGGCCATGCTTGAAGCCGTGGCCCGAACCGCCACCGAGCAGATAGACGCCATCGAATGTCGGGTGCCGGTCGATCAGGAAATCGCCATTCGATGAGTTCTCGTACTGGCATACGCGAAACTCCGTGAACGGCCGCCCGGCGAGCGCGGGAAAACGCCGCTCAGCAAAGGTCCGCAGCAATGCTGCTCCTTCTTCGGTGATGCGCCGGTCGCCGGTGTCTGGGTCGAAATCGACGCCGTGCGTGTCGCGCGCGATCTTGAAGCCGCGGCCCTCTAAATTCGGGAAGCCGTAATAGAGATCGCCGCCATTGAAGTCGGCCCAGCCGGGAAGGTGCGAGGCCTCGAATGAATCGTCGCCATCGGGCGGCGCGATGAACGCTACTTCTTGGCGCGTCACGAAGACGCGCTGGCCCAACACGTCCGGGAACACTTTCGGCAACCACGGTCCGCACGCCCAAACGACCGCGCTTGCGTCGTGACGTTGTTCATCCAGCAGAACGCTTGCGCCCTGCGTCCCGGCTTTCGCGTGCGCGAGGGTGAATTGACCGCCCCGGGCCACGAAGCGCGCCACCGTTTCTTCAACCGCGCGCCGCGCCATAAGGGCGCCGAACTCAGCTTCGAAGAGGCCGAACGCGATGCCGTCGAAATTCATCTGCGGCCAACGCGCCTGCAGCGCCGCGTTGTCGATCTGCTCCAGCGGCAGGCCAAGCCGCGTATGAACCTCAATGGACTGACGCGCGTAGTCGATCATCTCCTGAAAGCAAAACAGCACGCCGGCGTTGTGGAATAGCGGCAGCGCGGAGCGCTCAGACAATCGCTTCCATTCTTCGAGTGAGTCGAGCGCCATGCGGGTATAGATTTCGTCGCGCCCATACGTGCCGCGGGTCATCCGGCTCTCGCCGCCGCTGGATGCGCGCGCATTCGCCGGCCCCATTTGGTCAACCAGCAGTACATCCCAGCCCGCGCGCTGCAGGTGCTCCGCCGTCCATGCGCCAAACACGCCGGCGCCAACCACAATCGCACGCTGTCGTGTGCAAGCCGCCAACGGCAGCGCCGCCGCCGCGCCAAGGATTGTTCTGCGTGTCGCCGTCATGCTCGTGTCCCCAAGCGCCGTCGTCGCTACTTTACTCTAATCGCTGGCGCCGGCTTGTTCATGCGCGCCACGTTGTCCCGCGCGGCTATCGCGATCTCGCGGAAGCGTTTTGACAGGGCATGTTCCGGCTGTGTCGCCACCAGTGGGGCGCCTGCGTCGCAGCTTTCGCGCAACGCCACATCGATCGGGATCTCGCCAAGGAACGGCGCGCCGACATCGGCCGCGACGCGCCGTGCTCCGCCTTCGCCGAAAATGTGTGTCCGTTTGCCGGCCGGTGTTTCGAAGTAGGCCATGTTCTCGATGACGCCGAGCACGGGCGCATGCGTCTTCTCGAACATCGCCAGGCCACGGCGCACATCGGCCAGCGCCATTTCTTGAGGTGTTGAGACGATCACCGCCCCGGCCAGTGGGACGCGCTGCACCAATGTCACCTGCACATCGCCAGTGCCGGGGGGTAGATCCAGGAGCAGCACGTCGAGATCGCCCCATGCCACTTCGTCGATCATTTGCCGCACGGCGCTCGTCGCCATCGCCCCGCGCCAGATCATCGGCGATGCGGCGTCGACCAGATAGCCGATCGACATCGTCTTCAAGCCGTGCGCTTCAAGCGGTTCGAGAATTTTGTCCTCGCGCATGCGCGGTTTCTTGACGCCGGTGCCGAGGAGGGTGGGCGCCGAAGGCCCGTAAACATCGAGATCGAGCAACCCCGTCTTCATCCCCAATGAGGCGAACGCGCACGCGAGATTGACCGCAACGGTTGATTTGCCGACGCCGCCTTTGGCGCTCGCCACCGCGATGATCTGTTTTACACGGGCAACGCCGCCCGCAGCCTTCGCCGGTGCGGCGGCCTCCGCCGTCAACACGGCGATCACGCTTTTGACGCCCTCGGCGGCGCGCGCTTCGTTTTCCGCGCGATCACGCACTGGTACGTAGAGTTCCGCCACGCCCGCGGGCGCCTCTATCGTAAACGAAACCTTGCCGTTCTCGCGCGCCTCAAGCCCCGTCACGCGACCGGACGTGAACAAACCCTTTCCGCTGATCGGGTCCTTTATCGCATCGAGGCGCGCTTTGACGCGCTCAGCGACGTCCGCCAACTGGTTGTTCATGCTTGATCCTTTAGCACAGGGGTCACATATCGGCGCGCATGGGAGCGCTGCAAGCTCCCATCTCGGCCGCCCAGAAGTGGCGCGCGCGAATTCCACCAGAAGGGCGGGGAAGCGATTAATGCCTTGGAATGACCAATCGGGTGGCCCGCCGCGTAGCGGTGGACAGGGTCCCTGGGGCAGCGGTCCGCGCCGTCCGTGGGGCCAGCAACAACCGCCGCGTCAGCCACCGCCGCCTCAAGGTCCCGATCTCGACGATCTGCTGCGCCAATGGCGCGAACGCATGTTCGGTGGCGGCGCTGGCGGCTCAGGCGGTGCCGGCCGCGGCGGACGCCGTGGTCTGCAATGGCCGCTGATCGCCGGACTTCTTGTCATCGGCTGGCTCGCGACCGGCATCTACACCGTCGACGAAGGCGAGCAAGCCGTCATCACGCGCGTCGGCGACTACAATCGCTCGACTGGCCCTGGCATCCATTTCCATCTGCCGGCGCCGATTGAATCGCGCCAGGTCGTCAACGTCACCGGCCAGCGCACAGCCGAAATCGGCTTTGAATCGCCGCGCGCCAATGTCGTGAACGACAACCCGGAAGAAAGCTTGATGATCACCGGCGATCGCAACATCGCCGAGATCCACTTCCGCATCGTCTATAACGTGAAGGACGTCAGCGCCTTCGTGTTCAACGTGCGTGATCCCGACGAAGCCGTGCGTCAGGTCGCCGAGAGCGCCATGCGCGAGGTCATCGGCCGCCGCCAGCTTGAGCCGATCATCACCACCGAACGCGGTCAGGTTGAAGAGGGCGTCGAAGCCTTAATGCAAACCACGCTTGATGAATACCAATCAGGCGTCCAGGTGCTGCAAGTTCAGCTCCTGCGCGCTGCTGCGCCGAGCGCCGTCATCGAAGCCTTCAACGATGTCGTCAACGCCGGCCAGGACGCCGAGACGTTGATCAACAACGCCAATCGCGACACCGCCCGCATCGTCAATGAAGCGCAAGCCTATCGCGAGCGCGTCGTCCGCGAAGCCGCCGGTGAAGCCGAACGCTTCATCGCCGTTCACACGGAGTATCGCTCCGCGCCGCAAGTGACGCGTGATCGCCTCTATCTCGAAACCATGGAGCGCGTGTACCAGCGCGGCAACTTGATCATCCTCGATCAGCGTGGCGGCGCGGTTCCGTACCTGCCACTCGACGGCATGATCCGGCGCAACGCCCCGGCCGCAGCCCAACCAGGAGCCGGCCAATGACGCGCAACATGCCCGTTCTCATCGGCGCCGTTCTGGTGCTGCTGGTGATCATTCTGAACTCCGTCTTCGTTGTCCGTCAGGACCATCAGGCCATCGTGCTCCGCTTCGGTGAGTACACGCGCGTCATCAACGCGCCGGGTGCTGACCAGCCGGGCCTCTATTTCAAGATGCCGTTCGTTGAGAGCGTCGTCGACTATGACCGCCGCAACATGGGCCTCACGCTTGAGGGCCAGCCGATCGTCGCCTCCGATCAGGAGCGTCTGATCGTGGATGCTGTGGTGCGTTGGCAGATCATTGAGCCGCGCCGTTTCTATCAAAGCGTGCTCACCGAGCAGGGCGGTGCTTCACGTCTCGAAACGTTCACTGAAGCCGCGATGCGCCGTGTTCTTGGCGGCGCCGGCTCGGACGATATCATCTCAGGACGCCGCTCCGAGTTGATGCAGGCCATTGAGAACGATCTCAATCGCGCTGCCGCAGCCGAACTCGGTGTCCGCGTCGTCGATGTCCGTATCCGCCAGGCTGATCTGCCGCCGGAGACGCAAGAGCGCGTTTATGAGCGCATGCGCTCGGAGCGTCAGCAAGTTGCCGGTCGTATCCGCGCCGAGGGCGAACGTGACGCCGCCATCATCCGAGCGACCGCGCAGGAAGAGTCTGAACGCACGCGCGGTCAGGGCGAAGCCGAACGCGCCCGCATCTTCGCACGCGCCTATGGCCGCGATCCGGAGTTCGCCGCGTTCTATCGCTCGATGCGCGCGTACGATTATTCGCTTGAAGCCGGTACGCCGATCGTCGTCCCGCCCGACAGCGACTTCTTCCGCTACATGCAGCGCCGCCGCGGCGGGGGCTAATTTCTCTCAGTCATCTTAGATTGCGGCGAAACCGGCAGTCCAGGTCCAGGGAAGCCGAATAGTCTATGATTTCTGGATCCCGGATCGCGCTTCGCGCGTCCGGGATGACCATTGGTCTGCTATCTCTGGATTGCACCCCGCACTGCACCCGCTACGCTACGACTCATGCGCGCCATCTTTTCGGCCATTGCCGTATTTACTCTTGCAGCTCCCGCGCTTGCGCAATCGCGCCTGCCGTCCGAGGGGTTCGCTGATCTGAATGACCGGCTCTCACCCGCGGTGGTGAACATTGCGACCAGCCAGCGCGTGCGCGGTGTTGATGATTTGCCGCGCTTTCCGCCCGGCTCACCGATGGAGCGCTTGAACGAAGGTTTGGGCGAGGGCGGTGCGCAGATCACCTCGCTCGGCTCGGGCTTTATCATTTCGCCGGACGGCGTCGTCGTCACCAACAATCATGTCATCGAATCCGCCGACGCGATCGAAGTCATCCTGCAAAACGGCCAACGTCTCGAAGCAACCGTCGTCGGCCGCGATCCCGCCACCGACATCGCCGTGCTCCGCGTGCACGCGCGCGCGCCGCTCCCGCATGTCGATATGGGCGATAGCGACACCGCGCGCGTCGGCGACATCGTGCTCGCGATCGGCAACCCGTTCGGCCTTGGTGGTTCGCTCAGCGTCGGCGTCGTCAGCGCCCGCAATCGCAACATCGACGCTGGTCGCTATGACGACTTCATCCAAACCGACGCCGCCATCAATCGCGGCAATTCCGGTGGTCCGCTCTTCAACACCGATGGCGAAGTCATTGGCGTCAACACCGCCATCGTCTCGCCCACGGGCGGCAGCGTCGGCGTCGGCTTTGCGACCCCGACCTCAATCGTGCGTCCGGTTGTCGATCAAATCATCCGCTATGGCGAGACGCGCCGTGGCTGGCTCGGGGTTCGCCTCGCGAACCTGTCGCGCGCCGCCGCCGATCGCGCCGGATACGAAGGCTCAAGCGGCGCTGTGGTGACACGCATCACTGCAAATGGCCCCGCCGCCGACGCTGGCCTTCGTCCGGGTGATGTTGTCACGCGCTTCAATGGCCGTGACGTCGCCGATAGCCGCGCGCTGACCCGCATGGTTGGCGAAGCGCAAGTCGGGACCAGCGTGACGATCGACATCGTCCGCGATGGCCGCCGCATGCAGATCACCGTGAATATCGAGCGTCTCGAAGAAACCCAAGGCGGCGCGCGCGTTGCTGGCGGAGAAGAGGGCGGCGCAGCTTCCCCGCGCAGCGATGGCGGCCCGCGCGGTGGACGCATTTTCGGCATCGCGCTCTCAGAGCTGGACGCCAGTCTGCGCGAAGAATTCCAGATCGAACCCAACGTACAGGGCCTCGTCGTTCTCGATGTCGATGTCGGCGCGCAAAATGAAGGCGTGCTGCGTCCAGGCGATGTGATCGAAGCCATTGGCCCGCAAGCGACCGACACGGTCGCCGCCGCCCGCGCCATCGCCGGTCGCGCCGCCATCGGCGAGCACGCCATCGTTGTGCGCATCAATCGCGACGGCGCCGTGACCTATCGGCGCTTGCAGGCGCGCAGCTAAAGAAGCGAACGGACCTCTGAGAGCGAGGTCACGACGATCGCTTTCGCGCGCATTTCGTCTGTTGGCGGCAACAAATCCGGCGCCATCACCGTCATGCAGCCTGCTGCGTGCGCTGAACTCACGCCGGCGTAGGAATCTTCGAGCGCCAGCACCATTTCTGGCGCAGCCCCCAGCAGCTTCGACGCATGCAGATAGGGCTCCGGGTGCGGCTTGCCCTCCACCACATCTTGCCGTGTCACTACGGCGCGAAAGCGCGGTGTCAGTGCGTGTGCCGCGAAGTGTCTTTCCACCCAAGGCCGGCGCGATGACGTCGCCAATCCGAACGGCAATTCAAGCGCTTCCAGCGTGTCCATCAGCTCCAGCGCGCCGGGCTTCAGCGGCGCAACGCGGTCGCCGACATGAGCGCGCGTCAGCGTTATGAATCGCTCCAGCGGAAAATCCTCGCCGTAATAGCTCTTGAGTTGCAGATCGTTCGCCTCGCGATGCATGCCGACGAGCGAAAGAAACTGCGCTTCCGTCATCGTCACGCCGATCTCGCCGCACGCCGCGAAGTGCGCGTCTTTCACCAAAGCTTCTGAATCGATCAGCGTGCCGTCGAGATCGAACACGACAGCGTGCGGCTTACGCGGCAGTTTCAATTAGGGCTCCAGATAGTCCGAGCAGGGCGGAAGGGGCTGATCTGGCGCATATAGGCCGTCGGCGCCGTGCGCGTAAGTGCGGCGATATGAGCATGTCTCATCGTGCGCCCACACCAGATCCGCTTCGGTCAGCGGCGCGGCCTCAAGCGAGTCCGCCGTCCGCGTCACCCGTCCTGGAAAAGATCCTGCCGCCGTTTCCAGCATGATCCGCGGTGCGCCTTCGGTAACGCCTTCATCTAGGCTGATGCGCGTCACGAACGCGTACTGGTCGTGGCAGGCGCCGGCGCGTTGCTGTTCATCTTGTTCATCGAAGCACGCGCGCACCATCGAGGAAGCGCTGAGCGGCATACGCACTGCTTCGTTCGTGGCGCCGCCGCTGACTGCATATAGCGCAAGCTGGCTCATTTCGCCGCCGCCGCCGGAATACATCTGATGCGTCGTCCGCACGACGCCGACGAGCACGCTATCGTCACTGTTGCGGATGATTTGCGGCCAGACGTCCCAATCGACGTTATCGTCGACATCGCCGATCATGATCGTGCCTGCGGCCTGATCGCCGCGCATGACGACCACGCTGCCTTCAGGCGTTTGCAGGCACCAAGTCCCGTCGCTCGTGCACCAGTTCGCGCCGTTTTGTGTCAGCGCCTCCATCCGGTTGCCCGCTCGGTCCGCAACCGGCAGTGTTACGCCCGGCAAGGACGGCTCAGCCGTATTCGCTTGTTCGGGCGCTGGCGGCGGCGTGCATGCGCAAGCCAGCAAAGCTGCCGCAATCATCAAACGTTTCATTGAACGAACTCTCCCCGGCGATAGCCCTGGAAGAATAGCGCTGCTTCCAGGCTCGTATAATCGATCTTCGCGTCCGCTTCGGCCGCAACCAATGGCTTTGCGCGATAGGCAATGCCAAGGCCTGCCGCCTTGATCATGTCGAGATCATTGGCGCCGTCGCCGATCGCCAATACGTCCTTATCGTTCAAGCGCAATGCCGCCCCTTCCGCACGCATGGCGTCGAGCTTGGCCTTGCGGCCAAGGATCGGCTCTTGCACCACGCCGGTCAGCGCCGTGCCATCGTCCATCAAGACATTGGCGCGATTGGCTTGAAAGCCGGCCGCATCCGCGACGCGCGATGTAAAAAACGTGAACCCGCCAGACACCAGCACGCAGCGCGCGCCATGCGCCGACATGGTTCTTACGAACGTCGCTGCCCCTGGATTCAAGCGCACGCGCTGGTCATAGGTTTTTTGCAGTGCATCTAGCGCCAAGCCTTTGAGCTTGCCGACACGCTCGCGCAGCGCCGGTTCAAAATCCAATTCGCCGCGCATGGCGCGCTCGGTGATGGCCGCAATCTCCGCCTTTATGCCTGCGAAGTCCGCCAGCTCATCGAGACATTCTACGTTGATGATTGTCGAATCCATGTCGGCGATGAGAAGTTTCTTGCGTCGCCCCTCAACCGGCGTCAGCGCCCAATCTACCGGCAGCTCCGCCACCGCCGCCGCTGCCTCCTGGCGCAATTCGCCGTCGACGCTCTCGTAGATCCACTGCGCGCTTTCCCAACCGGAGAGCACCTCCGGCGGCGCAAGCTTCCGGTTCAACGCCACGCGCCCCAGCATGAGCAGCGCCTCGCGATAGGCAGGCTTATCCTCAGGCGAGGCGACAAAGACGAGGGCGTGTGCGGTCATCGAATTCCGTGCAGTTGCGCTTCTACCCTCTAGGGCAGGGGCGGCGCATGCGCTACTGCACCAATCATGAAGCCTGCGCTCCTGATCATGGGCCCGACCGCCAGCGGCAAGTCCGCTTTGGCGCTTGCCTTGGCTGAGCGTATCGGTGGCGAAATTATCAACGCCGATAGCATGCAGGTCTATCGCGACTTCCGTATCCTGACGGCGCGTCCGTCATGCGAAGAAGAGGCGCAAGCTCCGCATCACCTTTACGGGCATGTCGATGCCGCCGAGCGTTATTCCGCCGGCCGCTGGCTAAGCGATGCACTCGAGAAAATCGCATGGATCCGCGCGCGCAACAAGATCCCGATTATTGCCGGTGGCACCGGTCTCTATTTCAAGGGCCTCACCCAAGGCTTAGCCGAAATGCCGGCCGTCGATCCTGACTTGCGCGCTGCACTCATTGCGCGCGCCGAGTCCGAAGGCGCGGCGACACTCCATGCAGAACTCGCCGCGCTCGATCTGCAAACAGCCGCGCGGCTTGAACCGAACGATGCGCCGCGCATCATTCGCGCACTGGAAGTCATCGAAACCACAGGTGAGAGCATCACGTCTTTCCAAGCCAACACCAAGCCTGCCTTAGCCGCAGGCGCGTGGCGTGGCCTTGCGCTGACGCCGGAGCGCGCCACGCTATATGCCTCGATCAACACGCGCTTTGAAAATATGTTGGAGCAGGGCGCCCTCGATGAAGTGCGCGCCTTCGCCGCTCGCGCGCTCGATCCAACCTTGCCTGCAATCAAAGCGCACGGGGCGCCGGCGCTCGGCGCTTATTTGCGCGGCGAGACACCGCTCGCGGAAGCCACCGAGATTGGTCAGCGCGACACCCGCCGCTACGCCAAGCGCCAATTTACCTGGATTGCAAACCAAATGCCCGATTGGCCACGTGTCAGCGAGCTCAACCTCACGCATCGCGTGGATCGGGCGCTGGCGCTGCTCGGCTGAGGTGGCCCAAAATGCAAATCGCCGTTGACCGCCCACATAAGCGCCGCATCTTACTTCCATAGATCCCGGGTTGGAGTTTCGTCATGATTTCAAGCCGCGTGTTCTTCGGGGCGCTGATCGCCTTTTTCGTCATCTCGTGCGCGCAAGCGCCAGCTGAGACCCAAGCTGTGTCCCAATCCGCTGCAAGCAATGTTGAAATCCGTCTGACCCGCGGTGCGTGCTACGGGTTTTGTCCCGATTACACCGTCACCATCAACGGCGCTGGCCAAGTGAACTACGAAGGCCGCGGCCACGTCGCTGTCGTTGGCGCGCGCAGCGCATCTATCGCGCCTGCGGATGTCGCGCGTCTCGTCACGCGCTTCGATGACATCGAATTCGATCAGCTGCGCGACTCCTATCGCGCGCCGGTGTCCGATTTGCCGACCTATACACTGACGCTCACGCGCAACGGTCACAGCAAAACCATTTTGGATCGCGGCGGCCCCGGTGTTGGCCTGCCTGCCGCTGTGCGCGAACTTTACGCTGAAATTGATCGCGTCGCGGGAACCGCGCAGTGGGTATTGCGCGATGGTCAACCTGTGCGCGACCCACCGCAGCCCTGAGGCTTCCCACGGCGGCGCGCGGCGCTTAATCTGCCGCCATGAAACGCTCGGGGGGGATCATGACTAAGTTTCGTGTCGCGGCGGCCCTCGCTCTGGCGCTTTTGCTCACAGCGCCTGCCGCCGCGCAGAACCTTTCCTTGCGCGCGCCGCAATGGGCGCAAGCCATGCTTTCTGCCGATGTGACGCCGACGACCGGCGGCCGCGCGATGATCTCCGCTGAGGGCATCGACACAGCCGTGCGTGTCACCATTTCATCGCCGAACGGTGGTGTCGGACGCGTCATCCGCTACGATCTGCGTGGTGAGGAGGGTGTCATCGCGCTCCGCCGATTCACTGGCCATCCCTCCACCGGTTGGTGGCTCTGGGGCGGGGACGCACCTCGTGTCACGCCGGTCACTTCGGCTCAACGCGGCGATATCGCGACGCTCGTGCGCGCCGTGATGGGCGTCTCAGGCTCACTCGGCGGCGACACCGAAGACGCCTGCGGCAACGGTGAGCGTGCTTACATTGAAATCTCATCTGGCGGCCGCGCCACTAGCCTTGCACGCAATTGCCTCGCCACCACCGATCCTGGCGGGCGCCTTGCGCTTCGTCTTTCCGAACTCGCCGGATCGCGCACCGAAGAAGAGCTCGCGCGTGCTGGCGTCAGTGAATTGCTCGACGCCGACCGCGCCTTCAATACCATGGCGCAAGCCGAAGGCGTCGCGGCCGCGTTCAACGCCTACGCTTCGGAAGATGCGTTGCTGCTCACCAGCACAGAAACCGTCACGGGCCGCCCCGGCGTCGCGGCGCGCTTTCAAAATTGGCCGGCAACTGATCGCCTTGAACGCACGCCGCAAACCGGCCGTGTCTCCGCGCGCGGCGATATGGGCTGGACCTGGGGCGTCTCGACCACCGTAGGCGCGGACGGTGTGCGCACCGCTGGCCGCTATATGACTGTCTGGACGCGCGACTATGAAGGCAATTGGCGCTATTCGTTCGACGCCGCCATCAAGTAGCGCTCAGCCTGAAAAGCCGCCGTCCGCCAAAAATTGCAGCTCTTCAACTGTGCTCTTGCGGCCGAGCACCGCGTTGCGGTGCGGAAAGCGTCCGAAGCGCGCGATGACGTCGCGATGCAGGATCGCAAATTTCAGATATTCCGCATCGCCCAAATTCGTGAACAACGTCACGCAATGCTCTTGTTGCGCCAAGTCTTCGGCGTGCTCGAACGGCAAATAGAAGAAGATCCGCATCGCCGAATCGGTTGCCGCATCGAAGCCGCGTTCGAGTGCGCGCGTTGCCATTGCTTGCGCCAAACCATCGGTCGCAAAAGCGTGTGGTGACTTTCGGAAGATGTTGCGCGGGATCTGGTCCAGCAGGATTAGCAACGCGAGTGCGCCCTCCGCGTCCCTCTCCCAGGCCGAAAGCTCGCCGCGCGCCGCGGCGTGGTGCTCCGCCTCGAAGCCACGGCAGCGGCCATCGAATGTCTCGTCCTTGACGAACCAGAATTTCGGCCCCGCATCCCGCCAGAACCGCACGATCTCGCTTGCTGTAGCCATAACCTGCTCCTCTTTGCCTATCTGTGGCGCAGGCGCTAGAGACGCAAGCAGAACAAAGGAAACCCATGCGCGTCCTCTATGAACGCGACGCTGACGCGTCTCTCATTAAAGCCCGAAAGGTGGCCGTTATCGGCTATGGCGCTCAGGGTCACGCGCATGCGCTGAACCTTCGTGACAGCGGCGTCGATGTGTCGGTCGCGCTTCACGCCGGCGCGCGCCGCGCCGAACAGGCGAGGGTGGAGGGGTTCGCGCCCATCACAGTCATGCACGCCGCGCAGACTGCCGATGTGCTCGTCATGTGTGCGCCAGATGAGGTGATGCCCGATCTCTACGACGCTGAAATCGCTCCGCACCTGCGCCCCGGGCAGGCGCTGATGTTCGTTCACGGCTTTGCGTATCACTACGGCTTCATCAAACCGCCCGCTGACGTCAACGTCGTCATGGTCGCTCCCAAAGGCCCCGGAAAGGCTTTACGTGAAGCCTTTACGCGCGGCGGCGGCTTGCCCGCCATTGTCGCCATCGCCCAGGACACAGGTGGCGGAGAAGCGCTTGCGTATTCATATGGCGCTGCGATCGGCTGCGGCCGCGCCGGCATGATCCCATCGAGCTTCAAGATCGAAACCGAAGGCGATCTTTACTGCGAGCAAGTCGTGCTCTGCGGTGGTCTCACGCATCTCATCCGCACTGCGTGGGAAGTGCAGGTCGAAGCCGGCACGCCGCCAGAGCTCGCTTACTTCGATTGTCTGCACGAAGTGAAACTGCTCTCCGATCTCATCCACGAGCGCGGTATTGCCGGCATGCATCTCGCCATCTCCAACACTGCCGAGTACGGCGAATACGTAACCGGCCCTCGCATCATCGACGCTCATGTCAAAGACGCTATGCGTGCTGCGTTGGCGGACGTTCAAAGCGGCAAGTTCGCAAACCAATGGATGGCCGAGCACAGAGCAGGCGGACCCAATCTCGCAAAGCTCCGTGAAGCGGCCGCCGTGCATCCAATCGAAGAAGCTGGCCGCGCCGTTCGCGCGCTCTTGGACAAATGAAACTCCGTCATCTCGGTGGCGCCGCGCACGTCCAGGATGACGGATATCGCGACCGCCAAGCTCAGTCCGCGTCCCGCATGCAAACATCGGCAGCATCCAGCAGCGCCGCCACCCGTGCCGCGGCTTCCGGCGCCTTGTCCGCCTCAAAGTGAAGCGCGCCGCGCGGCGTGACGACGACATACTCAGGCGTGAGGATGATGGTCAGCTTCGCCTTTCTTCTTTGCTTGTCTTCCGTCAGTTCGATGTTGAGGGAAGTGAGGGTGGCAAGCTGAGGCGTGACCGTTGGGCAAAGCTCGACTCTGCGCGTGGAGATGTCCGGCCCCGTAGGCCCCATGTCGCCGACGATCAGTGTGCCTTGTGACGGCGAAGCTGCGCTCGGATCGGAAACGCTAAAGACTGTCCAAAAGCTGCCGCGAAATTCATCGCCGATCACCCCCACAACAATAGCGGCATCCGCCTGTTCGAACGCCCAACTGATTTTGTAAGCGCGCGTCGTGGCGTCAAACGATTCCCACGAGCTTAAGTCATCGGCGACATACGCTGGTGTCGGTGGCGCCTTAGCGGCGCATGCTGTGAGAAACAGCGCTGCTAGTGCGGCGCACTGCATATTCGCCCCCGATTGTCTGACCGACCTTACAACGCTACAGCGTGCGGGGCTCAACACATTCAGGTTATCCCACTCATGACCCGCCTAGGCACCCCGCTTTCACCGTCCGCGCTCAAAGTCATGTTCTTGGGTGGCGGTGAGCTCGGCAAGGAGGTCGTCATCGAACTCCAGCGTCTGGGCGTTGAGAGCATCGTGGTGGATCGCTATCCCAATGCGCCTGCGCAGCAAGTGGCGCACCGCGCCCATGTCATCGACATGACCGACGCGAAGGCCCTACGCACGCTTGTCGAACAAGAACGTCCCCATCTCATCGTGCCCGAGATCGAAGCCATCGCGACCGACGAACTCGTCCGTATCGAAGCCGATAAGCTCGCCACTGTGATCCCCACTGCAAAAGCCGCGCACATAACTATGAACCGCGAACGCATCCGCGTGCTGGCCGCCGAAGAGCTGAAGTTGCCGACGTCGCCTTACGCCTTCGCGTCATCACTCGAAGAGATGCAGGCTGCCGTCGATAAGATCGGCTATCCGAATTTCGTGAAGCCGACGATGTCGTCCTCCGGCAAAGGTCAAAGCCGCCTCAAGTCGCAGGCCGACGTCGCCCCAGCCTGGGACTATGCGCTGAGCGGCGGTCGCGTGAAGCAACCTCGCGTTATCGTCGAAGGCCAGGTGCTGTTCGATTTCGAGATCACGCTGCTTACAGTCCGCGCCGCAAGCGGCACGCACTTCTGCGAGCCGATAGGGCACGTTCAGGTCGATGGTGATTATGTCGAGAGCTGGCAGCCGCAAGCGATGAGCGCAAAGGCGCTCGAGCGCGCGCAGGACATCGCCGGGAAGGTCACCGCTGCGCTCGGCGGCTATGGCGTCTTCGGCGTTGAACTGTTCGTCAAAGGCGACGATGTGTGGTTCTCCGAAGTCAGCCCGCGCCCACATGATACCGGCCTGGTGACGCTCGTATCTCAAGTGCAGAGCGAATTTGCGCTGCACGCCCGCGCCATTCTCGGCTTCCCAGTCGACACCTCACTTCGTGCACCGGGCGCCAGCGCCGTCGTTTATGGCGGCATGGAAGCCCAAGGCATCGCATTCGAGGGCGTCGCCGAAGCGCTCGCCGTGCCCGAAACCGAACTTCGTCTCTTCGGCAAGCCCGAAAGCTTCAAGAAGCGCCGCATGGGCGTGGCTGCCTCGCGCGGGGCGAGCACTGATGAGGCGCGCAGCCGCGCAAAGCAGGCGGCCGCAAGCGTCAAACCCGTCAGCGCAGATAAAAAATGAGCGCGGCGTCACTCAAGACGACGCGCTTTAGATGATCAGAACGGATGCCAGTTGAAGCTGACGCGTACGCTCGTCGTGTCCGGCGTCAGGCCTTCGTCGTAGCCTTCAAGCGGGAATGAGAAGCGTGTTTGTTCCATCTCGTCCGCGCGCACTTCCGCCGCGATGCTGATCCGTTCGCTGAGCGCCAATTCGGCGCCGATGCCGTACGTCCAGCCTTCGATGCTCTCATTGTCGCTTTGCAGCGGCGCTGTCGCGTCGACATCCATCGAGACGTAGCCCGCGGCGCCATAGAGCCAGAAATTTTCGCCGAACACATAGCCGGCGCGGCCTCGTAGCGACCATTCCTGGTTGATCTCGACGCCGTTTACGTCGCCGCCTGAGCCGCCATCATCGCCTTCGCGATCGCCCCAGGTCGCCTGCAATTCGCCGCCGAACGCCCAATGGCCGGCCTGAAAATTGTAGCCGCCTTGCACGCCATAGAGCCAACCATCGAGATCTGCCGACGCTTGCGTCGAACTAAATGGTCCGCCAACGGCGCCATAAGGCTGATCGACATCGCCGAACGTGTAGCCGGTGTGTGCGCCGACATAGAGCCCGTTGAAGGCGTCGGCCTTCGCTTCAGTGGCGCCAGCCGCCGCCATCGCCGCGATTGCAGCGGCGAGAAATGAAATGCGTTTCGACATGCATCTTCCCCGTCTATTCCCTATCCCCGCCCGGTGCGACGGTAGGAGCCTCCTTACCTGTCCGCAACGCCGGCGAATTTGCCCGTTTCGCTAAGCCATTCGCCGCCAACGATTTTGTTTTTTCTGCATAGCTCGCCTTGATCCAGTGCGTCGCTCACGCAACACTCGCCCATGCCAAAGCCGATGACTCGGAAGTCCGCGCCTCCTTCGCCGTGACCGTCAACATGACGGCGCGCGAGATCACCGATTGGCACAAGACCGAAGCCCCCCCTTTGTCGGCCAAGATTTCGGCGATGGCGTTTCCGTTGGCGTCAAGGCCGGCCAACGCACCGTCGCGCTTTTGAAATCCAAGCGCGTTCCGATGCCCGAGGACATCAAGCATATGCGCCGCATCATCAGCTTCATTCCCCGCCTCTCGATGCAAGCACCACGTAAAAATCGCGAAACCTCGCGCTGGCGCTACGCCCTCATGAACTGGGGCCACGACCCGCTCAGCCTCACGGACGCCGATAGCCCCTAGCGTTAGCAACCTCACACCCATTCCTATAGGTCACGGGCTTGCCGCTTCGCGCCAATCCGGGAATGAGTGTAACTTGCGCGAAAAGGGGAGTGACGCTGCGATGCCTACCGAACAGAAGCCCATGAATTCCGGCTACGGCATCCGCACCGATGCGCGCGATGCTATCGGCGGACGCGATCTCACCGGCAAAGTCGCCATCGTCACCGGCGGCTATTCCGGCCTCGGTCTTGAAACCACTAAGGCGCTCGCCGGGGCCGGCGCTATTGTCGTCGTGCCCGCGCGTACACCGGAGAAGGCGCAAGCCGCGCTCGCCGGTATCGCCAATGTTGAACAGGCAGCGCTCGATCTTGCCGATCCGGCCAGCATCGATGCCTTCGCGAGCGGCTTTTTATCGCGCACCAAGAAGCTCGACATCCTGATCAACAACGCCGCCATCATGGCCTCGCCATTGATGCGCGATGCGCGGGGCTATGAGGCGCAGTTTGCAACCAACCATCTAGGGCACTTTCAGCTGACCGCGCGCCTCTGGCCCGCGCTTAAAGCCGCGAACGGGGCGCGGGTCGTGTCGTTGAGTTCAATCGGCCATCGCATCTGCCCGCCCGATCTCGAAGATCCGAATTTCGAGCACACCGAATACAACAAGTGGATGTCCTATGGCCGCGCCAAGTCGGCGAACGCGCTCTTCGCCATCGGCCTCGACAAACGCGGCGCGCCGCACAATGTCCGCGCCTTCGCGGTTCATCCTGGCGGCATCATGACCGACCTCCAGCGCTATATGCCGGAAGAAGAAAAGCGCGCGATGGGCTGGATCGATGAACACGGCAACGTCAACGATCGGTTCAAGACGCCAAGCCAAGGCGCGGCAACGAGCGTTTGGTGCGCCACCAATGCGCAGCTTGAAGGCAAGGGCGGCGTTTATTGCGAAGATTGCGACATCGCCAAGCAAGTCCCGTCGGACCACAAGGAGTTTGACGGCGTGCGCCCCTGGGCCATCGATCCGGTTCTCGCCGATAAGCTTTGGACCCTCAGCGAACGCATGACCGGTGTAAAATTCGAAGCGGCTTAGGCCGTCTGACCTACCTTGAAAATGCAGCTGTATTAGCGCCGATTAAGAACTCGCGCGCGTACCGTCTGGGCTATGATCAACTCGCTCCCGCCAGAAGTGCTTGTCCAAGTTTTGGATGCGCTCCCTGTGCGCATCTTCTGGAAGGATCGCGAGTCGCGCTTTCTCGGCTGCAACCAGCGTTTCTGTGATGATGCGGGCGTCGCAGACCCCAGGCAGTTCATCGGTAAGTCCGATTTCTTCTTCTATCATCCCGATCAGGCCCGCGCCTTTCGTGACGCCGATGCTGAAGTCCTTTTCAGCGGCGTACCGAAGCTGGGGATCGAAGAGAAGCTGACGCGCGCTGACGGCACAATCGTCTGGCTCGAGACCAACAAGCTGCCGCTCAAGGATGAAGCTGGAAACGTCATCGGCGTCCTCGGTATGTATCACGAGATCACAGAGCGCAAATTGGCGGAGGAGGAGCGTTGCCGCGTCTGCCTCCGAGGCGCCGCCGCCGCTTAATTCTACCAGCGACGGATCGCGCCGGCTCGTGCGTTTATAACGCTATGAGCATGAACCGCCGCACTTTCCTTGCCGCCAGCGCCGCTGCGACCTTTGCCGCGCCGGCCGTCGCCCAAACCCTCGATTTTCGGGACGCCGCCACATACTCGGCCGAACGGCGGGGCGTTTCGCTGTTGGTGATGCGTCGCGGCGAAGTGATCTTCGAAGATTACCCAAACCAAGGCAGCGCTGCGCGCGGTTGGGAACTGGCCAGCGGCACAAAAAGCTTCACTGGCGTCATGTGCGCCGCCGCCATACAGGACGGCTTGATTTCCTCATGGGATGAACGCGCCAGCGAGACGCTAAGCGAGTGGCGCAATGATAATCGCCGCCGCATCACATTGCGCCATCTATTGTCGCTCACAAGCGGCATTGGCGGCGGTCCTATCGCGCGTCCGCCGACTTACGCCAATGCGATCGCCCAACTGGCTGAAGCTGCGCCCGGTGCGCAATTCGCCTATGGACCGACACCGTTCCAGATATTCGGCGAGATCATGCGCCGCAAAACCAACAGCGATCCGCTTGCCTATCTGACGCGCCGCATCTTCGCGCCGCTCAACATTGAGCCAACCGCCTGGCGGCGCGGCGCGGATGGCATGCCGCACATGCCGTCTGGCGCAGGGCTCACCGCGCGCGATTGGGCGCGCTTTGGCTGGTTCGTGCTGCAGGGTGGGGAGGGGCGCATCGATCAGGCGGCGCTTCGCGCATGTTTCAACGGTTCGCGCGCCAATCCTGGTTACGGCTTGTCGTTTTGGCTGATCCGCGAAGGCCTCGTGCCGCCAGGGCGCCGCGCCGGCATTGAAATCGACGGGGCGCTCTCGGCGCGCTTTGGCGGCATCTCAATGGCCGCGGGCGCCGGCAATCAACGCCTCTATCTTGTGCCCTCGCTCGATCTCGTCATCGCCCGTCAAGCGACCGGGATTCTTCAAGCGCTGCGCCGCCGCAATAATGGCCCCGAATGGTCCGACGCCGAGTTCCTGCGCCGCGCGCTTGGCTCGGTTTCGCGCTGATCTTTCACGCTTCGTCAACCCTGTTGTGGGCAGCGGCATCAACGGTTCCGCAACGAGCTTGCTGTTAACGTCATCCAAACGCTGGAAAAGGCGTGTGTGTGGTGGGCAATGTCGAGGACTGCTAACGCAGCTGCACTGAGTGTGCGCCGCGCCTGGCTAGGCGTCGGCGCTCCTATTGCTGCACTCGTTGCAGTGATTATCGCCCTTGCGATCGGCGTATTCGCCTCGTTCGCTAACGACCAAGATCAAGCCTTCGAACGCAACAGCGCAACGCTGGTGGCCAGCAACCTCGATGGCCGCGCGCGCATGATGGGGGCGGTTGGTCTCGATTATGCCAATTGGGACGAGGCGTTTCAAAACATCAGCACGAACTGGAACCAGGAATGGATCGATAATTCGTTCTACTCCAGCGTCGCCGATGCGCTCATCTTGTTCCGCCAAAACGGCGCCGTTCGCTACACATGGGTCAGCGATGCGCACACCGCGCATGCGCAAGAATTGGCTCAGGTGATCGCGGAGGCCGGCGCGCGTGTGCCAAATCTGCGCCGTCTCGCGCGCACGCCGACGCCGCAGGACACCGTCACCAACACCTTCGCGCGTATCGGTGACACGCTGGTCGTTATTTCCGTCGTGCCGATCACGCGCGAAGATGACGCTGCGCGCATCGCCTACAATCCGCTGCGCGGCTACGATTATTTGGCCATCGCTCAAGTCATTGACGCCCCGAGCATCGCGCAAGCGGGCAGTGCGATGTCGCTTGAAGGGTTTCGATTGGTCGGCGCCGACCAGCAGGCCGGCCCAGATGTCATCGCACTTCCCGTGACCGCCGCAGACGGCGACAGGGTCGGCGATCTTGTCTGGCGCAACACCCATCCCGGCTCAGCCGCATTCCAGAACCGCATCTGGCCGGTGATTGCAGCGTTGCTCGCCATTGGCGCCTTCACGCTGCTCATCACCAGATATTTGGTCCTCCACCAAATCCGCACCATGGCCGGCGTTGAAGCCGCCATGGAAGGCGCGCGCGCCAAGTCGGAATTTCTCTCCAAGGTCGGGCAGGAGCTGCGCACGCCCCTCAACGGTATTATCGGCTATGCTGAGATCATTCACGAAGAAACGGAATCGCAAGCCGCGCGTGAGGACGCGGACCGGATCGTCTCGGCGGCCAAGCATCTCCATGTTTTGCTGAACGACATCCTCGATCAATCGCGTCTCGATTCCGGTCGCATAAGCGTCAAACAAGAAGTGCTCCCGGTCGCGGGGATGGTGTCGGAAATTCACGGGCTAATGCGCCCCTCTGCGCGCGCCGCGGGCGTGAACTTGCTCGCCCAACCAAGCGCTGCCGCCGCTTATGTCGTCGCGGACCACGTGCGTCTGCGTCAGTGCCTTCTCAATCTTGTCGGTAACGCGATAAAGTTCGCGCCGCGCGGTACGGTTTGGATCAAAACCCATCTCGCCGAGCAGGGTGACCGCGACGCCGTCGTCTTCGAAATCAGCGACAACGGTATCGGCATCGCGCCCGCCGATCAGGACAAGCTGTTTGAGCCGTTCAGCCAAGCCAACGCGCAGATCGGTGAGATCTACGGCGGCGCCGGCCTCGGTCTTTCGATAGCGCGCGACCTCGCACGCGCGATGGGCGGCGACATCACCGTGGTCAGTGAGTTGGGCGCCGGCGCGACCTTCAGTCTGTCCGTTCCCGTCGCCAGCGCCAAGGCGTTCAACGCCGCCTAGTTAGGCTAGACGAATTTCTCGCAAACGTTCGAGCAAGAAGTCCTGCGCCGTGATCGGCGTTGGATAGCGGTCCGGCGTCTCTCGGCTCACGCAGTTCGGCAGCGTTTTGATCAGATAGTCAGGCGCAAAGTGCAGGAAGAACGGAATAGAATAGCGCGGCAGGTGCGCGCGCTCCGGCGCCGGGTTCACAACCCGGTGCGTGGTGGAACGCAAGCGATGGTTCGTCAGCCGCTGCAGCATGTCGCCGACATTGACCACCAACGCGCCCTCTGGCGGGTTCACATCCAGCCATTCGCCTTCAGCCGTCAGTAGCTGCAGTCCCGCTTCCTCAGCGCCGAGCAAGAGCGTGATGACGTTGATGTCCTCGTGCGCCTCGGCGCGTACGCCTTCAGGCTTTGGCGGCGTTGGCGGATAGTGCAACAAGCGCAGAACCGAGTTTCCGTCGCGCACCGGTTCGCGGAAGAAGTCGCGCGGGAGTTCCAAAAAAACCGCGATCGATTCCAGAAGCTCCAGTCCCAATGCATCAAGCGCGGCGTAGAGCCCGTACACATCCTCGCGGAACGTCGCGATCTCTTCCGGCCAAACGTTTGTCGGCATGAAGGCGCGGTAGCGATGCGCTTCGCCAAGTTCGCGCCCAACGTGCCAGAATTCTTTAAGGTCAACTTTGTCAGCGCCTTTCGCTGCCTCGACGCCGAACGGTATGTAGCCGCGCTGCCCTGCGCCGCCGGCGATGTGGTGGCGCCGTTTCGTTTCTTCCGGCAGCGCGAAGAAATCCTTGGTCGCGCGCACCGCCCGTTCGATGACGCCAGGATCGAGCCCATGATCGCGTACGATCGCAAAGCCGAAGCGCGCATAGCTGTCGCCCATCGCACGCGCGAAGCCTTCGCGATCACTGCGCCGGTCGCGCATCGAAAGTGCGGGGAGGGCCTTTAGCACCATACGCTCAAACTGCGCCGCTTCGCGGCCGCGCTCAATGTCTTAACGCGGCGTTTACGATTCGGGGCCGAGCGTCCGCTTCCAATCTGGGAGACGATCCATGTTCTTTTTCGGACCGCATTCTTGGCGCGGTGAAAGCGGCCGCCGCTATCGTTTCAAGTGCGTTCTGACCAAGAACGGCCTGCCGCCCGAGGGCGTCGGCGGGATTTATGTTTTCGTGCGCCGCCGCTGGGGCTTTCTGATGGAGCCGCTCTATGTCGGCAAAGCCGCAGACCTCCGCTCGCGCCTGCTTGGGCACGAAAAATGGGGCCGTGCCTATTGGTATTACGGCGCCACGGAACGCTACGTGCTTGGCCCGATCCGCGACGAAGTGGACCGGCGCCGTATCGAGGAAGACCTCATTCGCGGCCTCAAACCCCGCATGAACGACATGGAAATCCCCCAGGCAGCCGGCTTAAAGCCCAAGCGCAAAGCTGCGGCGAACCATGCGTTTAGCCTCTCGGCGCTGCTTGGCGGGCGCCCACAACGGGCGTGATTGCTTGACCCGTGAGGCCCGCCGCGCGACAGGGCGGGCCGATGAGCCAAGACGCCGCCCAACAAGAGCCGCCAATTGAGGACCCCAGCGAAGCTGGAGGCCTTCGCGACTTCGTGAGCAGTATGGACGCCCGGGCCTGGCGCGCCGTTATTCTGTCCGTGCTGAGCGTCGTCCTGGTGCTTGTCCTGCTTGTCGCCGGGCGCTTTCTGTTCGGCGATCAAATCGAACGCTTCATCGATGAAACGCTCGGGCAGGCCAATCGCGGCCACTGGGGCCTTCTCGCCACCGTCCTTGTGTTCACGCTGACCGCCTATGTCGGGGCGCCGCAAGTTGCGCTGATCGCTGCCTGTGTCGTCGCTTTCGGCGCGGAGGTCGGCTTCTGGTACGCGTGGATCGCGACCGTTATCTCCGGTGTTGCGACTTACTTCACCGGTCGCCTCACAAGCGCTCAAACCCAGAAGCGCTTCGGAGGCGCCACTGGCGGACGGTTCACGCGGTTCATGGGTAAAAACACATTGCTCGCAAGCTTTGTCGTGCGCTTTATCCCGACAGGCCCGTTCATCGTCGCCAACATGGCGTTCGGCGCTATGCGTGCAAATTTTTGGGCCTACATCGTCGGCCTCGCCGTCGGTGTGCTGCCCAAGACCATGATGGTCGCGTTCTTCGGCAACAGCGTTTTGAACGCCTTCCAGGGCGAGTTCCTAGCTGCTGCTGTGATGGCGGCACTTGCCATCGTGGTGGCCATTGCAATTGCCTTGATCGTGCGCAGGTTCGCGCGCCGCGACGCTAAAGAGGACAAAAGCGATGAGTAACGTTGCGGCGCCATAATATGACAGGCGACGCGCCGAATATTCAGCGCTAGCGTTTGGTTATGAAAAAGCTCGTCCTTGCAGTCGCGTTCGCATTGGCCGCTTGCAGTCAGCCCGCTCCGCCCCCCGAGCATGGCTACGGCGCCGAGCCGCAATTGCCCGATCCGCAATCAAGCGCGTTGCCTACCGTGAACACCGCCGAAGCGATTGGTTGGGCCGAGGGCGGCGCGCCAATAGCGCCGGACGGCTTCACTGTGACGCGCTTTGCCGAGAATCTCGATCATCCGCGTATGATCTATCGTTTGCCCAACGGCGATATTCTCGTCGCGGAAAGTTCAACCAAGCCGCAAGTCGGCGGTGGCTTCATGGGGTGGATCCGAAATCGTATCCAGCGCGGCGCCGGTGCGCTGAGCGACAGCGCTGATCGCATCACCTTGTTGCGCGACAGCGATGGCGACGGCGATGTCGACGCGCGTCACGTGTTTGCGGAAAATCTCAATCAGCCCTTCGGCATCGCGCTCGTGGGCGATTATCTCTACGTGGGCAATACCGACGCCGTCGTGCGCTTCCGCTACACACCCAACTCCGTGCGCGCGCCGGGCCAACCCGAGACCGTGCTCGAACTTCCTTATCGCGATGGCGATAACGGCCATTGGACGCGCAACCTCATCGCCAGCCCCGATGGCGCGAAGCTCTACGTGGCGGTCGGCAGCTCATCCAACATCGCCGATAACGGCATGGAAGCGGAGGAGGGGCGCGCCGCGATTTGGGAGCTGAACCCGGATGGCACGCAAGTGCGCATCTTTGCATCGGGCCTGCGTAATCCTGTCGGCATGAGCTGGGAGCCGACCACCAATGCGCTTTGGGTTGTCGTCAACGAGCGCGACATGCTCGGCGACAATCTTGTGCCCGATTACATGACCCATGTTGAAGCCGGCGCCTTCTATGGCTGGCCCTATTATTATTGGGGCGATCATCGCGATGAGCGTGTCGAAATTCCCCAGAACGTTCGTCTGCAAGCGCCAACCGCGCCTGACTTTGCACTCGGTGCGCACACAGCGTCACTCGGCTTGATGTTCTCGAGCGACGCTGCGCTGCCTCAGCACTATCAGGGCGGCGCTTTCATTGGTCAGCACGGCTCGTGGAACCGTAGCGAACTCGTCGGCTATCGCGTGGCTTACGTGCAGTTCGCCAACGGACGCCCCTCAGGTGAGGTCGAGGATTTTCTCACCGGCTTCCTCAATGAGCGCAATCAGGCACAGGGCCGCCCGGTCGGCGTCGCCACCGATCGCACCGGCGCGCTGCTTGTCGCGGACGATGTAGGCAACATCGTCTGGCGCGTCGCCTACGCCAACGCTCCGCCTGCAGCGCAGTAATTAGTTCCGTGCTTCGCAGCGCCACACGAGGCGCTGTCTTGGCGTGCCTTGCGTGAAGCGCATCAGCGCTTCATTGCGGCGCGCCACTGCGTCCGGATCGCCATCGCACCCGCGCCCAACGCCGCTTTCCGCGACAGCCTGGTTCGCGGCTGCGAACTCTTCGTCATTCAGCGGATAGCGCTCGCGGCGGAATTCGCCGGTGCTTGGATCGATGGTGAGCACATCCATCACGCGCGCCTCGCCCAGCACGATCACGCGCCGGAAGCGCGGCGTGTCATCGCCCAGTGGTGCATAGAGCGTGCGTTCGTTGACGCAAAGCCGGCCCGACGCCGTGAAGCTCATGTCGGCCACGCCTTGCGCGCCGGCGCTGGCTTCGCGATCGAGCGTGCATGCAATGGCGCCGCTAAACGCCGGTGGATCGGGGATCGCGGCCGTTTGGCTGCCTTGTGCGCGCAGCAACGCCACGCCCGCCGCTACGATCAGTATCGCCGCGATCGCCGCGCCTGCGACAATCGTCATGACGCCGAGGCGTCTGCGCGGTTGTTCAAACGGCTCCGGCTCGTGATGGGTCTGCACCCGCACGTGACCGTTCGCGTGCGCATCGCCATGCCCACGGCGGCGCGAGAGTACAACCGCGCCCAGCACGCCGACAGCCACCAGCAGCGCCAGCGTGCCGCCGATCAAGATTACCACCGCAATGCGCGTCAACCGGTCAGCCGTTTCGAGCTTGGAGGCCAGCTCATCGTTCTGCGTCTGCAGTGCTGAGATCGTTTGCGCGCGCTCGGTTTCGATCCGTTCCGCGAAGGAGAGGCAGCGTTCGTCGCTCAGCGTCGGTGAGACGCCGGCCTCATCCAGGAATTCCAGCAACTGGCCTGCGCGCGTTGAGACGCCGCGCGTCTCACGGGTATCGGCGCCGGAGACGTGCCAGGAATTGACGCCGATCACGCGGCCGCACTCATCCAGCAGCGGACCGCCCGAGGAGCCGGAGGAAATAACGGCCTGGTGGTTGATTGAAGGGATCGGCTCGCCGGTTGGCGCAGTGTCCCGCAAGGAAGATATCTGCCCCGAAGTCCGCGACGCTGGAGCAGGGCGCAGCAGGTCGGCGCCGGTCGCGCCCTGATAGTCGACGTCCGGATAGCCAAGCGCGACCACGCCATCGCCAGCGTGAGGCTCGACCGTTGAAATCGTGAGCGCCGGCAGGTTTGGTCCGCCAGTGAATTCGAGCAGTGCTAGTTCTGAGTTTGGCGAGTAGCGGATGATCCGCGCCGGGATGAGGCCTTCGCCCTCAGGCGGCACAACCGCAAGTTCGAACTCGGAGCGCTGCCGCGCCGGTGCGACCACGTGCGCGTTGGTGACGACCAAGTTTGGCGCAACCACAAAGCCCGAACCCGAGCCGTAGAGCATCCGCCCGTCAGCGCTTTCGAGGATCACCACGATGCGCACGATGCCGCGCTCGGCCTCGTCGACGCTGGTTTGCGCCGCCGCAGGACCGGCCAGCGCTACAAACAGCGCCGCCGCCAAGAACCTTAACGCCTTGCCGACCAAGCTTTTCCCCGCCCACACGCTGCGCTGAGGTCTCAATTATCGGGGTCCGGCGCTTGGCGGGCAAGCGCCGGACCCACCTGTTAGCCTTGTCTATCGCGGGGCCATGGCTGGGCGGCCACATTGCCGGTGAAGTTTGGCCTTGTGTAGCCCGAGGTCCAGCCGCTGATGACCCAACCAAGGGCGGGTTCGAAGGGAACACCGTCTCCAGTGGAGAAAATCACTCGGCCGCCGCCGCCCGTGGCGTTGAAATAGCAAAACAGCTCCGAACGGTTATCGCCCGTGATGTCGTAGGCAAAGACCCGTCCGGCGCCCGCGCGCGGCCCCGTCCCGGAGCAGAAGTTTAAGCTGGTGTCCTGCCAATAGCGCGTGTCGCCAAAGACATCGCCGGCGCGCGCAAGCTTGACGTCGATGCCCCCGTTAGAGCGCGTGTGGCACAGCAAATCCGAACGCGCATCACCGTTGAACTCGGAGACGATCAGCGTTGCCGATGGATGGGTGCACCAATTGATCGTGCTTTCCCAATCATTGGCGCCGAACACCGACCCGGTCGCTGCCGCGTAATCGATCCATTTATGGCCATCGCCAGTGTCATGGCAGAGCAGGTCGGAGCGGCCATCTGCGTTGAAGTCGCCGATGTGCAATTGCGCCGTTGCGTGGCTGCACCACGGGTCAGCGATTTCCCAATCGGCGCCGCCATAGGGAGCAGAGCCGCTGCCGCTCGAAAAATCGATCCATTTGTGGCCGTTCGTGCGGTCGATGCAGAACAAGTCCGTGCGGCGGTCGCCGTTAAAGTCGCCGACATGGAATTCCGTCCCGGCGTGTGAGCAGAACGGACCCACGTATTCACCCTGCGGACGCAGCGAAAATCCAGCGCCGATCGCAAGGCCGACGCGGCCGGTGCTTGAGTTATGGCAGATGCCATCGACGCTGCCGTCGCCGTTGAAGTCGCCAAAGAAGAGTTCATCGCCCCGGCTTCGCGATTGGCACCAATGCGATGCCGTCACGTCGTTCACGCCCGCAGCTTCCCCGCCCAGCATCGTGAGATCGATTTCACGGCGCCGGGTGATGATGTCGCTGAAGATGTCCGTCTGTGAAGGAGGGGCGCCGACGGCCTGTGAATTCACGCCGAGCAGGCGTCCGCCGCCGGTTCGATCGTCGGTGAAGATCGGCCCGCCTGAATCGCCGGGGCAAAGCACGTTGCTCGTCTGCATTTCGCCGTAAGGGCCAATGCGCGTGTTGGTGTGGGCCACTTGGCGATTGCCTGTGAGGGCTGGGGTCGTCGGGTTGCAGCCGTAGCCGTAGACGCTCACCGCCGCGCCTGACGCCGGCATCACCGTGCTGCGGCGGGCGGGTCGTGCGACAGTTTCCGGCACCGGATCGGCGAGGCGGAGCAGCATCACGTCACGCGTGCCGATCGGAAAACCCATCGAATAAATGTGGTCAACCCTGAACGTCTGCCGCGTCCCGCCCGGAGGATCGATGTTGAAGGTCGCTGGGCTCGAAGCGCCCGGGTAAAAGATCGGGATGTGCGCCGTACAATGCGCAGCCGTAACGACCCATCGCGCGGCAATCAGAGTCCCGGTGCAGAAGCCGCCTCCCGTGCGGAACAAGCCCACTTCGGGACGGGCGTTGGTGGCGGTTCCCGAAAGGAGGGGCTCGGTGGCGACGCCGGTCTGCGCCGTGGCCAGGCTGGGTGCGCCGAGAGCGAGCGCGAGGCCGGCTAGAGCGATGAGATTGTGGATAGGTTTCGGTTGCGCCATGAACGCACCCCCTAATTTGCGCAGATCATGCGCACTGTCCCTGCGGTAACGACCTTGGCGGCGAGAATACCGTCCGTCAATTCGCAGTAGAGAGTTGCTCACCGACCTGCGGTCCGCCCCTTGCATCGGCGCGCGCAATCACGGCAAGTCCGTTCGTCGGCGAACGGGGGCGGTCGGTCGGCTTGAGCGCGAACCTGCGTAACAGGTTCCCACGCGCATGCCCCCAAGCGCCCCTTTCTCGCCTCAGAGATTCACTCTTTGGCGAGCGTCTTCTCAAGATTGTTAAGAATGCCGCGTTAAGCCCAGGAAGGGTCTGATTCGGTCGGTGTTTAAGCGGCGAGGGTTGTCACAGAATGCTCGGCAATATGTTCGGTCTCGTAGCCCCAGATCTCGCGATCGACTTGGGAACTGCGAATACGCTGATCCACGTCAAAGGCCGCGGCATCGTTCTCGATGAACCGTCGGTCGTTGCGTACGTCAATGAAGGCGGCCGCAAGGTCGTTTACGCCGTCGGCGCCGAAGCCAAGACGATGCTCGGAAAGACCCACCGCAACATGGAAGTCGTCCGCCCGCTGCGTGACGGCGTCATCGCCGACTTCGACGTCGCCGAAGAGATGATCAAGCAGTTCATCCGCAAGGTACTGCCGCGTCCGGCGTTGATCTCACCGCAAATTGTTATCTGCGTGCCGACGGGCGCCACCCCGGTTGAGCGCCGCACCATTCTGGAAAGCGCTCAAGCTTCAGGCGCGCGCCGCGTGAAGCTGATCGAAGAGCCCGTTGCCGCCGCACTCGGCGCCGGCCTTCAGATCGATGATCCGTCAGGCTGCATGGTCGTCGACATCGGCGGCGGCACCACTGAAATCGCCGTGCTCTCGCTTGGCGGTCTCGTCTGGTCGCGCTCGCTGCGCGAAGCCGGCGACAAGATGGACGAGGCCATCATCCAATACCTGCGTCGCCAGGAAAACCTGATGATCGGCGATAGCACCGCCGAGCGCATCAAGAAGGAAATCGGCACCGCCAAGGCGCCGGATCACGGCCAGGGCATGTCGCTCCCGATCAAGGGGCGCGACAATCTCTCGGGCGTGCCGAAGGAAATCACCGTCACCGAGGCGATGGTGGCCGACGCGCTCGCCGAGCCGGTTACCCGTATCGTTGACGCGGTACGCCAAGCGTTTGAGCAAATGCCGCCGGAATTGGCCGCCGATATCTACGACCACGGTCTGATGATGACGGGCGGCGGCGCGTTGCTCCGTAATCTCGACACGGTTCTGCAGGAACGTATTTCGATCCGCGTATCGGTGGCGGACGATCCGCTGCGCTGTGTCGTCAAAGGCTGCGGCATCGCGCTCGAAACCATCAATTCGCAGGAAGCGCGCCGTCTGTTGACGGAAGAAGTCTGATCCCGGCGCGCGCGGCAGAAGAGGCGGCATAAGTGGCCAGGCGCAGAAGCAGCGTGCGACGCGCAGGCGGCGGGAGGAAAGTCCCCGCCGGTGTTGCGCTCGCCATCGTGCTCGGCATTGGCGCGGTGGTGCTGATCGGCACACAAGCTGGTCGCACGCCCCAAACCGAGGGCGTCATGCAAACCGGCGATGACGGCGCCGCCGCGGCGGGCCGTGTCGCAACTGGTCCGGCGCGCGCGAGCGAAGGCTTCTTCGATCGTTTGCTTGGTGGCTGGAATTCAGCTGAGCGCATCGAGCAACTCGAAGCTGAAAACCGTGAACTCCAGGCCTGGCGCGATCTCGCCGAGCGTTTGGCCGAGCGCAATCGTCGCTATGAATCGCTGCTGCGCATGCCGCCGGACACATTCGGTGAGGGCGCTGATCTCGAAAATTCGATCGCTGCACAACTCGTCTTGGATAGCGGCGGCCCGTTCATGCGCACGCTCGTCGCCAATGCTGGCGAGCTTCATGGCGTGAAGGTCGGCTACATCGCCGTGAACGAGAACGGCCTTGTCGGCCGCGTCGTTTCCGTCGGCCAGCATTCATCGCGCGTGCTCATGCTCGACGATTACAACTCCCGCATTCCGGTGATGGGTGAATCGTCCCGTGTTCGCGCCGTGCTTGCAGGACAGGCGATGCGTCGTCCGGAATTGTCGCTCTATCCCTATCAGCTCGAAGCGCCGCGCATGGACTTCATTGTCGGCGCGCAATCGCTGCGCGAAGGCGAACGCGTCATCACTTCAGGCGATGGCGGCCTCTATCCGCGCGGCATCCAAGTCGGCGTCGCCCGCCGCGAAGGCAACGGCGCCTGGCGCGTTGCGCTCGCCGCTTCGCAACAACCGATCGACTTCGTGCGCATCATTCCGTTCGTGCCGATCGACCCGCCTGAAACCACCGCCGATCCGAGCGCAACGCCGCCGCTCGGCTCATCTTCGTCGGTCGCCGTGATCGGCCGCGAGACGATGGCGCCGCCGCCATCTGTGCCGACTGCGGCGCCGCGTTCGGCTCAAACACAAGAACCGCGCCGTCAAACCGCGCAGAACCAGCCCGCCGTGCAAACACCACCGCCATCGCCGCCCCAACCTCAACAGGAAGCGCCGCCGCCCGCTGAGCCGGCGACGCCGCCGCAATGAGGGGCTTCGCCGCGCGCGCGCCGAGCCGCGGCGTCCTGCGCACGTGGGGCCTCGTGCTCGCGGTGCTCAGCGTGATCTTGCCGGCTCTGCCGCTTGGTCCGTTATTCTCGCAACCGCCATTGCCGCTCGCTGTTCTCTGGGCCGCCTATGGTTGGGCCGCTGAAGATGAAAGCGGCTGGCGCGCGCCGATCGCGCTCGCGCTGCTTGGCTTGGTGCACGACCAACTCGCCGGCGGGCCTTATGGTTTGTTCGTCGCCATCTATCTTTCGGCGTATCTCGTCGGCCGCATTCTCGCGGTGCTGATGTCGGCGCCGAACTTGGTTTCCTTGTGGGGTGGCTTCATCGGCGCCGCGCTCTTTACCATCGGCGTTGCTTATCTGCTCGCGCGCTTCGGATTGGGGCGCAACGTCTCGGTGCTGCCGTATGCTGAAGCGGCCATCATCACCGCAATCATCTTTCCGCTCGTGCGTCCACTCTACATGGGCGCCTCGGCGAGCTTGCGTCCGCAAGTAGGGAGCCGCCGATGAAGGGCAAGAAGGTCGGCTCAACGTTGCCAAAGCGCGACGCGACGGTGATCTTTAATCGCCGCGCGACGTTGCTGTCGTTCATCGGCGTCGGCGTGCTCGGCACGATCTTGTTCCGTATGGGGCAGCTGCAGGCCACCAACCTCATTAGCCGCGAATATTCCGACGCTGCTGACGAAAACCGCTTCGACACCCGCATCATCCCGCCGCCGCGCGGCATTATTTATGATCGCTTCGGCGTCGTACTTGCGCAGACCTCGAAGGATTATCAGGTCGCCGTCGTTCAAAATGACGTCGAAAACATGGAAGAGGTCGTCGGCCGCGTAGCCCAGATCCTCGGCCTCGATTCTGAATGGGCGCGCCGCGCCATCATCCGCGTGCGCGGTGGCTCACGTTATGAGCCCCAGCCGCTGAAAGATGGCCTGACCTGGGAAGAGTTCAACGCTATCAACGTGCGCCTGCCTGAGTTGCGCGGCATCGTCGCGCAATCGGTCGATGTGCGCGCCTACCCGTACGACATCGTCTACGGTCACCCGATTGGCTACGTGCAAAAGCCGACGCAGCGCGATCTTGATCTCGTGCTTGAGGAAGAGGGCGAAGGCTCGTCACGCGCAACTTATCTGCGCAATCCCCACGTTCGCGTCGGCAAAGCTGGCCTCGAAGCGGCGATGGAGACGGAGCTCCACGGCATCGCCGGTTATCGCAAGATCATCGTCAACGCGCGCGGCGTCGAGCAGGGGGAAGATGAAGCCGAGCGGCGCGAACCGCAGCGCGGTTCCGGCCTCGTGCTGACGCTCGATCACGATCTCCAGCGCATCGCGATGCAAAACTTCGGCGAGCAATCCGGTTCCGCTGTCGTGATGGACATTCATAACGGCGACATGCTGGTCATGGCGTCGGCGCCGGGTTTCGATCCGAACCTCTTCGTCAACGGCATCGGCCAAGCCGACTTCCGCGCCTACAACGAAGATGAAAAAAAGCCGCTCTACCACAAGACGGTGACCGGCGTTTACGCGCCAGGCTCGACCTTCAAGATGATGGTCGGCATCGCCGCCAAGCAAGCGGGCGTCGAAGACGATTGGGCCGTTGGTTGCTCAGGCGGCTTCGCGTACGGCGGCCGCGTCTTCCACTGCTGGCGCGCGGGCGGTCACGGCCGCGTCAATCTGCACGACGCCATCAAATATTCTTGCGACGTCTATTTCTACCAAGCCGCTCTGCGCGCTGGCCCCGAACGCATCGCGGCCGTCGCACGTCAGTTCGGCTTGGGCCAACATTTCGACGTCGACGTGCCGAACGTTCGCAACGGCCTCATCCCTGATCCGACTTGGTGGCGTGAAAACCGCAACGAAGGTTGGACCGGCGGTCTCACGGTGAACTACGGCATCGGGCAGGGCGCTATGGGCGTCACGCCGTTGCAGCTTGCCGTCATGGCCGCGCGTCTCGGCAATAACGGCTTTGCCGTCGCGCCGCGTCTCGTGCGTGAGGGGCCAGGCATTTCCGAACCTGTGCGTCCAGCGCGCATGGAGGGTGTCGAAGCGGAATTCTTGGCGCGCGTGCGCGACGGCATGTTCGGTGTCTGTAACGAGCCCGGCGGCACCGCGATGCGCGCGGGTAATTTGGAATTGGTGCGTCACCCGGAAACCGACGCTGCCGTTCCGCTCACCAACGAGAACCGTGGCTGGCAGCCGGTGCAGATCGCCGGCAAAACCGGCACCGCGCAGGTTCGCGCGCTTGGCTCCAACCGCGGCCGCCACTACTCCACCATCGAGTGGCGCTATCGCGACAACGCGCTCTTCTGCTGCTTTGGCCCTTGGCACGAGCCGCGCTACGCATGCGCTGTCGTCGTCGAGCACGGTGGCGCGGGCTCCGGCGTTGCAGGTCCCATCGCGCGCGAAATCATGCGCGCCACCTTGCTGCGCGATCCTTCGCGCCGCACCGCCGCCAATCTGGCCGAGCTTGAACGCAATTTGGCGAGGAACGCATGACGACGCTTTCCATGACCGCCGGCCCCAACACCGTGTTCGATCGCTTCGCGAAGCTGAACTGGGGCATCATCACCATCCTCATCGCGCTCGCCTTCGTGGGTGTGCTGATGCACTTTTCGGTGTCGTCCGGCGCATGGACCGATATGCCGCTGACGCACGGCATTCGCTTCGCCGTGCTGCTTGCCATGATGGTGCTGGCCGCGATCTTCCTCGATACACGCGTGTGGCTCGCCATCGCGTATCCACTCTACGCGGTTGCTCTCATCTTGCTTGTCGGCGTTGAAGTCGCCGGTGCAACGCGGATGGGCGCGACGCGCTGGCTCGATATCGGGCCGCTCTCGCTGCAGCCTTCAGAGCTGATGAAGGTCGGCATCGTGCTTGCGCTTGCGCGCTATTACCATTCGCTCGATCCACGCAAAACCGGCACCGTGCTTTGGATCGTGCCGCCGTTCCTGATGATCGTCGCGCCCGTCGCGCTCGTCATGCACCAGCCTGACCTCGGCACCTCGCTGATGATCCTTTTCGCCGGCGTCTGCATCATGTTCCTCGGCGGTCTGCTGTGGCGCATCATTGCAGCGGGCGCGATCGTCGCGATAGGCGGCGCCATCTTCGCGTATTTCGGCGTGCTCCATGAATACCAGCGTCAACGTGTCGACGTCTTCCTCGGCATCACTCAAGATCCGCTGGGCGCCGGCTATCACGTGCTGCAGTCTAAGATCGCCATCGGCTCCGCCGGACTGTTCGGGCGCGGCTGGATGCAGGGCACCCAATCGCAGCTCGACTTCCTTCCGGAAAAACACACCGACTTCATCTTCACGATGATCGTCGAGGAGTTTGGCTTGCTCGGCGGCGCGCTCGTGCTTGGCCTGTTTGGCGCGCTCATGGGCCTCACCATGCAGGTCGCCTATAAGGCCCGCTCGCTCTTCGGTAAGCTCGCCGCTGGCGGCGTCGCCGCAACGCTCGCGTGCTATGTCTTTATCAACACTGCGATGGTGATCGGTCTTGTGCCTGTCGTTGGCATTCCGTTGCCGATCATCAGCTTCGGCGGCACCGCGATGGTGACGCTGATGGCCGGCTACGCCATCGTGCTCAGCGTCGACTTGCACCGCGACCAGCACGGCGCGCGCGGCTGGCTCTGGTGATCTGTTAGAAAGTTAGAGCGCGAGCCTCCGGCCCGCCTTGATCTTGCTCTTCAAGATTAGATGCTGATGCGGGCCGGAGGCCCGCGCTCCAACCTGCTACCAGTTGGCTCTGTCAGCCATCCAGTCCGTGGCCCGCACCAACGCATCCACTATGCCCGGCTCAAGCGAGCTGTGTCCCGCATCGTGGATCACTTCCAACTCAAGCTCAGGCCAACGCTGTTTTAGATCCCAGGCGCTCTTCATCGGCGTGCACATATCGTAGCGGCCTTGCGCAATGCGGCAGGGGATGTTTCGCAGGCGCGGCGCCTGCTCCAGCAGCCATCCGTCGCTCTCGAAGAAGCCGCCATTCATAAAGTAGTGGTTCTCGATCCGTGCGAATGCTTCCACGAAGCGATCCTCATTGAACCGCGATGGCAGCGCGCTTGGCCCGGCGATCGAAATCGTTTCACCTTCCCATCGTGCCCAGGCGCGCGCTGCGCGCACTCTTTCGGCCCAGTCGGACGAGGTCAGGCGCTTGTGATACGCGCCCAGATAATCGCCGCGTTCGCTCGGCGGGATCGCTTGCGCGTAGCGCTCGAAAGCGTCCGGATAAACATGGCTCGCGCCATCTTGGTAGAACCAATCGATCTCACTCTTGCGCAGCAGGAAAATGCCGCGCAGCACCAGCCCTGCGACGCGCTCGGGGTGCTTGGCCGCGTATGCGAGCGATAACGTCGAGCCCCACGAGCCGCCGAACACCACCCATTTGTCGATGCCGAACTTCTCGCGCACGCGCTCGATATCGGCGACCAGATCCCAGGTCGTGTTTTCCCGCAGCTCCGCATGCGGCGTCGAACGTCCGCAGCCGCGCTGATCCATCGCCAAAATCCGAAACCGCTTCGGATCGAAAAACCGGCGCATCTCAGGCGAGAGCCCGCCGCCCGGGCCGCCGTGCAGCGCCACCGCCGGACATCCATTCGGATTGCCCGACTGCTCCACGTAAATCGTGTGCAGGTCCGAAACCTTCAGCATCTCGGTCGCGTAAGCTTCGATCGCGGGATAAAGGTCGCGGCGGGGTGGGGGCGTTTGTCCGTACATGACGCTTGGTTACGGTCGTCGCGCGCGCCGTGCAAGGCTGGCGCTGCAAGCATTCCATTTCTGCTGTCTCGCAGCGTTATCCGGTTGGTGCTAGGCGAGGGCCTTGAGCGCTGAATCGCCTCCGCAATCCATTCTCGCCTCGCCCGCCGCGCGCGTGACGATGGTGATGTCGGCGCTGTTTGGGACGACCGGCGTAATCTTGGTGTTTTTGCCGCGTTGGCTGGAAGTTGAACGCGGCCTGAGCGGCGCGGAAATTGGGATTATCCTCTCGCTCGCGCAATTTGCGCGCGCGCTCACTGGTCCGCTTATCGCCTATCGCGCCGATCGCGCCGCCGATCGCGCAGCGCCTCTTAAGCTCATCGCGCTCGCTGCAACCATTGCATACGCTGCGTTCTTTTTTCTCGCGGACGGCTTCTGGCAATTGCTGGCGTTCGGTTTCGTCGCGCTCTCTGTCACGCAAGCGCTGACGCCGCTCATCGAGGCCGCAACGTTGCGTGCAACGGCTCAAGGCAAGATGAGTTACGGCGTTGCGCGAGGCATCGGCTCTGTTGCGTTCATAGGCGCCAATGTTCTCGGTGGCGTTGTAACCGCCCACTTCGGTGTTGCGGCTGTCGTCGTCTGGGTGTTGTGCGGCCTGTCGCTTACGACCTTCGCAAGCTGGTTTGGCCTTCATCGTGATCCGCGCCCGGAGCGCCCGATAACGTCACGCGGCGGCGGCGTTGGCGCGCTGTTGGGCAATCGCCGCTTTTTGATTGTCATTGTCGCGTGCGGTCTCATTCAGGCGGCGCACGGCTTTTATTATTCATTCTCAGTGCTGGTTTGGCGCGCACAGGGCATTTCGTCAGAAATGATCGGCCTGCTGTGGGCGTTCGGTGTCGCGCTTGAGGTCGCGTTCCTTTGGAGTTTACCCTTTATCGAGCGGCGCACGACCCCCGAGACGCTCATCCTCATAGGCGCTGGCGCGGCCGTGGCGCGCTGGTTCGCCATGGGCTTTGCGCCGTTGGGCGGGGTGCTTTGGCCATTGCAGGCAATGCACGCCTTGAGCTTCGCCGCCGCCCATGTCGGCGCTATGCGTCTCTTGCATCGCGAGGCCTCTGAAGATTCTGCTGTGATGGCGCAAACCCTTTACGCTGTGATGTCCGGCGGGCTTTTGATGGGCGCATCGACCCTCATCTCCGGGTGCCTCTACGATGTTGGCGGGGCCATCGGCTATTGGGCGATGGCCGCGATGGCCGGCGTTGGCGGCCTACTCGCTTTGCTGCTTTTGCAGCCAAAAATGCGGGTTCCCGGCGCAACACATCAGTAACATCTCGCGCGAAATTCGCCTTTTGCGGGAACATCGCCCTGAAAGCGCCCCTTGCATCTTTGCCTAATATTTTCTGTTAGCCGTTATCGGTTGAAGGGCAGAACGCTCAAAGGGGACTGAATTGGCCACGACCGCGGCCACATTTGAATTCCGTGACGAAGAACGCGCGCCGGTGCTGGCGCTGCGCGGCGACTGGACGGTGGACACCATCTCCGGTCTCGAGAACGGTTTGGCCGAAGTTTCTGAGAGGTTAAAAGCGGGCGCTGTCGTCGACGTGGCGGATCTTGGCCGCTTTGACGTCGCTGGCGCCTATCTCATCGATCGTACGTTTCGCGAAAGCCCAAGCGGGGACAAGGTTCGGGTTGCAATTCGTGGTGAGCACGCGAACGCGATGCGCCTCTTGCAGGCGGCGCGCAAAGCCTATGCGGGCCCAGCCGCGCCGCCGCGCTTCCTTCACGGCTGGAAGGGCTTTCTAGATCTCACCGGCCGGGCGATGGTTTCGATCGCCGATGAAATCACCGAAACGGTGGGCTTCTTCGGCGAAACGCTCGTCACTATCGGGCGCCAGATCGCTAACCCGCGCAGAATTCGTCCCGTCTCCGTCGTGAGTGTGATGGAGAAGGCGGGGCTCAATGCCTTGCCGATCGTGATGCTGCTGTCGTTCTTCATCGGTATGGTTGTCGCCTATCTTGGCGCGCGCATTCTTGGTGATTTCGGCGCATCGGTGTTCACGGTCGAACTTGTCGCCTTCTCTATGCTGCGCGAATTCGGCGTCGTCATCACGGCCGTTATTCTCGCGGGGCGCACCAACTCGGCCTTCACAGCAGAAATAGGCGCGATGAAGATGCGACAGGAAATCGACGCCATGCGCGTCATCGGTATCAAACCGATGGATGCGCTCGTCGTGCCGCGCGTCATCGCGATGCTGATCATGACGCCGATTCTCACCTTCGCGGCGATGATGGCGGGTATGTTCGGCGGCTTGCTCGTCTGTTGGGGCGAACTTGGCGTCAGCCCCGCTATGTTCTTTGCGCGTATAGCCGAAGTCGTTCCCGCCCAACATTTCTGGGTCGGCTTTGTCAAAGCGCCGGCCTTCGCTGTTGTTCTTGCAGTCATCGCCTGCAAGCAAGGGCTTTCAGTCGGCGGCGACGTCGGCTCGCTCGGTTCGCGCGTCACCACCTCGGTGGTCCAAGGCATCTTCATGGTGATTTTGATGGACGCTCTGTTCGCGCTCTGGTTCCTGGAGATGGACTGGTGAGCGAAGAGATCGCCATTCGTGTGCGCGGCCTCGTTACGCGCTTTGGCACGCAGACCGTTCATGACGGGTTGGATCTGGATGTGCGCCGTGGTGAAATCCTCGGCGTCGTCGGGCCATCCGGAACCGGAAAATCGGTGTTGCTGCGTGAGGTCGTTGGTCTCGATGCACCGACGGCGGGGGAAATCACATTTCCCTGTTTTGAAGAGCAGGAGCGTGAACCGCGTCTCGGCGTCATGTTTCAGGACGGCGCGTTGTTCTCGACACTCACGATCCTTGAAAATGTCGAAGCGCCGTTGCGTGAGCATACGCGTTTATCGCCGGAACTTCGCTCCGAGATTGCCAGCCTTAAACTGTCCATGGCCGGCCTTGGCCCTGATGCGCATCACAAGAAGCCGGCGCAAATCTCAGGCGGCATGCGAAAGCGCGCTTCCGTCGCGCGCGCGATCGCGCTCGACCCCGAATTGCTGTTCCTGGACGAGCCGACTGCGGGTCTCGATCCGATCAGCGCCGAGAAATTTGATCGCATGACCGAGGAGCTCGCGCGTTCACTCGGTCTCACCGTGTTTCTGGTCACCCACGATTTGGACACGCTTCACGCTATCTGCGATCGCGTCGCCGTGCTCTATAAAGGCAAGGTCGCCGCGATCGGCACCATCCCCGAAATCACCGCCAACGCAGAAGGTTGGGTGAAAGAATATTTTTCAGGTCCGCGAGGGCGTGCCGCTCAGCACGGCGCCGCGGGAGGATAAGCCATGGAAACGAAAGCCAACTACGTCCTGATCGGCGCCTCGACAATTATCGGCGCTTTGCTGATCATGCTCTTTGCGATGTGGATCACCACCGGTGATCTGCGGCGCGGCTTCAATCAGTATGACGTCGTGTTTGATGATCCGGTACGCGGCCTCACTGAGGGCGGGGAAGTGCGCTTCAACGGCATCAAGGTTGGCGAAGTGGAATCGCTGCGCATCGACGCCGACAACACCAACCGGGTTATCGCGCGCATTCGTGTGTCATCGGACGTGCCGGTAAAGACGGATACAGAAGCGCAGTTGGAGCCGATTGGTCTTACAGGCGTTACCCTGATCCAGCTCTCAACCGGTAGTGTTGAGGCCGAGCTGCTGCGCCCGGCATTCGGCGCGCCGCCGCCACGTATCCAAGGCCGCGGTAGTCAGATCGATGTTATCGTCGCGCGGGGCGAGGAGGTGGCGCTGCGCGCAAGCGAAGCTATGGCGGCTGTGCGTGATTTGCTGACGGACGAGAATATTGCGCGCGTGACCCGATCATTGGAGAATCTCGAGGCGATCACCACGCAATTGGCGGCGCGCGATTCTGTCGTGACCCAGTCGGGCGAAGCCGCGCGTGAAATCGCGCAGCTCGCGCGTCAAATGCAATCCGATCTCTCCGATCTCGATGATGTGCTTGGTGAAGTAAACCAAGCCGCGAGCGTCGCGTCCGGCGAAACGCTGCCCGAATTGTCGCTGGCGGCCGAGGAAATCCGCCGCGCCGCAGCCGGCATCAGCCGTGTTGCAAACAATCTCGAAGAGAACCCATCCGTCCTGACGCCGCGTAGTCCGCGGCCGACCGTGGAGCTTGAGCCATGATCCGCGCCGCCGCGCTTCTTCTTGCCGCCTCGATGCTGGGCGGGTGTATCACGCTGCTGCCAGAGCCGCCGCCGGCGCCGCGCACCTACGTGCTCGAAGCGCGCGATGTGCGTCAGCTGGAGGGCGCGCCCGTCAACGCCGTGGTCGGCGTCGCCCAACCCACGGGCGAGCGCGTAATCTTAGGGTCTGACATTGTCTGGCGCACGGGCGATACGCTTGCCTATGTTGATCAGTCACAATGGTCGAGCCGGGCGGCGGACTCGCTGCAACAGATTTTGGCTGAAACGATTATCAGCCAGGGCCGCTTCACGTCGTCGACTCGTTCTGGCGAAGCGCGCGCGGATTACGAGGTCCGCTGGGAGGTTCTGGATTTCGAAGTGCATGAAGACGACATGCAAGCGCATTTCCGCGCCGATGTTCGTATCGTCGCGCCGGGCCGGCGGATTGTGGCTTCGCATATGGTGGAAACTACCGCGCCCGTCAGTGCGCGTTCGTCATCGGTGGCGGCTGATGCGCTTGCGCGCGCCGCCCGTGAAGGCAGCGCGCGCATTGGGGAGTTTGCGGCAGAGGCAGTATTGGCGGCTCAAGCCTCCGCCAACACCGAGAGTAACTGATCAGGCCAGGGCGGCGTCGATCAGCAGATAGGCGCGGACGAGGTCCGAACCTTGTTCCTTGTTCTCGCTCTTGGCGAGATCAGGGCGTGAGCGGAACGCGATGGCCGTATCGTGAGCATCGACGTTGCGCTTCATGTGACGGACCAAGCGGGTCACGGCGCCAGGAGCGGCGTCGATAACGGCGCGGCGGCGAGCGCTGGCGCCATCACGTGAGCAACGAGCGATGCGCTCGAGATCACCAGCGTGCAGCACGTCATCGAGATCAACGCCGGCATTGGTGACAATGTCGATCGCGTCGGTCTTCAGCGTCGCATCCTTGTTGACCGGTTCGTTACGGCCGAAATCAGCCAGTTCGAACGCGCTCTCATTGGCGGCGACGGGCGCTGCTTCTTCGCGCTGCGGCGGCATGAAGTTGCCCCATGAACCGAAGCCTTTGAACACGCGCTTCGGCTCACGCTCGATCGCGACTTCGGCGCGGACTTGCGTGCGCACTTCGGCGCGGGGACGGACGCTGCCGCGAGAGACGGCGGCGTTGGCTGCAGCGTGCAGGGTCGTCATTTCTTCAGCGTGTGCGAACTCAACCGGCTCAGGCTGGCGCTCGACCTTCTTGCTGGTCGCGAGCGAAGCGATGGCGCCGAGGCGCTTTTCGATCGCGGCGGCTTGACGCTCGGCGGCGGCTTGGCTTTCGCTCGACGCCGTGCGTGCTTCGCTGAGGCGGGCCATCGTGTCGTTAGCGGCTTCTTGCATCGCTTGCGCTTCGGCGCGGATCAGCTGGGCTGCGCGCTTGGCTTCGTTGACGGCGTTGCGCGTCGTCTCACGAACGGCGCTGGCCGTTTCGTTTGCGGCGAGCACGGCTTCGGCCGTTGACTTGCGGGCCGTTTCGGTGAGGCGGGTGGCTTCGGCGAGACCGCCGAGCATTTCCGTCATCGAGCCGTTCAGCGAGGCGGCTGCGGCGTTGGCGTGGTCAGCGGCCTTGTGGAACTTCGCGGTGTGCTCGCCCAACACGTTGGCCGAGGAGGCGAACGAGGTGAGGTGCGATTCCAGCGCGTGTTCGGCGGCAGTGACTTCCGTCTTCACCAGCTTTGAAGCTTCGCGCATCAGGCGGACTTGGCGGCCGATCGAGTTGGCGATCACGTCCGTCTGGTCCTTGATGTCGGCTTTGACCTCGACGAGCGCTTCACGTTCGCGAGCCAGCGAATCCGTCATCGCTTGGGTGTTGGCGCGCGAAGCGGCGACCGCATCACCGAAGAGCGCGGCATTGCGTTGCGCGGCGGCTTCGAGTTCGGCCAGGCGATCCAAGGCAGCCGAGACTGCATCGTTCAGTTGGCCGATCTCGTTCTTCACCGTGTTGGTGAGACGTTGCGCTTGAGCTTCGCCAGCTTCCATCGGAAGCGCGGCGGCGTGGGCAAGGCGCGTCAGTTCGGCTGCGAGCTTGCGCGCTTTCAGCGCTTCGCCGGCGGCGGAGGCGGCAACCCAGAAGAGCAGGGCCGGGCCGAAAGCGAGCGCGATCAAGCCGGCTTGCATCGCCGGGTCCATCGCCATCACGGCTTCGACACCGAAATAGGTGAGTGGGCCGCCAATGGCGCCGCCGATCCAAACGAAGGCCATCAAGCCACCGGCGAAGCCGGCCCACGAGAAGCCCGTTCTGATCTTTTCGTCGCGCTTGGGCTCGATCACCGCCGGCTCGTTGTGAGCCACGGCTTCGAAGTCTTCGCGATCGAAGTGTTCAGCAAAATCATCCGCGATGGAATCGTTCGTTTCTTCGATTTCACCGAAATCGTCGAACGGATCGCGCTCGTCGTCCTCTTGACCGTAGTACATAGTAAACTCCCGCAGCGCCCACGGATCGCGGGCGTTAACGGGTCGGCTGCAACGCCCATGCCAACGAGGCGAGTGGGTTTCGCGCCATAAGCGTGCTCCAATTCGGAGCAAACGCCGCGCCAATGTGCCTCAAAAGCGAGAAGTAAGGTTAAGCGCATGCGGATGCGCGCCGCGGCGCGATACGCAACGGCGTTGAGGCGCGTTCGAGGTAAACGCCGCGTTAGCCTTCGTGGCTCTTGGCCAGGCGCAACCCTTGCTCGATTATGTTTTCTGGATGCATTTCATCAATCCGCCGTATCAGGTCGAACCGTTCGATGCGGAGCGCGCCGGCATTCTCGTTGGCGTCACCGCAGCGATCGGCATGGCGGGCGGCGTCATTGGCGGCGTGATCTGGAATGTGTTTCACAGAGCCAAGTGAGCGCGTCGCGCTCGAAGGTCTACGCTGTGCGCGACCAGTGCGATTTTAGTAGTTCGGCGAATTGGGCGGCGCGTTCGTGACAAGCCCAATGGCCGGCGCCTTTTTCGACGTGAAGCGGAAAGCCGTGTTGGCGCGTGAAGCGCTCGGCGACGGAGAGATCGACGTAAGGATCAGCTTCGCCCCAAAACACCTGGCCGCGTTTAGGCAGTCGTTCGAGATCGGCGATCCATGCGCCTTCGAAGCGCAAGCCTTTGGCCGAACGATAGAGTTTGAGGATCGACCGCCGCATGGTCATGTCGATCTTTGGCGTCTCTTCCTTTGCGAGCGATGCCGGCATGCCGCCGGCGATGAGGCCTTGCTCAAGGCGCGCGGTGTTGCGCATAGCGAGCATGGTGAGTTCGCCGAGCAGCGGCGTCGCCCACGCGCGCGCCGTGCGGTGGCCGCGATAGTCGGGATCGATCACGGCATTGGTGACGCACCAGCTTGAGATGAGATCGGGGCGGAGGCTGGCGGCGCGCAAGGCGATGAGCGCGCCCCAATCGTGACCAACGAGATCGACAGGCGCGCCGATCTGCTCAAGCTCGCCGATGAGCCAGGCGACGTAAGCATCCTTGGTGCAGTTGAAGCCGGCCCGGACCGGGTTGCCGAAACCGGGAAGGGCGGGCGCGCGCCACGCATCGGCGCTGAGGCCGAGTGCGGAGATAAGCGGGCGCCATAAGGCGGGCGTGTCGGGCACGCCGTGAACGAAGATGATCATGGCGCATCTTTGCGCCTTTACGGCCCGAAGATGAAGTCGGCTTGGGTGATGACGTTGTCGACGTCGCCGAGGGGGGGCGAGGGTGCGGATGACGGTGTCAGCTCGTTGTCGATGACGCTAGCGTAGCCGGTGCTCTTGAGTTGATTTCGATCGAGGCAAGGATGCGCGGTGTGAGTGCGGCGAACTCTCCCGCATGATCGGGGCCGAGCACGCGGAAGAAGGAACGTGGCGCCGTACCAGTCGCCGATTCTAGGTGAACCACGCGGCGGCTTCGTTGTTGTACCAAATGGCGGCGGTGCAGTCAGCTTGGACCTCCGTAACCTTCTTCGAGCACATGTGGGTAGGGGCGAATTTTTGTGCGGCGCAACTTGCGAGCGTGGCGGCAAGAATGAAGCCTACGCAGGCGCGCCGCGGGGGCATCTTGCAAAGCGAGCACGTAATTTTCGTGGTGGCAGCTAGGGCGTTGCGGACACAAAAGCGCGCGCGTGCTGCGCTGCAACCAAGTTTTTGATCGTGTGCGAGGCGTGGCGCGGGTACGCGTGGCGCGTGTGCGGTGTTGTGAGCGGCGTCGCATGGGCTGATATCGGAGCTGCTGCAGGACTTTCACCGTGAGGGGAAAACGCCATGCTCGGATTTGCCGTCAAAGGCGTGTTGGGTTTTGGCCTTGTTGTTGCGGGCTGGTTGATCGGTTCGATCTATCCGGCGCCCGCGCAATGGCTGGGTGTCGTCAGTCATCGCGTCGATCCGCTGCTCTCGCGGCTCGATGTGAGCAGTGAAGGATTGGCGCGATTGCGTTCGACCCTATCGCGTGAGGATTTCACGCAATTGACGCGCGATGCAGCGGTGCTGGCTGCAAGCACGGGCAATGTCATTCTCGTTGAGCGCAATTCTGAGCACGTGCTCGATGAATACGCGGAAGCGCTCGCAGCCGAGCAGGGTCGCGTGAGAGAAGCGCCGGCGGGTGGAGCGGTGTTTGAAGACGCGCTGCAGCTGTGTCCGGGGATGGCGGTAAGCAATGCGCCGCCAGCGGATGAGGAGCGGCGGGTGGAGCGGTTCGCGAAATTCGTGGACGTGAATGGCGTGATCGTCGCGGTGAATCCGACGCATGACGCATGCCTTTCATCGGGCGTGGGTGCGCGCGCCGGGCGCCGTCACAAGGGCTTGGATTATTACGCGCGCAATGGTGGGCCGATTTATGCCGCGGCGAACGGCACCGTGATCGAGATGCTCTATCGCAATGATTACGGCAACATGCTGCTGATCGATCACGGCTCGGGCACGTACACGCGCTATGCGCACCTTTCGAGCTTTGCGCCGGAGATGGCGGTCGGCGCGGCGGTGACGGCAGGTCAGCAGATTGCGCTGATGGGCAACACGGCGGGATACCAAATTCCGGTGCATCTCCACTACGAACTGCTGACCGGCAATTACCAAAATCCGGCTGCATCGTTTGGGCTCACTCCGACATCGCCATTTGACTATCCGGCGGCGACGAGTGCGCCGGCGCAGGGACAAGTGGTCGTAGCTGCGCCGCCGCGCCAGGCCACCGTGCCGTTGCAGCTGACGCGTGACGAGGGCGCGCGCGGGCTTTGCCCGTCCGGGCCGATTTCGGAAGCTACGGTGCTGCGCATCCGGCGCGGCGACACGCTGATCGCGATCGCGAATTCCTGTTACGGCGATTCAGAAGCGTGGCGGCAGATCGCGCGTTGCAATGAATTCTTGGAGGAGCGCAATCTTGGCGGCGTCTCGCCGCTGAATGGCGGCAATCTGCTCTATGTTGGCGATCGCGTGGTGCTACCGGCGCCGGGCGGGCAATGCCCGACGTGAGCTAGAACAGCATTAGGCCCCGGCCGGCGATGATGAGCAGGCCGGCAATTGCGAAATTGGTGATGTTGCCATCGATGCGTGCGATGCGCGTACCGGCGAAACCTTGTTGAGCGGAGATCGCCCCGCCGTAGCGATGTGATACGGCGGCGCTGAGGAAGAAGCCGCCAAGGACGATGGCGCTCAAGATCATGGCGAGGCAGATTCCGAGTTTGTGATCGACGCGGCCGGACCACAGAAAGAAGAGCGCCGCAAAGCCAAGCGCGGAGGTGGTGAGCACTTGGGTGACGACATGAAAGCGCGCGTGCGGCGGCCAGGCGGGATTGAGGGCGTGCGAGGTGTTGAAGTCCGCGATCGGCGGGATCAGTGAAAATTGCAGGATGCCGATCGTCATCAGCACGAGGCCTAGGTCAGTCATATGCGTAACTCCTGGGACGCGAGCGGCACTCTCTATATCTCGTAGTGGCTCGTAAGTAGGTCCTTAAGGGCGCCGTAATGGCCTCGGCCGTTGAGTGTGTGCACGCTGGCTTTCGAGCCGAGCCGCGATTGTAGAGCCGCAGACATCGCTGGAGGAGTCCACGAATCTTGCTCGCCTTGCCAGATAGTCACGTCGCACGAAATGTTGTCCAGGAGGTGAGCCCAGGGTCTTACGAACGCGATGAGTTCGTTTTGATAGGCCCTTTGGTGCGAACCGAAGCATTGTTTCATCCCGTCCACCAACATTGTCTGGAAGCTTGGATCCGCCAGTAGTCCGCGTTCAGCGACTGCGCTCGTTGCGAACATGGTTTGGAGCATGGCTTTTGGCGCCACCGAGAGGAGCGCATTTTGCGCGATGGTCAGCAATTGCAGTGACAGCGCTCCGCGTTGAGCCGCTTCGAATACTGGTTTGCCGGCCATGGACGGAAGAAAATTACCGAGTTCGAGTGGCGCGGCGGGTGAGACCAAGATCAGCCGGTGCGCCTTGAGAGGACGACGCGCAGCGATGTGGATTGCGGCCATGGCGCCGAGCGAGAAGCCGATGATGTTCGTTGGTGCGTCGAGATTGAGGGCGTCGAACGCCTCTAGAACGTTGCTCTCATACGTCGGGTCAAGCTGACCTAAGCGATCGAGTGAGAGGAGCTGCCGGGACGGCGCGAAGGCGCGCCATTCCGTAGGAGATCCAGGTAGGCCATGACAATATACGGCGCTCATCCCAGAGGCCCTGCCGGATAAGGAGCGCCAGAGCAATGTGGCGGGTTGTGACGTGTGTCACGGCAAGCCGAGGCGGGCGCGGGCACTGATGCTTTCAGTCAGAACCTGGAAGCAAGATCATGGAAACGCTCTTATCAATGTCCGGCATGGTTGGCGCGGCGTGTTGCGTTGGCATGTATGCGGCGGTGAGCTGGGGCAAGGTGAGCGCCGACAAGCCGGTGTTCTTTGTGGTCAATGGTTTGGGCGCGTTGCTGGTTTTGGTGGGCGCCTCGCAACAATTCGACATAGGCGACGCCGGCACGGTTGGCCAAGAGCTGATATGGGCGGTGATAAGCTTTGCGGGCGGCGTGCGTGCGTGGATGCGCCAAGGCGGCGCGGCGAAGTTGGCGGCGTGGCGCGAGCGGGCGTCGGGTTCGTTGATGGCGATGTTGGCGCGCTAACGCCAGCGCAGCGAAAAGCCGTTGGCGGCTGAAAGTAATTGTTGCCCAGTGCTGAGACTGATCACGATTTGCGCTTCGCCATCGACAACTTCGTGGCCGGGGAGGCCGATCACGAGCGGACTGGTGCGCAGCAGCGTGCGCCAGATGGTCGGGAAATCCAGACCTGAACGACGTGCGCGCTCGCAGGCGTCCAACAATTGCCGAGGCATCTAAAAGTCCGGTCTCGCTTGCCTAGCTGTAATTTTACAGATGCTGACCGGACGGAAATTGATTTGGCTCAATGCGTGTGTGTGCGGGGGGGGGCGGGCGATATCCAGCGCCAGGTCCGAAAGCGGCAAGTAAGGGCGTGCGGACAGGCGCTTAGTGTCGTAACGAAGCGAGGAGCACGAGGTTGCGGGTTCAGGGCATTTCAACGATTGAGTACGAGCGCTTGCGGCGCGGCGAGTGCGATGCCCACGGGCAGACGCCGCTGAGCCGCAAAGCTGAAGGTGGCGCCAATCCGTGTCGTCATTGTCTGGGCCTCATCGAGGACGGAGATACGAAACTCGTTTTGGCGTATCGGCCCTTCGAGGGGACGCCGCATCCTTATGCAGAGATCGGACCGATCTTTCTGCATCAGGCGCAGTGCGCCAGATATGACAGCCCCGCGTTGCCTCGCTGGTTCGCATTTCTTGAGCCAGCCATTATCCGCGGGTATGGCGCGGATGATTGGATTCGGTACGAGACCGGCCAAGTCGTGCCGGGGCGTGAACTTGGCGCAGCGTGCGAGTCTATCTTGACCGATGCGAGTGTCGCTTATGTTCACGTGCGCTCGAAATTTGGCTGCTTTCAGTGCCGGATTGATCGCGCCTGAAGGTGATTGTAGCTGAATGCATGGGCATTTCAGCGGAAGAGATCCGTCAGGCGTTTCGCGATCAGTTGAAGACGCTCGCCTGTCCGCATTGCGATACGGGCTACACCGATTACGCGGTGACGTGGAGCGAGGCGTGGCTCGAAGGGCGCCACGATGCAATGCGCGAACTGGGCGCCAATGAGCGCGACGGGCCGGTTAAGCTCAGGTGCGACCTCTGCGGCGGCGCGGCGGTGACGAGCGTTTTCTGCACGCCGCCTGAGGCCGTTTAAAGCGAATTTGCGGCGAATTGAATTTGCTTACCTCTGGGCAGGCTTCGCGCGCGGCTAGAAAGGGCCGGGTTACGCGGCGATCCATTGTGACGGACGCATGGCCAACCAGTACGCGCGCCATCGACGGCGCAGTAACTCGCTTATTCTACGTAAGTGAAGGTGGCTTCGATCGGGTAATGGTCCGACGAGGTCTTGCGACCGCGCTGTAGCGACACGAGGCGCCAGTTTGCGCCGGAATAGGCGTGGTCGATCGGCAAGAAGGGCGCGATCGCAGGCAAGTAAAAGCGCGTCCAGGCTTGCGCGGGCCAAGTTGGCAAAGCGCGCGTGTAGCGTTGGAGGTTGGCGCCGTGATCGAAGCGGCGGAGCCCGAAAGACCACGGTGTTGAGTTGAAATCGCCAGCAAGGATGACGTTGCTTGTGTCGGCGCCGATGAGCTGGCGGAGCGCGGTGAATTCCTGTTGTTGCCGTTGCGGCGGGTTCGGGCGCGCAACGTGGGCGGCGATGAGACGGAGCGGCGCGCCATCGATGTCGAACTCACCCATGCTGGCGCGCAAGCCGGTACGTGTTTGTTGTGAGAGCGCGCGGCGCCTGGCGAAGATGAAGGTGTTGCAGTCGTGGCCGCCTTCGCAGCGGATGACGGTCGGGTAGAGCGCGCGCAGGCGCTGGAATTGCGGCTGACCTTCGTCGTGCAGTTCGGAGACCAGGAGAAAGTCGGCGTCGGCTTCTGCGAGGTAGTGCAACACATCGCCTGATGGACGCGAACCGAGCCAGGTGTTGAGCCAGACGACGCGGATGGTGCGTTCGCCGGCCGCGACAGGCGCCGAGGTTGGGCGCAGAAATTCCGGTGCGATAATTGTGGCCTGCGCCAATGCGGCTATGGCGCAGTACGCCGCCCAGCCGCGCGCGTTGAGCGCAAGGCATGCAAGGCTCGCCGCGACCGCGAAGGCCAGCCAAAACGGTGCGAAGTGATTTAGGCCGTCAAGGAATGGCGATAGCGCGCCGCCCCAGGCGAGCACCGCAAGCAGCAAGGTGACGCGGCCGAGGAGGGCTGGACCGATGCGGCGCGCGAACGCAATAGTTGATCCCGGCGCCATTCGGTCCTCTAGGTTACGCTCAGATGCTCTATCTCATTTTGAAGGCAGGTCTATCTGGCGTCATCGTCGCAATCGTGTCGGAGATCGCAAAGCGCAATCCAGGATTTGGGGGATTGATCGCATCGCTGCCGTTGGTCTCGATCCTCGGCATGGTCTGGCTGTGGAGCGATACGCGTGATCCGGTGCGGTTGGCTTCGCATGCGGGCGCCACGTTTTGGTTCGTGCTGCCGTCATTGCCGATGTTTCTGCTGATGCCAGAATTGCTCAAACGCGGAGTTGGTTTTTGGCCTGCTCTCATGGCGGCGTGCGCGCTTACGATTGCGCTTTATAGTTTGATGATCTGGGTCGGGTCGAAACTGGGGCTGCGGCTCTAGCGTGTGCCGCCGTGCGAGCTCGCGTTCTCGGGCGCCGTTGCGGTGAGGCGCGAGGCGAGGCGAGGCGGATGTGCTTTAGGCGAAAGCGCAAGCCCAAGATGAGCCGGACGCGGCGCTTGGAAGCGGGCCGTACGGGTGTTGTTCGTGGAGCGCCGATGTAGCGCAGCGAATGTCGCGGCCAATCTGGACAGCGGGTATCCAGCGTTCGCGGCGGCTAGGCGTGATGGCGGCGCGTTCGCGTTCGTGGCTGCGCGAACAAGCATCGCTCACTGACGAGGATCGCGACGCGGTGTTTGCGGCCGCGTTGTCGTTGCTTGAGGTTTAACCGGCGGCGGCGTCTATCAGCAAGAAGGCGCGCGTGAGTTCGGCGTTCATCTGGGCGCGGCCGCGACCGATTTGTTCGGCGATGCGTGCGCCTTCGGTGCGTAGGAATTGCATCGCTTCCTGATTGGCTTGCGCATCGCGGTTCAGGAAATCACCCATCCGCCTCGCCGCCTCGGGCGCTGCGTCACGAACGGCGCGGCGACGTGCTTGCGTGCCAGAGCGGGCGCGTTGGGCGATGCGCTCGAGCGCTGACGGCGAGAAGACATCTGCGAGCTGCAGGCCGGCATGTTCTATGGTGGCGACGATTGGCAACGTTGTGGTGCGTGGCTCGGCGATCTGGCGGCGCAGGTGCGCGACAGGATCGGCGGCGGGTTCGCGCCGTTGCGATGGCGCGGGTGCGCCCGCGTCGGGGCCATCGACGTTGGAGAGAAGGTCGCGCCAGGTCCAATCGCCGGGCACCGGCTTGTCGGCTGCGGGCGCGCGGGCGCGCTCGGGTTGCTGTTGCTGCGGCGCGGGCGCGTCGCCGAACATAGGCGGCGGTGGATCGTTGCGATTGCGCGCGGGCGGTAGTTCGAGCGGATCCGCGGCTTCGTCGCGCCAGGAGCGATCATAGCCGGGGGCTGCGTCGTCAGACGTCTGCTCGGCGCTGCGATTGCGCACGCGCATTTGTGGTTCTTCATCGGCAACGGCGTCACGGGCGCCGCGTGCGGCGAGGCGAGCGGCTTCGGCGGCGTCACGCAGACGCTCAAGCGCGATGGCGGCTTCGCGTTCGACGTTGACGGCTTCGCCGCGAATGAGTTCGGCCGCGCGCTTTGCATCGTCGATGGCGCGGTGAGTGGTTTCGCGCACAGCGCCTGCTGTGGAGTTGGCGGCGTAGCTTGCGGCCTCGGCTGACTGACGCGCAGCGTCGGTGAGGCTGGTGGCTTTGGAAAGCACGTCGAGCGCTGTCGAGAGCGCTTGCTCAAGGCGGAGCGCGGAATCGGCGCTGGCCTGCGCGGCGTTGGAGAGGCCGTTGGTGCGATCCGAGATCAGCGCGGCGGCGGCGCCGAACGAAGTGAGGCGGTGATCGAGCGCTTGGTCAGCGGCGCGGACTTCGGCTTCGGCGACGCGCGCCGCTTCGGAAATCGAGTGCGTGTGCTTGCCGATCGAGTCGCCGATGTTTTGCGCTTGGCTGGTGAGATCGCGAGAGATGCGCATCAGCTCTTCGCGTTCGCGCTCCATGCCGACGATCATCTGATTGGCGCCGGCCTTAGCCTGGTCGGTCATGTCGTCGACGGCTTTGGCTTGGCGCGAGATCTGACCTTCAACGTCTTGCAGGCGCTTCAGCGTTTGCAGGAGAGCTTGATCGAGCTGGTTGATTTCGCCGCGCACGGATTCTGCGAGCTGACGCGCAGCATTCTCGGCGCTGCGCTCAGGGTTCATCAAACGATCGGCAGCGTCGGCGAGGCGGCGGGCTTCGGAACGCGCGCGGGCGCTGTCGCGTGCGGCGAGGCCGGAGAACACGGCCATCAAAGCGGGCAGAACGACAACGGCGCCAACTGCGCCCATTTCCGGAATGGTCAGCGAGCCCATCTTCTCGGGGCCGATCAGTACAACTGCGCCGGCAAGGCTGCCTATGGCCCAGAGGCCGGCGACGATAAGGCCCAGGACGCCGATCATCGCGCCGGGGTCGCTGGTGCGTTCCGCTTCAGGCGTTGTCGTGGTCATGCAGCACAATTCCGTCGGCGCGCGGAGAGCGCGCGCCTATGGTCAACGAGAACGAAATAAGTGCGGCCATTCAAGGGCGAACACGCGTGGGTGCTAGTCAACGATCGGACAGATCGCGCGATTGAAGAAGCGCTCAGCGGTCGTTCGTTTGGCAGGTGTCGGCGCGGCAAGCCGATTGATCGACCGAACGCTGTTCCAGCGTAACGCCGACCCAAGCCAAGGCCATTGCGATCAACACGTCGCGTACTGTGACCAGGAAAGCCAACATCGCCCTCTACCTCAATGCAGCGATGGGTATGTGCGCGCTTCGCTTTCGAACCGCAAGATACAGTTCCGTGTATTACGCCGATTGAAGGCGAGCGTGCTGCGAATGGTTGCGGTGCGGCTTGACCGGGGCGGGGTCAGCGCCTAGTTCCGGCGTGTGACGTTACAACATAACAGCACCGAGGCTCCGCGACGGGCCCACCTGGCCCACGCCGCGGTGATGAGCCTGCACGCAATCTGCTGCGGACTGCCGGCGCTGGCGATGTTGGCGGCGGCGGTGTCCGGGGCGACGTCCGGGATCGCCTTACTCGCTGGTTCGGTTCAGGAAATTCACCACTTCTTGCACAAGCACGAGCTTTGGATCCTGCTGATCTCGGCGGCCTTGGTGGTAACCGGCGGGGTGCTGGAAGCTAATTCCAGAAAGCATCACAGCCACGGCTTTCCCTGGCTATTTGCGTTCTCGGTGCTGTGCTTCATCGCCAACGTGACGATCATCCTTCTGCACCGCTCAACCTAACGTTTAGGTTTCAGGATATGCAAGGCGAGCGAGCGGTATCGCCGCACCGCTTCGCTGGTCTCGTTTTCGCGCCGCAGGGCGCGGCGGAGCGCCATGCCCTCAAGTCCGGCGATCAACGCTTCGGCGGCCTCAGTCGCGGGGAGCGCCGGATAGATGCTGCCGGCGCGTTGAGCGCGCTCGATGGCGGCGGCCAAGCGGCCGACGGCGATCTGATCGCGGATCAAGAGCGCCTTCGCCAGCAAAGGATCGCGCGCTGCTTCGGCCCAGATGTCGGCGAGGAGAGCGGCGTCGCCATCGCCGTCGAAGGTTTCGAAGAAGGCGCGCGCGAGCTCGGCGAGCCCTTCGATCAAACCTTCTGAACCGTTAACCCGTTCGAGCATCGCTTCGGCTTCGGCGCGCGCGTCGAGCGCGATGGCGGCGATGATGTCGGCTTTGGAGTCGAAATAGCGATAGAGCGCGCCGGGACTGATGCGGGCTTCGGCGCAGATTTCTTCAATCGTTGATAAACGGAACCCACGTTCGCGGAAACATTCGCGGGCGGCCTCCAGGATTTGGCTGCGGCGGCGCTCGGGCAGGGCGGGGTCAGCGTGGCGGGCCATCGAATCGAGCCCATGATAAGCGGCAAAATCTGGATATGGTTTAGCTTAAATTCATTCTGCGCTGGCAGCGTCCACCAAATTGTATTCGGCGCGGAGCCCGCCAAGCATGACGCATACGCCGCCTTCGGCAATCGCCAGCGCCGCCGAGACGCGCAGGCGCGAGATGCCGGCCTCCATTGCTTTGACCATCCTGACCGGTGGGATAGCGGCCGCGATCATGGGCGGTCCGTGGCCCGTGGGCTGGTGCGCCATCATGGCGGTGCTGCTCATTCTCGATACCGAACTTTATCGCCGCCTCGATGCGGCGGAGACGAAGATTGAAGGCGGCGTGCTGGCGGGGCTTTGCCTCTGGGCCGCGTTCTGTTCCGGGTTTTACGCGATGCTGCCGATCACGTTGTGGTTGCATGGCGAAGCTGCGGGTGCGGCGGCGGCGATGTTGCTGTGGGTCGCGGCGGTTGTGCGCCATTTCAGCCCAGGCGCGTCGGGCGCGTTGGCGATCGCGGTGTCGGGCGCTGCGCCGCCTGCGCTTTCACTGCTCGCATCACCTTTGATGATGGCTTCGATGTCGTCGCAGCCGGATTGGGATTTGGCGTTCATCGCGGCCGTCGGCGGTGGTGCGCTGATGGCGTACGTGACGCAAGCGCGCGTCAGCGCTTCGCAGGCCGAGCGTGCATTGCGCGCAGCCAAGCAAGAAACCAACCAAGAGCAAGTGCTGGCTCAGCTTATGCTGGATCAGGGCGAATCTGCTTCGATGTTGGTGGATCACGAAGGCCGTGTCGTTGCGATGAGCAAGACGATGCGCAATGCGATCCATGTGCAGCATCCGGTCGGGCGGCGCTTTGAGGATATGATCAATTGGGCGCCGGACCGCTGGCGCGATGCGTTCGCGCGCGCGATGAGCGGCGAAGTCGTGCGCTTTGAAGAAGACGAGACGCGCACGCCGGGCGGCATCCGTTGGTTCAACTGGGAAGCGCGGCCTTGGCGCAATGCCGATGGCGAAGTTGTCGGCGTCGTGTCACACGGTAACGAGATCACGCAACTTATTCAGGCGCGCGCCGCAGCTCACGCCAATGAAGAGCGCCTGCTGCAGGCGTTGAAGATTGCGCGCAGCTTGGTGTGGGAAGTCGATTTCAAGTCGCGGACGATCAGCTGGCATGGCGATGTCGAGGCGCTCTACAATCGCCCGTTCACGTTCGACCAATTCATGGAAAGCCGTACGGGCTTCCTGCATGAAGAAGACCGCTTGGCGCTGCGTGACTACTTCATCAGCGTCGGCAAAGGCGGCGGCGGCTCGATGGAGCACCGCGTGCTCAACGACGATGGCGGCGTGCGCTGGATCGAAGCGTGGGCGCAGCGCGTCATGGGCCGCTCCGGCGGCGTGCGAAAGATCGTTGTGATTTCCAAGGACATCACCGAGCGCAAGCGTCAGGAGGCTGCGTTCATCGGCGCCATGCACCGCGCCGAAGAGGGGCTGAAGTCGCGCCGGGCGTTGTTTGGCGAAAGCGCGCCTGTGGTTGAAGCGATCGACGAGGCGGCGGTGAATGTCGCTGAGATGTACGAGCGCCTCGACAGCCTGATGGAAGAAATGAACGCGCGCGATGTGAAGCTGGCGGACACACTGGCGAGCTTGCGTACGGCGCGTGAAGAGGCGGAGAGCGCTAACATCTCGAAGTCGCAATTCCTGACCTCGATGAGCCACGAGCTGCGTACGCCGCTCAACGCCATCATCGGCTATTCGGAAATGTTGATGGAAGAGGCTGAGGCTGACGATCGCGACAACGATGTCGCCGACCTTCAGCGTGTGCTGAGTTCGGCGCGGCAATTGCTGCACCTCATCAACGACATTCTGGATCTTTCGAAAATCGAGGCGGGCCGCATGGATGCGGTGGCTTCGGAATTCGATGTCGCTGGGCTGCTTGAAGAAGCGGCGGATACGGTGCGCCCGAACGTTGAGAAGAACGGCAGTACGCTGAAGCTCGAGATCGCGGCGGACGTCGAGGCGGCGTGCACCGATGCGTTCAAGCTCAATCAGTGCGTGCTCAATATTTTGTCGAATGCGGCCAAGTTCACCAAGAATGGCGAGATCATTGTGAGCGCGCGCCGCGCCGGCGATGCGATCGAGATCGCTGTGCGCGACACTGGCATCGGCATGACCGAGGAACAGATCGGGCGCTTGTTCAATGCATTCGAGCAAGCGGACGCTATGACGGCGCGCCGTTATGGCGGCACCGGGCTTGGCCTCGCGCTGACGCGGCGGATCATGCAAGTGCTTGGCGGCGATGTGTCGGTGGAGAGTGTGTACGGCGAAGGTTCGACCTTCACGCTGCGCTTCCCAGTGCATCTCAATCAAGCGCCGGTTTTGGCGCGCGTCGATGCAAACGCTGCAGCAGGGCAGGGTAACCACCGCCTGGTGCTGATGATCGACGACGAGGAAACGGCGCGTGATTTGACGGCGCGTTCGCTCATTCGCTTGGGCTTTGACGTGCGCACCGCGACGACGGGCGCTGAAGGCATCGAGCTTGCGCGTACGCTGCGCCCCAGTCTCATCCTGTTGGACATCAACCTGCCCGACGTAACGGGTTGGGATGTGCTGACGGTCCTGAACACCGGCGACGCCGGCGGCATCCCTGTGATCATCCATTCTATCGACGACAATCGCCAGCGCGCGTTGTCGTCAGGCGCCTGCGAGCATCTGGTCAAACCAGCCGACCGTGACGTTCTCGCTGCGGCGGCGCTTCGCTTCTCGCGCGCACCCGACACTGCATCGCCTGTCGACGTTCCGGCGGTTTCCCACATAGCCAAGACGGCGTGAAAGGTCCTCCCATGCGCATTCTTATCGCTGAAGATCATCCCGATAACCGCGAAATGCTGACGCGCCGCTTGCTGCGCAAAGGCTACGAAGTGCACTGTGCTGAAAACGGCGCGGAGGCAGTGGAGATGGCCCAATCGTGCGCGCCGGATCTCATTCTCATGGATATCTCGATGCCGGTGATGTCCGGGATCGAGGCGACCAAGGCCATTCGCAACACGCCTGATGTGAGCAACGTGAAGATCGTGGCGCTGACTGCGCACGCGATGGAGAGCGCACGTAAGGAATGCATGGACGCGGGCTGCGACGACTTCGCGACCAAGCCGGTGGATTTTGCCGGCCTTGTCGCTTTGATCGAAAAGTACGCGGCCTAAGGGGGGAGGCTCTTGTTCGCGCGCGGACCCTGCGGTGTGGGCCGCGGCATGGTTAGCGCGCGTCAAGGTTAGCAAAGATAAATCATCCAAATTCTTCAATCTGCCCTGCGCTATTAGCGCGACCTCAACTCTCGTGTCGTAAATTGCCCGTCTGGTATGCGGGGGGGCGAATGTCCTCGGTTCAAGGCGATGAGGGCGCGTCAGCGACGACGCGCCTCGGACGTATTCTCCTGGTCGACGACCAGGCGCAAAACCGTGACATGCTCGGCCGCCGGCTTGAGCGTCGCGGATATGACGTCGTGCTGCGCGAAACTGCGGTGGGCATTGAAGATGTTATTGCCGCCGAAAATATCGAACTGGTTCTGCTTGATTGGATGATGCCCGAGCGCTCCGGGTTGGAAGCGCTGCAAGGCATTCGTCAGCGTTTCGACGCCGAGCACGTGCCGGTGATCGTCGTCACTGCGCTTGATGATGGCGATATCGTCTCGAAGGCGCTGGAAGGCGGCTCAAACGACTACATCACCAAGCCGATCGATCTGCGGGTGCTGACGGCGCGGGTAAAGGCGCAGCTGGATCGCCGTCAGGCGGTGCTTGAGCTCGATGCGATCCGCGACAATCTAGAGAAGACGGTCCAGCAGCGTACCCAGGATCTGGTGAGCGCCAACGAGACGCTCTCGGCTGAGATCGGCGAACGGGAAGCTGCCGAGGCGCGCGCTCAATCTCTGGCGCGCCACGATCCGCTGACGGGTCTGGCGAACCGCCGGCACTTCCTGGAAGAATTGGAACGGCGTCTGGCGCTGGTTGGCACTGAAGAGTGTGCTTTCGCGCTGATGTTCGTGGATCTCGATCGCTTCAAGCCGATCAACGACGTTCATGGTCACGCGATTGGCGATCAATTGCTGCAAGTTATCGCGACGCGCCTGACTGGCTGCATCCGCGACGATAGTTTCGCGGCGCGCCTGGGCGGCGACGAATTTGCGGTGTTGCTGGAAGGGCCGGGCAATCGTGATGCGGTCGCGGCGGCGGCGCGACGCATTCTGCATGAGCTCTCGGCGCCGATTTTGGTCAACGGATTGAAGCTCACGGTTGGCGCTTCGATTGGTGTTGCGCTTTGCCCTGAAGATGGCGACGTGCCGGCCGATCTCCTGCAACGCGGCGACGCTGCGATGCTGCGCGCGAAGGAAGATCGCGGCGCCTACAAGTTCTTCGACTCTTCAATCGATGAAGAGCTGAAGATGAAAGCCGCGCTCGAAAACGAATTGCGTATGGCGATCCCGAACGGCGATATCGTGCCGTATTTTCAGCCGGTGGTGCGTGTCGACACGGGCGAATTGGCTGGCTTTGAAGTTTTGGCGCGCTGGCCGCACCGCGAACGCGGCATGATCTCGCCGGCGGACTTCATCCCGGTCGCCGAGGATGCGGGCCTGGTGGACGCGATGTTCTGGGCGTTGCTGGCGCAAGCATGCCGCAAAGCACTCGATGCGCCGGGCGAATTCGTGCTGGCGGTCAACATTTCGCCGAGCCAAGTACGCGACCAATGGTTCCCGGAAAAAGTGCTGCGCACGCTGCGCGAAACAGGCTTCCCGGCGCAACGTCTCGAGATTGAAGTGACGGAAAGCGCGATGATCGGCGATGTCGCGCGTGCGAAGACTTCGCTGATGTCGCTGAAAAATCAGGGCGTGCGGATTGCGCTTGATGACTTCGGCACCGGCTATTCTTCGCTGTTCTTGTTGCGCGAACTGCCGATCGACAAATTGAAGATCGACCGCTCGTTCGTGGCGCGGATCACCACCGATCGTGAAAACGCGACTATCGTTGGCGCGCTTGTTGGTCTTGGCAAAGCGCTCGGGCTCAAAGTTACGGCTGAGGGCGTCGAGGACGAAGCGACCGCGGATGCACTGCGCGCGATGGGCTGCGAGCTGGCGCAAGGCTATCTTTACGGGCGCGCGTCAGAGCTGCCCGAGTACAACGTTCAAGCTTTGCGTGCTGCGAGCTGATCAGGCTGCCTGATACGCGAACCACACGTTGGGTTCGACGTAACGGCCGCTGTCACGCTCAAGATCAATCGACACAGGATTGAGTGCGCCGTCGATCTTGTATTCGCCGGTCGTCGGGAAGGCGCTGCCACGCCACATTTCCCAGAACGCGACTGGCTCTTCGACAACCATGGAACGTGGCGCGGGTTTGATGATCTTGCCGCCGGCGGCCGAGTGACTGCGCAGCCAAGGATCGAAAAGGCGGCCCTTGTCGTCGGTCCAGGTCATGTACTCTTCCATCGGGATGAAAGGGTGCAGGTGCTTGGCGGACGGACGGACCGGCGCGATGACGCCGTCGAGGCCTTTGCGTTCGGCGAGGTTGCGGAATTCCTGAATCATCACGCGCGCGAGGCCCTTTGAGCGATGGATGCCCGGCACTGAGATCGCGAGCGCGCCCAGCGCGTTGCGGCGGGCGCCGTTATTGTTGGCGGCGCTTTCGACGATCCAATCCCAGCCTTCAGGTGGGAGATTGTCGAAGTCGCAGGTCAGCGGCACGCAATTGCCGACGGCAACCGGGTAACCGGTGACTTCGTCGACGAGGCAGAGCTGGCAGTCGGCGTTGTCATCCAGCAACTGCTGGTAGAACGCGAAATGCGCGCGGGTGAAGTTGAGGAAACCGAGTGCGCCCCACGCGGCCTGTTCGATGGCCATCGCAGCTCTGCGCAGTTCGGGGCTGTCGGCGCGTGTCTTCACGACGTAACGCGTCATAGATCACCCAAGTGGCTGTTAACTATACTTGCAGCGCTCCGGTCATTACCCGGCTTGTCCCCAGCAGTGCTTGAGCGTTGCAGTTCCCTAATAAGGCGTAAATTTCCAGAACGCAAGCCTAAATCGTTATTTACCAAGGTTAACGAGGCATAGCTGCGCTGCGCTCCAGGAGGCCGCAAATATAGTTAGCGAAGTATTATGAGGCGTATTTCAAATAAAAATCTGGGTTCCCGTAACATAATTTTTGTATTGAGCACTGTATTATCCCGAGGTTAAGTACGGTTGCGTCCATTTACTTTGGCTTAGTCATGACATTGAGCAGCGCCAAAAACGTTCATTACAAGAACGATCTGAGCCGCCTGACCGCGGTGATCGGTGCTGCGCTGGTGCTCTTCGGGGCAGTACTGCTGGTTATCGTGGCTTACGCGGGCTGGTCAGCGAACCGGACGGCCGTGGTGCGTGAGCGCCAGCTTGTGGAAAACGCACTCGACCAGAGCGTGAGCTCGGTGCTCGACCAGCAAAAGGCGATCGCCTGGTGGGACGACGCTGTGGCGAACGCCCAGCGCCGGCCTCTCGATCTGGACTGGATCGACACCAATATCGGCCTCTATTTCTTCGAGACCTATGGGCATGATGAAGTCTTCATCATCGATAGCTCGAACCATCCGATTTACGCGACGGTGAACGGCGAGCGCAGCGATGCTGCAGCTGCCTACAACGCACACCGGGCCATCTTCGATCAGATCGTGAGCGAAGCACGCAGCGGCGCCGACGAAGGCTTGCGCCAGCGCGACCAGAAGTTCGGCGAAAGCCAAGGCAATTATAGCGCGCTCCTGGGCGCGAGCTTTGGCCGTTGGGCAGGGCACATCATGAGCGTCGACGGCGAGCCTGCCGTCGTGACGACGATCTCGATCGTGCCGAACCTCGATGCCGGCTTGCTGCAGGGCGAGCCGCACTTGCTGCTTTCGGTTGTGAAGATCGACGAAGCCTTCATGGCGCAGGTTGGCGGTTCGCTGCTGATCCCAGACCTCAGCCTCTCGCAAGACACGGTGCGTGGTTCCGGCGTCTTGTCGGAAGCGTTCGTCGCCGATGACGGCACGCCGATGGGATATTTGGCGTGGACCCCGCGCCAGCCAGGCCGTTCGCTTTTGCTCTTCATTCTGCCGCTGGTTGCCTTTGGCGTGATGGGCGCGGGCTGGCTGACCTACCTCATGATCAACCGGCTGAAGCGGGCTTCGGGCGATCTTGCGGACCGCGAAGCGCAGTCGCGCCATCAGGCGTTGCACGATGCATTGTCGGGCCTGCCGAACCGCCACCATTTCGTCGAGCACTTGCAAGAGCAGCTCGATAATTTGGTTCAAACCCGAAACAACGGCCGGGTTCTGGTCGCTTACATCGACGTTGACCGGTTCAAGGATGTCAACGACACGATGGGTCACGCCGCTGGCGACACGCTCATCATGGGTGTGGCTCAGCGGCTGCAAAAATCGCTCTCGCGCGAGGATTTCCTGTCGCGCTTCGGCGGCGACGAATTTGCGGTTCTGCGCTGCGCCAACGGTCCGCGCGCGGCCGAGGAATTGGCTGAGAACCTGCGCAAGGCGTTCGAGGAAAGCTTCGACGTCTATGGTCAGCACATCAAAATGACCGCCTCGATCGGCATCGCGGTGAGCCCTGAGCACGGCATGTCGCCGCAAGAGCTCATGCGTCATGCCGATATCGCGCTCTATCAGGGCAAGAACCAAGGCCGCGACAAGGCAATGGTGTTCTGCGCCGAGATGGCGGCGGAAGTCGAACAACGCCGTGAGATTGAAGTTGAACTGCACGCCGCGCTCGAAGCGCGCGAGTTGAAATTGCACTACCAGCCGCTGATTTCGTGCGCCGATGGGCGCGTGACGGGCGTGGAGGCGCTGCTGCGCTGGAAACACCCAAAGCAAGGCGACATCTCGCCGGGCGTGTTCGTGCCGATCGCCGAAGAGGCGGGCTTGATGCCGGCTTTGGGAGCGTTCGTGATCGAGCGCGCGTTCGAGGAAGCCAAAGCTTGGCCGGACCTTGAAATCTCAATCAACCTCTCGCCGGTTCAGTTCCGCCACGTCGATCTGGTCGAGCTGCTCGAGCGCCTCGTTCAGGAGCATGAGATCAACCCGACGCGGATCGTGCTCGAGGTGACCGAAGGCATTCTGATGGAATCCAGCGATCGCAACCGCCAGATCCTCGAGCAGGTGCGGGCGATGGGCTTCAAAATTGCCCTCGATGACTTCGGCACCGGCTATTCGTCGTTGCGGTACCTCTGCGACTTCCGCTTCGACAAAATCAAAATCGACCGCGCCTTCGTGACCGGCATCCATGAGCGCAAGCGCGCGATGACGATCATCCAGTCGGTTGTGACGCTGGGCCGGGGCTTGGGCATGGAAATCGTCGCCGAAGGTGTGGAAACCGAGGCTGAGGCTTCGGTTATGCGCCTCGTCGGTGTCAGCGAGCTGCAGGGCTTCTTCTTCTCGCGGGCGGTTCCCGCTTCCGAGGTGGCGGCGCTTCAGGCATCGTTCCAGCGCCCGAAGATCGAAACGAAGCCTGGCAGCGTTATGGACTTGCGCGCCCAATTGCGCAGCTGAGGCGGGTCAACGCGCCCCTGATGCAGTGCAACATGAGGTGCGTTTTCCCCAGCTGGGCGCGTGCCGGCTGAGTGACATTTTCGCCCCGTATCCAGAGCTTTCGGCCATGCGCCCGGCTATGGACAAAATTCCGATAAGTCGGCATGCCAACCCCTATGCGCCGCTCCTAGGAGAGCGGCCGCCAGCGGGAGGATTGGGCGCGGCCTAAATGGCCGGTGTCCAGTGGCGATCGGTTTACGCCATTTCCCGCTCGCGCCGACAAAAGGGGACGGAGCCGGGATGCGCATCAGACGTAACATTCAACTCGCTGGCCTTGCGGTGGCTATGGTCGGCGGTGTCTCCGGCACGGCTGAGGCGGGTGATCGAACGATCAGCACCGGCATCGATACGCCGGTTGTCACGTCAAACCCTGACGGCAGTACTGTCGCTGGCGATGTGACGATTGCTTCTGGTGGTGGTTCGATCACCGTCGATGCTGGCGAAACGGCGGTGACACTAGACTCGAACAACGACGTCACCAACGCGGGCGCGCTCAACTCGAACAACGCCAACAACTCGAACGCCATCGTGATCCAGGGCGGCTTTGCCGGCACGGTGACGAACTCAGGCTCGATCAGCCTGCTTGAAGATTACACGATCACCGACAGCGACAGCGACGGCAACCTCGACGGCAACCTCGCGACCGGCACCAACCGCCACGGCATCTTCCTGCAGGCAGGACCGACGTTCACCGGCGACATCATCAGCTCCGGCTTCATCACGGTTGAAGGCAACAATTCATCGGGCATCACGCTCAACGGTTTGCTGACCGGTGATCTCACCGTCAGTAGCGCGTTGGCGATCACGGGCGAAAACTCGTTCGGCGTCGCGATCAATAACGGCGTTACCGGTGACGTTTCGATTACCGGCGGCGCGGCTGTGCGTGGCCAGAACAGCATCGGCGTTCACGTCAACAGCGATATTGGCGGCGCGCTGAATATCAATGGGTCGTGGGCGACGACGGGTTATCTCTCGACGACCCCGCCGACCGATCAAAGCGGCCTTGATGCCGATGACCTTGAGCAGGGCGGTTCGGTGCTGCTCGTCAACGGCAACGTCGCCGGCGGCATCACCATCCAAGGCATCGGCGTCGAGAATGATCTCAACGACGATGGCGACGCCGAGGACAACGAAACCGACGATAACGTCACTGCGGTGCTTGCATCGTATGGCTCGGCGCCGACGGTTCACGTTCAGGCGGACGGCTCGAACCTTGTTGTTGGAGCCAACGCTGACGGCTGGGGCCTGCAGGTGCGCGGCCAGCTTAACGCCACCGGCATCTATAACGGCATTGAAGGTACGGCTCTGCGCATTGAAGGCGATGGCCTTGGCGCGACGGCGACGATCAATGGCGGCGTCGCGATCGATAATTCGGTTTCGGCCAACTCTGCCGAAGCAGATGCGTTTGGTGTCGTGTTCGGACAAGACTCGATCACGAACCTGCTCGCTGTACGCGGCTCGGTTACGTCGAACTCGGCGTCGGACGCTGCGTTCACGTCGCATGCTGTGTTGCTGGAAGCCGGCGCGAGCGTGCCGGCCATCAATAACAGCGGCACGATCCAAGCGAATTATTTCGGCGAAACCGGTGACGCGGTTGCGATCCAGGACCTCTCCGGCACGCTGACGACGATCACGAACTCGGGCGGCATCGCAGCGTTGCTGATCCCGACTGACTCTGATCCGACCGATGATATCTTGCCGCCGACCCCAGCGGGCGATGCGATCGCAATCGACGTTTCGACTTCGAGCGCAAACGTCACGCTGAACCAAGTCGCGCCGTCGGTGTTCACCGACGATGATGCGGTCGACGATGTTGTCGTTGATGATGACCCAGCGATCCTCGGCGAAATTCGCTTCGGCTCGGGCAACGACACGATCAACCTGCTGGCGGGCTCGATTGCGGGCGATGTGTCGTTCGGCGCGGGCGCTGACCAACTCACGATCGATAACGGCGCTTCGTACGTCGGTTCGATCACCGACACCGATAGCGCGCTGACGATCAATGTGATCGACGGCACGTTGGCCTATTCGGGCGGCACGCTCGGCATCACCAGCGCGAGCTTCGGCGCTGACAGTATCTTCGGCGTGTTCCTCTCGGCCGTGCCGTTGGAAACCACGAACATCACGGCCTCCGGCACGGTGACGTTTGCGGCGGGCGCGCAGATCGTCCCGGTCATTCCGGCAGGCCTGCCGACGTTCGGCTCGTACACCTTCTTGACCGCCAACGGCGGCATGTTCGGTGCGGCGAATGTCGTCGGCGCCGTGGGGGGCGCGAACGCTCCTTATCTCTACAATGTCTTCATCGACACTACGAACCCGATCGTCGAAGGCTCGCCGAACTCACTGGAAGCGACCTTCCAGTTGCGTACGCCGGCGCAGTTGGGCCTTTCGGCCAACCAAGCGATCGCGCTCGATCCGATCCTCGAAGCGCTGCGTTTGGATACTGCGGCTTCAACGGCGATGGCGGCGATCACCTCGCAGTATGAGTTCTTCGATGCGTACGAAGACCTGATGCCGAACTATGCCGACGGCGCGACTGAAGTTGCGACCACGGCGATCCAGCAAATGCAGAGCGCCACCTCGAACCGTATGTCGGCAACGCGCCTGCAGGGCTTGGATGAAGTCTCGGTTTGGGGCCAGGAAATCGCTTACGGTGTAACGCGTGAAGCGCCGAACCCGAACGCGCAGGAATTCCGCGGCTCAGGCTTTGGCTTCGCGGCTGGTATCGATGGCCCGACCAATAACGGCGCCATGTTCGGCCTCTCGGCTGCGTTCATCGCATCGGAAGTGGAAGAGCCTGGCCGTCCGGACGGCGAGATTTCGACTTGGTTCGGCCAACTCAACGCGTACTATGCGACGGCTGTCGGCCCGATCGATCTCGACTTCATCGGCGGCGCAGGCGCCGGCAAGATGCAGTCACGCCGCTTTGTCGAAATCGGCAATCCGGTCGCGTTCCGTGCGCTCTCAGAAGCAGATTGGATGGCGTACGAAGGCCACGGCGCGATCCGCGCTTCCGTGCCGCTCGCGATCTCGGAAACGTTCACCGTGACGCCGCAGGCAGCATTGACCTACGTCGCGATGAACGAAGACAGCTACGAAGAAGAGGGTGGCGGTGCAGCAATCGATTACGCCGTCGACAGCGTCTTCTCGCAGCGTCTCTGGGCTGACGTGGGCGTTGAGTTCGCGGCCAACCTGCGCTTCGGCCAACAATCGGTTGTCTCGCCGCGGATCTATGCCGGCTATCGCGCCAATGCGTTGGACGCCGAGTCAGAGCGTACGGTGCGCTTCGTTTCCGGCACGACGCCATTCACGCTGACGGACGAAGGCGTGGGCGATGGCGGCCCGCTGATCGGCATCGGCTTTGACGCCACCAATGGCTACTCGACGTTCTCGCTCGGCTACGAAGGCGAGTTCAGCGACCAGATCGAGCGTCACAGCATCAACGCGGCGATCCGCTTCCGCTTCTAAGCGGCGCGTGACGCTGAGCAGTTGATCGGCGCGGCTTCGGCCGCGCCGATGTCGTTTTCGGTCCACAGACGCCCGTCGGCTTGCATTGGCGTGTTGTAGTGCCGGACGGCGAGCGCGGCGCGGTAGACGCCGTGATAGTCGCTGGCCGCGCCGATCTCGATGCTGTCGTGATCGATGTTCACGCCGATATCGAGATAGGCGTCGAGATTGGCGGTGTTGGGTTTGGGCAAGTGGCCTGCGCGATAGTCGCCGGCCATCTGCGCGTAGAGGCCCTCCAGATTGCGCGCCAGACCGTCGATATCGAACAATGTGCAGGTGTCGCGGTTGGCGGTGAGCCGCTGGCGCAGCGCCTTGAGGCCGAGCTGATCGGTCGTTGCCAACGCAATGGCGCGCTTGATGAAGGCGTCGGGCGAAGTTGTGATGAGTTCCGGTGCGCCCGCTGCGCGGACGAGGCTCGCGCAGACGCGCGAAGCGAAGCTGCGGCCAGCGTAGGTGAGCACCGGAACGCCCATCCAAAGCGCATCTGATGCGGTGGTGTGCGCGCCATAGGGGGCGGTGTCGAGAAAGAGATCGGCGAGCGGATATCGCGCAAGGTGGCGCGGGTTCGGGACCTTCTTGGCGAAGATCAAGCGATCACCGGAAACGCCGTAACGTTCAGCCGCGGCGCGCAGACGCGTGTTGGTTTCGGTGTTGTAGTCCAAGAGCCAAATGACGCTGTTCGGCACTTGGTTGAGGATCGCCATCCAGCGCTCGAATGAATAGCGCGTGACCTTGTGCGCGGCGTTGAAGCAGCAAAACACGAACGCATCTTCGGGAAGGCCGTGCTCGCTGCGTTGCGGCGGTGCGGTGTCGACGATGCGCTTGCGGTCGTTCGGCTGATAGCAAGGCAGGCGCAGCACGCGCTCGGAATAGTAGACCTCGTGGTCCTGCGGGATCACCCATTCGTCGCCGATGATGTAGTGGTGATAGGGGCTGCCCATCGACCCCGGGTAGCCAAGCCAGTTGACTTGGATCGGCGCGGGACGGCGCGCGAAAATGCCGAGGCGGGCATCGCGCGTGTGGCCGTTGACGTCGATGAGGATGTCGATTTCGTCGGCGGCGATAAGAGCGGCGGCTTCATCATCGCCGATGTTGCGGATGTCGGCCCAATGCTCGGCGGCGGCTTTGATGCGTTGGTTGATGCCGTCATCGGCCGGGATGCCGCAATAATAGATGAAGACCTCGACGTTCGAGGTGTCGTGCGCTTCGAAGAGATTGGCCATCAGATAGCCGACGGCATGCGCGCGGAGATCCGATGAGACGTAACCGATGCGCGGGCGGCGGCCTTGCGGGATCGGCGCGTGGCGACGATCGCTGGCGCTGGTGATGGCGGGCGCGACAGCCTCTGCGTAGCGATGCGCGAGGCCGAGGTGCTGTAGCGGATCGTCGGAATAGGCGCACGAGGAGAGCGGGTGAAAGCGTGAGACGAACGAGCCGCGCGTGAGCTTTGTGGGCGTCGTTGCGATCGGCCATTTGCATTGCGCGAGACGGACGGCGGCGTATTGCTCAACGACGTCGCGCTGATGAAGGCCAAGGTCGAGGCATTGCTGAAGCGCGACTTCGGCGGCTTCGTGCTGCTGGTTGTCGCTGAGCACGCGGCTGAGCTGCTTTAGAAGCGTGATCTTGTATTCGATCGTATCGCCGGTGACCGTGGCCATGCGCTCAAGGCCGGCCTTCCATTGTTCGACAGCGGCGGCGGCGTCGCCGGCGCGCTCAAGCGCGCTGCCGAGATTGATGTGCGCTGGTGCGAAATCCGGATTGATGGTGAGGGCTGCGCGCAGCGAGGCGAGCGCGCCGGCATTGTCGCCGCCTTGTGCGAGCAGGGTGGAGCAATTGAAGTGGGCGATGAAGAGCAAGGGATGCTCGCCATTCATCGCGATCCAGATCTGATAGAGTTGGCGGGCGAGGTCAGGCTGGCCAGAAGCGCCGAGCTGCTGGGCTGCCACGATGAGTTCGTTGAGCGGCAACGATCCGCTCGTGACCTTCTGCAAAGCCGTCACGAACGCTGGTTCTGACATGGATACGCCGCCCGCTTACGCGGGCACACGCGCCCGCGCGCGAAGCTCTAGTGATTTGCGTTGCCGAAACATTAATGCGACCCCGGCGCTTGTGGCGCCGAGGGTCGCAGAGGCCCCAGTTGCCCCGATTAGATGGCCGCGAGGTAGGCTTCGATCTGATCGCCGTCTAGGCTCGCCACCTGCGTTGAGGTGAAGGCGTAGAGCTGCGTCGAATTGAAGTTCGCGATGTTCGTGGTCGAGAGGTAATCCAGCTGCGTCGCCGTGAAGGACGGGATCTGGGTCACCGCCAGTGCGCCGATGGTGGCGGCGCCGAGGTCGGTGATGACATCGGTCGACCAGGCGGCGATCTGCGTTGCGGTGAGAGCGCCGACCTGGGCGTCGCTGAACTCGGTCATGTCCGTTGCGCTGAGCGCCGCGATCTGCGTCGAGTCGAGGGCGCGGAGCTGCGTGGCGTTCAGCGCCGCGAGCTGCGTGGCTTCCAAGGCCGCGAAGGCGCTGGCGTCGAGCTTGGCAATCTGCGTTGCCGTCAGCGCCGCGACTTGCGTGTCGGCGAGGGCGGCGACGTTGGTTGCGGTGAAGGCTGCGACCTGGTTGGTCGACATCGCTGCAAGTTGCGTGGTGGTGAATTCGGCCACGTCGTTGGCGGCGAGGGCGGCAAGTTGTGTCGCCGTGATCGCCTTGGCTTGGGTGGTCGAGAGCGCCGCCATTTGCGTGTCGGCGAGCGCCGCTAGGTTCGCATCCGAGAAGGCTGCGATCTGCTGCGCCGTGAAGGCGCCGATCTGCGTGACCGTCAGAGCGCCGACTTGCGTGGCGCTGAAGGCCGACATGTTCGTCGCCGAGATCGCGGCGAGCTGGGTGTTGGTCAGGGCCGCAATCTGCGATTCGTCGAGCGCACCGAGCTTGGTGGTGTCGAAGGCGCGGATCTGCGTCGTGGTCATGTGCGCGACTTGATCGGCGCTGAGTTCGCCGATGTCGGCCGCGTCGAGGGCGCCGATCTGCGTGATCGTGAGCGCCGCGACCTGGGCGTTGGTGAGTGACGCCATCTGGGTCGTGTTGAGCGAGTGGATGTTCGCGGCCAGCATCGATTGCAGCTGTGTTGCCGTCAGCGAGCCGACTTGCGAGTCGGTGAGGGCGGCGACGCTGGTGGCGTTGAGGCCGGCGATTTGGGTCGTGCTCATGCCGGCGACTTGCGTCGTCGTGAACTCGGCGATGTCGGCCGCTTGCAGTGCGTTGAGCTGACCTGTCGTCAAAGCGCGCACTTGGGTGGTTGAGAGAGCGCCAATTTGGGTGTCGGCGAAGGCCGAGATGTTGGTGGCGTTGAAGGCCGCGAGTTGGCTGGATGACAGCGCCGCCATTTGGCCGGTGGTGAAGGCCGCGACCTGCGTTTCATCGAGGCCGGCGAGCTTCGTGGCGGTGATGACGCCGAGTTGCGTCGCGGTCAGCGCCGCGACTTGCGTCTCAGCGAAGGCCGCAAGGTTCGTGGCCGAGATGGCGGCGACTTGGCTGGTCGTCATCGCAGCGATTTGCGTTGCGGCGAACTCGCCCATGTCGGTCTCGTCGAGGCCGGCGATTTGCGTCGTCGTCATGGCCGCGACCTGGGTCGTGGAGAGGGCGGCGATCTGAGTGTCGGCGAGGGCGTGAACGTTCGCTGCGGTCATTGCCGCAACTTGCGTCGCGGTCATGGCTCCGACCTGGGTCTCGCTGAGGTCGTTGACGTTGGTTTCGGTGAGGCCGGTGACTTGCGCGGCAGTCAACGCACCGACTTGGCCGGCGGAGAATTCGCCGATATCGCCAGCGTTGAGCGAGTTGAGCTGCGTCACCGTGAGGGCGGCGACCTGCGTGTTCGTCATTGCGCCGACCTGCGTGGCGTCAAGCGCCGAGAGGTTGGCGTTGGTGAAGGCGCGCATCTGCTGGGTCGACATGGCCGCAACTTGCGTCGTGGTCAGGGCGCCGACTTGCGTTTCGGTGAGATGAGAGATGCCGGCCGTCGAGATGGCTTGCATCTGCGTCGCCGAGAAGGTGGCGATCTGCGTGTCCGCCAGTGCCGCGAGGTTGGTGTAAGAGAGCGCCGAGATTTGTGTCGTCGTCAAAGCGCCGACTTGGGTCTCGGTGAACTCGGTCATGTCGGTCGCGTCGAGCGCCGAGAGCTGGGTGGCGCTAAAGGCGCGGATTTGACCCGTGCTCATGCCAGCGATCTGGCTAGCCGAGAGGGCATGCGCGGCAGCTGACGACAGACCGGCGATTTGCGTGGTCGTGAAGGCGCCGGCTTGCGTCTCGGTGAGCGCGCCGATGTTGGTTTCGCTGAGGCCGTTGACCTGCTGCGTCGACAGAGCCGCGATCTGCGCCGTGGTGAGCGCTGCGATCTGGCTGTCGGCGAAGGCGGCGAGGTTGGTGGCCGAGATCGACTTCACTTGAGTGACTGTGAAGGCGGCGACCTGGGTCTCGTTGAGTTCAGTGATGTTGGTGTCGGCCAGCGCCGCAACTTGCGTTGTGCTGAGTGCAGCGATCTGGGCGGCGCTGAGTTCAGCGACATCCGTTGCGCTGAAGCTCGTGATTTGCGTGGCGGTGAAGGCTTTTACTTGAGTGGCGTTCAGCGCTGCGACCTGATCGGCATCGAGCGCGGAAGCTGCGCCGTTGGAGAGGCCGCCAATCTGCGTCGCAGTGAGCGCCGCAACTTGCGTAGCGGAGAGCTCGCCCATGTCGGTGGCGTCGAGGCCGGCGATCTGGGTGTTGGTCAGCGAGGCGATTTGCGTCGCCTTCAGTGCGCCGGCTTGGGCGGCGTCGAGAGCGGAGAGGGCCGTTGCTGAGAAGGCTTGGATCTGCGTGGTCGAGAAAGTCTCGACTTGCGTTGCGGTGAGGCCGGCGAGGCTGGTTTCGCTCAGGGCCGCGACTTGCGTCTTGCTCAGCGCCGCGATCTGCGTGGCGGTGATTTCAGCGACGTCGGTCGATTCCAGAGCGCCGATTTGTGTAGCGGTCAGCGCTTTCACTTGCGTGGCCGTGAGAGCACCCATCTGCGTGGCGTCGAGCGCGCTTAATGCTTCGGTGCCGAGGCGTGCGATTTGCGCTGCGCCAAAGGCCGCAACCTGGGCCGCCGAGAGGCTGGCCATGTTGGTGGCGTTGAGAGCGGTCATTTGCGTCGTGCTGAGCGCCTCGAGTTGGGTTGCGGTGAACTCGGCCACATCAGCGGCGCCGAGCGCTTCGATCTGGGTGTTGGTCAGCGCCTTGACTTGGGTTGCGTTGATCGCGGCCACTTGAGCGGTGCTGAGCGCGGCGAGGTTGGTCTCTGACAGCGCCTTGATTTGGGTGGTCGTGAGTGCGCCGACTTGCGTCGCGGTCAGCGCCGCAGCCTGCGTTTCAGCGAGGAGGCCGACGTTTGTGGCGCTCAAATTGGCGATTTGCGTTGCAGTGAAGGCCGCCACTTGGGTGTCGGAGAGATCGCCGAGCGTCGTTTCGGTCAATGCGCGGACTTGCGTCGTCGCCATGGCGGCGATTTGCGTTGTGGTGAGGTCCGCGACGTCCGTTGCGCTCAGATTGGCGATCTGAGTGTTGGTGAGCGAGGCGATCTGGGCGCCGGTCAGCGCCGCGGATTGTGCGGCGTCGAGGGCCGAGAGATTGGCGTCGGAGAAGGCGCGAACTTGCGTCGTGCTGAGCGAAGCAATCTGGGTCGTGGTCAGCGCGGCGGTTTGGGTTTCGGTCATCGCCGTGACCTTCGCGGCCGAGACAGCCGTGAGTTGCGTCGTCGTCAGCGCTTCGACCTGGGTGTCGGCGAGAGCGGCGAAATTGGTGTTCGAGAGGGCGCCGACTTGTGTGGTCGTCATCGCCGCGATCTGAGTGGCGGCGAATTCGGCCATGTCGGTGGCGTTCAATGACGCCAGCTGGGTGGTCGTGAAAGCCTTGATCTGCGTGGCGTCCATCGCCGCAATCTGGGTATCAGAGAAGGCGTGAACGTTCGTGCCGGTCAGCAGTGAGAGCTGCGTGGCGGTGAGGGCGGCGGCCTGGTTGGTCGTGAAGGCGGCGACATTGGTGGCCGTCAGCGACGCAACCTGGGTCGCGGAAATGTTGGCGACTTGGGTGTCCGTCAGCGCCGCGATTTGAGTATCGGCGAAGGCGCGCAAGTTGTTGGTGGTCAGCGCTTGCAGCTGAGCTGTCGAGAAGGTCGCGATCTGGGTTTCGCTGAGGTCGCCCACATTGGTCGAGGTGAGGGCCGTAACTTGCGTTGTCGTCAGCGCGCCGATTTGGGTGGTGGTGATATCGCCAATGTCCGTCGCGGTGAAGGCGGCGACTTGGGTGGCGGTGAGCGCTTTCACTTGCGTGGCGTTCAGTTGCGCAAACTGGCCTGAATCGAAGGCCGAAATCGCTGCGGTCGAGAGCGACGCGATTTGCGTGGCGTTCATCGCGCCGATTTGGGCATTGGTGAGCGCGCCGACATTGGTGGCGTTGAGGCCGCCGACTTGAGCGGTGCTGAGCGCGCTGATTTGAGTGGTCGTCAGCGCAGCAATCTGCGTATCGGCCAGCGAGCGCAGGTTCGTCGCGGTGATCGAGGCGATCTGTGTGGTCGCCATCGCGGCGATCTGGGTTTCGGTCAGGCTCGCCATGTTGGTGGCGGTGAAGGCCGCGACCTGGCTGGTGGCCATCGCCTGCAATTGGGCGGTCGTGAATTCTGCGATGTCGGTGGCGTCGAGGGCGCCCAGCTGCGTCGCGGTAAGCGCGCGGACTTGCGTTGAGTTGAGGGCCGCGACCTGGGCGCTATCGAGAGCCGACAGCGTGGTGTTGGTCATGACCGAGATCTGCGCGCGGCTGAGTGCGCCGACTTGCGTCGTGGTGAGCGCGCCGACCTGGGTGGCGTTGAGGTTCGCCAGCGAGGATTGAGAGAGCGAACTCACTTGCGTCGTCGTCAGGGCCGCGATTTGCGTGTCGGCGAAGGCTGCGATGCTGGTGTTGGTGAGCGAGCGGATCTGGCTCGCGGTAAGGGCGGCCACTTGCGTTGTCGAGAGCGCGCCGATTTGGCCGGCGTCGAGCGTGGCGACTTGCGTGTTGGTTAGCGCTTGCAATTGTGCGGTTGTCAGAGCGCCGACTTGCGCGTCGCTGAGGTCGCCGATGTTTGTTGCGGTGAAGCCTTTGACCTGGCCGGTCGAGAAGAGGGCGATCTGATCGGTCGAGAATTCACCGATATCGGTGGCCGAGAGCGCCGCGATCTGACTGGTCTTGAGCGAGGTGAGCTGGGTTGCGTCGAGCGCTGCAACTTGCGTATCCGCGAGCGCCGACAGAGCGGTGGCGGTCAGCGATTGCATTTGCGTGGCGTTGAGGGCGCCGACTTGCGTTTCGGTCAGCGCGGCCATGTTGCCGGCGGTGAACGCTTTCACTTGGTTTGCCGAGAGCGCGCCGATTTGGCCGGCGGTTAGCGCACCCAGTTGATCGTCGGCGAGCGCAGAAATCGTGGTCGCGGTGAAGGCGTTGAGCTGGGTTGCGTCGAACGCGGCGATCTGGGTGGCTTCAAGCGCCGCCATGTTGGTGGCGGTGAGCGCCTTGATTTGCGTGGTCGTGAAGGCGGCCAGTTGGGCGGCTGAGAATTCGGCGACGTTGGTTGCGTTCAGCGAGGTGACTTGTGCGGCGGTGAGCGAAGCCGCTTGCGTCACCGTAAGTGCAGCGACTTGAGTGTCGGCGAGGGCGGCCAGATTGGTGTTGGTCAGCGACTGCAATTGCGTTGCGGTGAGTGCAGCGACCTGCGTTTCCGTCAGCGCCGTCATGTTGGTGGCGCTGATGGCGCGCACTTGGGTGGTGGCGAGTTGGGCGATCTGCGTTGCTGTGAATTCGGCGATGTCGGCGGCGTCGAGCGCGGCCATTTGGGTGACCGTGAGCGCCTTGACCTGGGTTGTCGTCAGGGCGCCGAACTGGGTGGCGTCAAAAGCGGCGACAGCGTCGCTGGTCAGCGCGGCCATTTGCGTGGCAGTGAAGGCGCGGGCTTGGGTGTTGTTAAGTTCGCCGATGTCTGTGGCTGAGAGGCCGGCGACTTGGGTGTTGGTTAGGCTGGAAACTTGCGTCGCGGTGAGCGCGCCGGCTTGGGTTTCGTCGAGGGCCGAGATGTTCGCGGCGCTGAAGGCCTGAATTTGCGTGGTGGCGAAGGCGGCGACGGCGGTTGAGCTGATATTGGCGACCAGGGTGGAGTTAAAAGCGCCGATCTGGACTTGGTTCAGAGCCAGCAATTGCGCTGACGAGAAGGTCACGTCGCTGGAGAAATTGGGGATTTGGGTGGTTGTGAGCGCCTTCACCTGGGTGGTGGAGAGGGCCGCAACCTGCGTATTGGAGAGCGCGCCAATCCCTGTCGCGCTGATGGCCGCTATTTGCGTCGATGCAAACGAGCTGAGGGTGGTTGTCGTGAGGCTCTGAATGGCCGTTACGGACAGCGCTGAGATCTGCGCTGCAGACAAGCTCGAAACCGACATCGTGGACCTTCTTGGTCTAGAGAACCGACATTCAGTCAGCCCACACGCACTCCTGACGCTTCTGCGCCCTGATGCATGCGGTTCCACATTTACTTTGAATGTGTTTCCGAGACGTTTCCGCCACAGGTTGTAGTAGGGCGAAATGACTGAAAGTGTATTAGTGGGTTGTTAAGGCTCGTGGCGGATTTCTCGCGCGCTTTTTCGGGCGCCGTAAGAATGACTACAGGCGCCATTCGGCGGCTTGCAGTTCTTCCGCGAAGGCCGTACCGGCAAAGGCATGAGCGGCGCTGATGAATCAAAAGCGGCGATCGGTGGCGATGGACTAGCCGGCCAGCTCTACGCCAGCCTTGAAAGCATGCCTGACGCTTTCATTCTGCTCGATGCGGGCTGGCGCTTCACTTACGTCAATGCGCAAGCTGAAGTGTTGCTGCAGCGGGGCCGCAGTGAGCTGCTAGGCCGTATTATATGGGAAGAGTTTCCAGAACGCCCTGAGAGGATCGCGCGGCGTGAATTCACCCGCGTTATAGAGACGGGCGGTTCGACGACGTTCGAACTGGATTTTCAGCCCACCGGCATTCGGCTCGAAGTGCGCGCTTTCTCCTCGCAAGGCGGGGTCGCGATTTATTTTCGCGACATTACCGAACGGCACGGCACGCAAGAGACAATGCGTCTACTGCAATCGGCGATCTCGCGGCTGAAGGATGTCGTGATCATCACGCAAGCGGGGCCGATCGCGGACGGTCCGCCGATTGTATTCGTAAACGAGGCGTTTACGACAATGACGGGCTACACGCCCGTAGAGGTCCTTGGAAAGACGCTGCGCTTTCTGCACGGACCGAAAACCGACCCTGGCGAATTGATGCGCGGGCGCGATCTGCTGATGCGTGGGCGTTCGGCGCGCACAGAGATTATCAACTACACTAAAGACGGCCGCGAGATCTGGGTGGAGGGCGAGATGTCGCCGCTGCTGAACGACGATGGCGTTGTGACCCATATCGTTGTGGTGGCGCGGGACATTACCGAACGCAAGCACGCTGACTTTTTGCTAAAGGAATCCACCGAGCGCTTTCGCATCGTGGCGCAAGCGACTGCTGACGTCGTGTGGGACTGGAATCTCGTCGACGATACCATGTGGTGGAGCGACGGGATGCGCAGTGTGTTCGGCTATGGGCCGGAGCAGCGCTCGCCGACATCGGAATCGTGGACGATGGCGCTTCATCCGGACGACCAAGCGCGCGTGTTGGCTGGCATTCACGCCGTTATCGATGGCGGCGGCGAAATATGGGCCGATGAGTACCGCTTCTTCCGCGCCGATGGATCGTGCGCGCAGGTGACGGATCGTGGATCGGTCATACGCGATCAGGAGGGCCGGCCGATGCGTATGGTCGGCTCGATGGTCGATGTTACGGCGCAGCGTGAGTTGGAGGCGCAGTTGCGTCAGTCGCAGCGCCTCGAAGCTGTTGGGCAGCTTACCGGCGGCGTCGCGCATGATTTCAATAATCTGCTGACAGTCATCCTCTCCAATGCGGAGCTGCTGGAGACGAGCCTCGCTGGAAACGATCAGTTACATATGCTGGCGGAGATGACGCGCCTTGCGGCCGAGCGCGGCGCCGAGCTTACAAGCCGGCTGCTTTCATTCTCGCGCCGGCAAGCGCTCGATCCGCAGCCGGTCGATGTACGCGCCTTGGCGAACAGCATGGATCAGTTGCTGCGGCGCGCGCTGGGCGAGCAGGTCGAGATCCGCATCGTCTCGAACGGCGACGTCTGGGACGCCTTGATCGATGCGCTGCAACTTGAAAGCGCGCTGCTCAATCTGTGCATCAATGCGCGTGATGCGATGCCTGGCGGCGGCACGTTGACAGTCGAAGTTTCGAATGTTGCGCTTGATGCCGAGGCTGGATCGCCGGCGGGCGATTTCGTCATACTCTCCGTGTGCGATACCGGCGCGGGTATGGACGAGAACACGCGCGCGCGCGTGTTCGAGCCGTTTTTCACCACCAAGGAAGTCGGCAAGGGTTCCGGGCTCGGGCTTTCGATGGTCTATGGCTTCATCACCCAATCGAAGGGCCGCATCGCGATTGAGAGCGAGCTTGGCAAAGGGACGTGCGTGAAGCTCTACCTGCCGCGCTCGCGTGAAGCGCGGCGGACGGAAGGCGTCGTTGTGAACGAAGCGGCCGCGACGGGGCGTGAGCGCATTCTGCTGGTTGAGGATGATGATTTGCTGCGGGCGCAGGTCGGCGGCGAGTTGCAAAATTTAGGCTATCGCGTCGTCAGCGCGCGCTCGGGCGCGGAGGCGCTTTACATGCTGCGCGAAGGCGAAGTGTTTGATCTGCTGTTTACCGACGTGGTGATGGCAGGGATGAGCGGCTCGCAACTTTCGGCGCTCGCGCACGAGATCGCGCCGGACATGCCGGTACTTTACACCTCAGGCCATCCCGAGACGATGATGGACGACGAAGGCTACCTCGCGCCTGGCGTGACGCTGCTGCGCAAGCCGTATCGCCGCCGCGAACTCGCGGCGAAGCTAAGAGACGTGCTGGGCGCAGCGGCGCTTCGGCGAGAAGGGTAGAGGTTCGTGCTATCGCGAGGGGCGATTGGTGGGTGATACAGGATTCGAACCTGTGACCCGCTGATTAAGAGTCAGCTGCTCTACCAACTGAGCTAATCACCCAAACCAAACGAAGCGCCGGACATAGGGGGATTGGGCGCGCGCGTCCAGTGTGCGAGGGATGCACAAATGCGCCCCTGATGGGCGCCGGGGAGCGGGGCATGAACCTCTTTGCATGGGCGCTGGCGGGCTTTGTGCTCATCCATATCGGGATATCGGCGACGGGGCTGCGGGCCCGGATCGTCGGCGCGGTCGGCGAATGGCCGTACCGGGGGCTGTTTTCTGTGGCCTCGGGCGTTTTGCTGACGGCGCTCATTATTGGCCTGGGGCAGGTACGTTCCGATCCGTTCGATCCGCTGAATGCGGCGCTCTGGGCGCCGCCGGAATGGCTGCGCTGGCCGGCCTATGTGTTTGTTCTCTTTGGGTTGAGCTTGGCGTTTGCCGGGCTTTTCACGCCTGGGCCGACGTTTGCGGGCTTTGAGAAGATGGGCCTGGAACGGGCCGAGCCCGCGCACGGGGTGCTGCGGATCACGCGCCATCCTTTCCTCTGGGGCGTGGCGCTTTGGGGCGTGGGGCATCTACTGGTCAATGGCGAACGCTTTGCCGTGATGCTGTTCGGCGCAATGGCGCTGATGGCGGTTTATGGCGCGCGCTCGATCGACCGCAAGGGCGCAGCGCGTGATCCCGAAGGCTGGGAAAAGTTCGCGAATGTGACCTCGAACGCGCCGTTCGTGGCGATCGTGCAGGGGCGCAACAAGCTGAATGTCGCGGAGATTGGCTGGCGCGGGCTGCTTGGGGTTGCGATTGCTGTCACGATCGCCTTGTTGCACCAGCAGGCCTTCGGCGTCGCGGCATTCTCAACCTGACCTTAAGCCGCGCGCGCGAGGATGGGGTCCATGCTGATCCTCGACCGCGTCCATTTCGATCACATGACCGGGGCTGACCGCGCCCTGCAAATCGAGGTGGTGGGGCTTTTTCGTATGCAGGTCGAACGCTGGAGCGCAGCGATGGCGAGCGCTGGCGGTTGGCGCGAGGCGGTGCACACGCTGAAGGGTTCGGCGCGTGGCATTGGGCTTTCGGCTTTGGCTGCGGCGTGCGAAGCGGCTGAAACCGCCAAGGATAGCGAAGCAGGTCTGGCTGACGTGCGCACGGCGCTGAACGAGGCGCTTGGCGCGCTGGAGCAATTCGCCGCTGAGGCGCCTTAGGTTTTTGCGCTAGGCTGGCGCCATGGCCGCCGAAGTTTTCATCCAGCGCTTTCTCGTCGCTCCCGGCGACATCGATGAACTCGGTCACGTCAACAACATCGTCTATCTACGCTACGCGCAGGAAATGGCGATCGCGCATTGGCGCTCGCGCGCGTTGCCGGAAATGGTGGACGCCTATGTGTGGGTGGTGACGCGTCACGAGGTCGATTATCGCGCGCAGCTTGAACTTGGCGATGAGGTCGAGGTGCGGACGTGGGTCGATGAGGCGCCGCGTGGGCCTTCATGGATACGCTTCGTCGAAGTCTACAAAGCCGGCGCCGATAAGCCGTCAGCGCAAATCAAATCGAACTGGGTGTTGCTCGACGCGCAGACGCGGCGGATGAAGCGCGTGCCGCCGGAGATGGCGGCGCGCTTTATGATCGATCAGAACGCTGGGTGATGTTCGTCGGGCGTGGCGGGCGGCGCTTGGCCCGCGGCGATGCGCATGAGATCGCGGACTTGGCCCAGGCGCTCGTAGCCGAGGAAGGCGAGCATGAAGAGCTCGCAGAGAAAGCGCCAATAGACGAGGCCGACTGCGGCGACGGCGGGAACAGCGATGAGCTGGACGAAGCCGCCGCCGAAATTGCCGCCGAACAATGAGAAGATGGCCATGAGCAGCGCACCGAGTGCGCCAATGACGATCGCGGCCGCGCCGAAATAATAGACGAGCTTCACCAGCACCGGCCCAATCAGGCGGTCAAAGCTCAAGAAACGCTGGAAGATAGAAAACATGAGAGGACCCCGCCGAATCGCGCAGGATCAATCCGATCACAGCGACCCGCCGCCGTCCACGACCAGGGTGGCGCCAGTGATGGGTCCTTCTTCCGCAAGCAACATCAGGATCAGGCGATTGACGTCAGCGCCTGCTCCGTAGCGCGCAAGCGGCCGGGCGAGATGCGAGATTTCCTCAAGCGCCGTGTTCTCATTGCCATGATCGCGAACGAGATCCTGAAACCACGGCATCTCGTTCCACATCGGTGTTGTTGGGCCGCCTGGAGCGATGGCGTTGATGCGGACGTTGCTGTGTGCGGCTTCGCGCGAGGCTGCGCGCATGACCTGTAATAGACCAGGGCCTGAATTGTGCGGCAGTGGCTCGGCTTTGATGGCGGCGGCGGAGGTGGTGACGACGATGGCGCCGCCTTGGTTGTTTTTGGCCATCAACGGCATGATGGTGCGCAGACTCTGGATCGTGGCTTCGAGTTGCGTCGAGGTCGTGCGGCCCCAATCGACAAGATCGCTTTCGGCGACGGCTTGGGCGTGCGCGGTGTTTGTATTCACGAGCGCCCAATCGAGACGGCCGTATTGCGCTTGAATGAAGGCGGCAGCCTGGCCCCAACGATCGATGTCGCTGACGTCGAAAGCAAGGGTCGAGACGCGCTCGGGCGAAACCCCGGCAAGATCGAGTTCGTCGGCCACAAGGCTAAGCGCTGCTTCGTCGATGTCGGCCAGTAGCAAGCCGCCGGTGGATTTGCGCGCCAGTTCCCGTGCGCAGCCGGCGCCAATGCCGGAACCGGCGCCAGTTATAAGTGTCACGGGATTGAGACGTATCTGCACCTAACTTGCTTATGGCGCCGGCCGGGGCGTCTCAACTCTTGTCGCCACGCCAGCCGCGCTGGGATATATCGGGCGCATGACCCGCTTCGCGCTCCAGTTTGGCCAGACACAATCCGGCTTGACCTATCTTGAACGGATGACGGCGTACGGCATCTGCCCGCGCGGCGAGGCCAATATCGCTGTGGTTCAGATCGGGAAGAAGGCGCCGTACGAGTACGATCTGCCCGGCGGCGGCATCGAAGCTGACGAGGATGAGGCCGCGGCGCTGATGCGCGAGTTTCAGGAAGAGACGGGGCTGACCGTCTGGCCGACGCGCGTGATTGGGCGGGCGGGGCAATATTGGGTCAACCGGTCAGAGCCGCGCAATTCGCTGGCGACCTTCTATGAAGTTGAGCTTTCAGCCGCCGACGGTGCGCCGACCGAACCTGACCATGCGTTGGTTTGGATGAGCCCCGCGGAGGCGTTGTTGAAAATGCGCCACGAGGCGCACGCCTGGGTGATCATGCATTGGCTGCGCGCGCGCCGCAGCGGCGCCGCCGATCAGCGCTGATTGCGCTCGTCTTCGCTGATGACGAAATCTTGTAGGCGCTCGATGAACGTCGGTTCGCGGACTTCGGGGATTGGATCGAGGCTCAGCTCGTTGAAATCGAGCGACGCCAGATGCATCGGCTGCATATTGATGGTGCGCACCGGCGGCAGGGCGCGCAGATCGTCGACGGATGCAGGCTCCATCGCATAGAGCGCGCCGCCGACTGAATCTGTTGGCGCTTCCAGTTGCGCGACTTGGGTTTCGGACTTGGCGTTGGTGCTTGGAGCGATGAGGCCTTGATTGGCGCGCACGCCCATGGCGACGCCGACAGCGGCGATGCTGACAATGCCAAGTGCGATCGCGGCGTGGCGGGCTGGCGGCTTCGGCGGCTCGACGACGCGTGAGACCGCTTTGAGGCGCTCACTCAGCGCGTTCCAGGCGCGACCGCCGCGTTCGCCGCGCCAGCTGCTGAAATCAATGACCGGCGCTTTGCGATCCTTGCGCTCTGGCCAACCTGGCGCTGTGGCGATTTCAACGAGGCGCGTTGCATCGCTTTGGCGGAGCCATTCGAGCATGTAGGTTTGGCTTGGCGCGTCTTCTGACCAAATGATCAGAACCGCATCGCGTGAGGTCTTTGCATCTTCGATCGAGGCTTGCGATTGGCGGCCCACGAGCATGCGAACGCTATGCTCTTCGGCTTCAAGAAGCCGCACCAGGTCCGCAGCCAGCTTTTTGGCGTCGTGCGTACTGACGGTGATGATGTCGATCATAGAGTTGGGGGGGGCCGATCGCTTATGTAATTGTCCCTCTATCACGACGAAAATGTTGCGGCAGCGTGGGTGAAGTAAGCAGATGTGAATAACGAGCCCGCAACGAGCGAGGCATGGTCCGCTTGCATCGCTCGGGGGAGTTCGCGGCGATGCGCTCGCCCCGAAACCAATGTTACAGGCGTGCAATCTTCGTTGTGGATTTCGAGGGAACTCGTAAGCTCTCCCCGAGCGGGGCTGGTGGCCGCGTCTTTCTAAGGGGAACGAATATGGATTGGGCGACTATCCTACCTTACGCTGCGCAAGCGATCGGCGGCGCTGTGGGCGGCAATGTTCTGGGCGCTCTGACGCGCGGCGGCGGTGGCCTTCTGGGCCGTACGCTGATCGGTGCGATCGGCGGCGTCGCCGCCGGCTGGGCTGGCGGCAATGTTGAAGCCGTGGGCGGGATTACCTCGATGTGGAGCAATCTGATCGACGGTGAGAACGGCGCGCACCTCGCGAACCTGATCACCGGCGCAGCAGGCGGCGGAATTCTGGGTCTTGTCGGCGGTTTGCTGATCCGTTCGAAGGACTAAGCGCCTTAAAGATCGCGCCAGATCATTGATAGAAACTGCGCGTCCGACCACGACGAACCCGTGAGCGAACGCGCTTGGCGCACGATGACCAAGCCATCGCTCGGGGCGATGTAGAGCCGCTGGCCGCCTTGGCCGGCGGCCATCGCGAAATCTGTCGGCGCGGATGTCCCCGAGCGCCAAAGATCGCTTTCGATGGCGAAGTTGTCGCGACCGTTGGCGCGGCCCGCGAGCCACAAACCAAATCCCGCGCGCGCTTCCGCGAACGAACCGCGCATGGCTTCACCGAGTGCGGTGCTGCTTGCCAATTGTTGGGCCCGCCAGATGCCTTGGCGGCGGATGAGCTCACCCGCCTGCGCCCAGCCGCGTGCGGAGACAGCCGCGCCGTCATCGAAGCGCGCGAGGCCATCGCTGCCGCGCGCCCAGCCGATCGGCACACAACCAATGGGCAGCAACGTACGTGTGGTGAGATAGCGCGCTGCGTCGGGCTCGCGGCCGCTGGCCTCAAGTTTGCGGCGTGCGATTTCGCTAAAGAGAATGAAAGGTGCGGGATCGTCGCTGAATTCTGTGCCGGGTGCTTGGCGCGGCTGCAACGCTAGGGCGGTTGCCAGATCGTGAGGGCCGTTGCGCTCGAAGCTTAGGCCGCTTGCGCCGCTGAGCAGAACGCGGATCGAGATGGTGCTCTTGACCGGATCGGCGCCCCAATCGCCAAGTGTCAGCGCGACCGGCTCATCGAGCGTCATCAGGCGGTCTTCGACGAGTGAAGCAGCGAGTAGGGGAATGAAGGCGCGGGTACCCATGCCGATCGGCCATCGGGTGTCCGAGCCGCCGGTGGAATATTGTTCGGCAAGCACGATGCCGTGGCGCGCGACGAGGAATGTCGCGCCGTCGCGTTGGGCGCTGTAGTTCGCGGCGGCGCCGAAACGTTGCACCGGCTGGGCGAGCGCCAACGGCGCAGTTGAAGCGCTGACTACGCTGCATGCTGCAGCGCTCGTGAGAAAGGCGCGACGATTCATCCCGAGTCCCTGGGACGTATTGTCGTCAAAGGGAACCGACGGGGCAAGCCGTGCGTATGAGGGGCATGCGACTGATCCTCATTGCCGCGGCGCTCATGTTGGCCGCCTGCACACCGAACCCCGTCTACCGTCAAAGCACTGCCCCGCTACCGGTCGCCTCGATCGAGCAGGCTCGGTATCTGGGGCTCTGGCATGAACAAGCGCGGCTGCCGAATAGTTTCGAAGAGGGCTGTCAACGCGCGACCGCCGAATATGCCGTGCGCGAGGACGGGCTTATCTCCGTGGTGAACACCTGTATCGCGGCGAACGGCGAGAGCCGTGTCGCGCGGGGCCGCGCGCGTCCGGCAGGCGAAGGCGATGAAGGCAAGCTTGAGGTGAGCTTCTTCGGGCCGTTCTGGGCCAAGTATTGGGTGCTGCAACGCGGTGAGAATTACGAGTGGAGTATCGTGGGCGAGCCGGAGGGCCGGTACCTTTGGTTGCTGACGCGCGAGCGTGAAATCACCCCGGAACAACGCGCCGACTTTGAGCGCCGGATCACGGAACTTGGGTACCGCCCAGCCGAATTGGTTTGGGCGCCGTAACGCCCGGAGGCGAGCCGGTTGGCGCGCCGCGAAATCTCGCGTTCACCTTTCCTCCGGTTGGAGGGATCATGCTCAAACGAAGTGCAATGTTTGGGGCGCTCACCGCGCTCTCTGCTGTGAATGGGTACGCGGCAGCGGCGTCGGTGGAAGAGGAGCGTGGTTTTCCGCTGACGATCGTGTTCGCGCTGATCGCCGTATTCTGCTCGCTCGGCGTGGTGTTGCTGGCGGCGGCTAAGAAGAAAAGGATTAGCGGCTGAGTTCGCGCATTGCGCCATCGAGGCCTTCGATGGTGAGCGGAAACATGCGCTCGGGGCCGATGATCTCGCGGATGACCTGGATCGACGGCGTGTGGTCCCAATGCGCGCGCGGCGTCGGATTGAGCCAGACCACGCGCTCATAGATTTGCGCGAAACGCTGCAGCCAGATTGCGCCGGCTTCTTCATTCCAATGTTCGACTGAGCCGCCGGGATAGGTGACTTCATAAGGGCTCATGGTCGCGTCACCAACAAACACGATGCGATAATCGCTGCCGTATTTGTGCAGGACGTCCCAGGTGAGGGTCTTTTCGTCGTGGCGGCGGCGATTGTCCTTCCAGACGCTCTCATAGAGGCAATTGTGGAAGTAGAAGAATTCGAGACTCTTGAATTCAGTGCGTGCGGCCGAAAAGAGCTCTTCACAAAGCTTGATGTGTGAATCCATTGAGCCGCCGATATCCAAGAGCAGCAAGACCTTCACAGCGTTGCGGCGCTCGGGGCGAAGGACGATGTCGAGATAACCTTCCTTGGCGCTCCTTGAGATGGTGCCGTCAAGATCCAGCTCATCGGGTGCGCCGGTGCGTGCGAACTTGCGGAGGCGCCGGAGCGCGACCTTGATGTTGCGCACCCCAAGCTCGACGCTGTCGTCGAGGTTCTTGTATTCACGCTTGTCCCAGACTTTGACGGCGCTGCGCTGGCCGCCTTCGCCGCCGATGCGGATGCCTTCGGGATTGTAGCCGTTATTGCCGAACGGCGAGGTGCCGCCGGTGCCGATCCATTTGTTGCCGCCTTCGTGGCGCTTCTTTTGTTCTTCGAGCCGCTCCTTCAACGTCTCCATCAGTTTTTCCCAACCGCCGAGCGCTTCGATCTGCGCCTTCTCTTCGTCGGTCAGGAATTTCTGCGTGAGTGCTTGCAGCCATTCGGCCGGGATCTCGGTGTTGACGGCGTCGCTTGCGCTATCGAGGCCCTTGAAGACTTGACCGAAGACGCGGTCGAATTTGTCGAGGTGGCGCTCGTCTTTCACCAGTGCGGTGCGCGAGAGGTAGTAGAAGTCTTGGACGTTGATATCGATGGCTTGCTTCTCGAGCGCTTCGAGCAGCACGAGATATTCCTTGAGGCTGACCGGCAAACGCGCGGCGCGCAATTCGGTGAAGAAGCGTTGGAACACCGCTGGATGATAGAGGCGGCGTGTGTGTGGCGCTAGCGGGTTACGTGAGGTTAGCGCGGATCAGCGGGCTTCGATGATTTGGCTGAGGACGCCGTCGAACGCGAGGTCAGCGGCGGCGTCGGCTTGCGCGGCCGCGGCGTCGTCTGGCGCTGGTGCGGTGTAGCGCAGTTTCAATATCCAATCACCGACGCGGGCGACGCTGGCGCGCGTGAAGAGGCGGGCGCCGTCGTGCGTGATGATAAAGCGAGTGCTGCGGCGGAGCGGCAGGCCGTCTTCGGTGTCGCGCACCGTGGCGCCGGGATAGCGGACGGCGCTCGGGTCGCGGCGGCGGATCGCGGCCTCGACGCCGGTGATCTGTTCTTCGAGTGTCGAGCCGAACGGATAGCGGGTGGCGAAGGTGCGGATCTGCACGGCGCCTTCGGTCATGTCGCAAGCGACGTCATCGCCGCGCGGGATGGCGTTGGGGGTGGGCGGCGTCGTGACCGGCGCACCGAAGACGATGATGCGGCCGTCGTCGCCGTTGCGGTTGAAATCACAGCGCATGCCGCTCCCGAGATGGCGCACGGACACCTGGCCGTTGTGGACGATGTCGAAGATGCCGTCGGCTTCTGCTTGCTCGATCATGCCAATTGCGATCGAGCCGGGCGCCGCTTGTGGCTCTTCTTCTGTGCCCTGTGCAAACGCCGGCGCGGCGCTCATTGCGAACGCAAGCGAAAGCAGCAACCGGCGCATTGAGGCGTCCTCCCGAGGTGAAATTACGGCGACGGCGTTTTGCTGTCGATGGCCTGAAACAGGGAGTGTCAGTGTTCGGCGCTCGCTCGCGTCTGGATTTTACTCCGAGTAAGCGGGGGCAAGGACAAGGAGCAGCGCTCTCATTATTGCCCGCTACGTTGTTCGCGGCGAGCCAGGAAGGCGAGGCGCTCGAAGAGCATGACGTCGGCTTCGTTCTTGAGGAGTGCGCCGGCGAGCGGCGGGATGAGCTTGGTCGGGTCGCGCTGTTTCAGCGTTTCGGGATCCACATCGTCGGTCAGCAATAGCTTCAGCCAATCGAGCAGCTCGCTGGTGCTGGGCTTCTTTTTCAGTCCCGGCACTTTGCGCATGTCGTAGAAGATTTTGAGCGCTTCGTTGACGAGGCGGGTTTTGATGCCCGGATAGTGGGACTCGATGATGGCGCGCATGACGTCATCGTCGGGGAAGCGGATGTAGTGGAAGAAGCAGCGGCGCAGGAATGCGTCCGGCAATTCCTTCTCGTTGTTCGAAGTGATGATGATGATCGGACGCTGAGCGGCTTTGATCGTCTTGTTGATCTCGTAGACGTAGAATTCCATCCGATCGAGCTCTTGGAGGAGGTCGTTCGGGAATTCGATGTCGGCTTTGTCGATTTCGTCGATCAGCAGGATCGGGCGGACCGGGCTCTCGAAAGCTTCCCAGAGTTTGCCGCGCTTGATGTAGTTTTCGATGTTGGAGGCGCGCGCATCGCCGAGCTGTGAATCGCGCAACCGCATCACCGCATCGTATTCGTAGAGACCCTGCACAGCCTTGGTGGTTGATTTGATGTGCCACTCAATCAAAGGCGCGCCGGTGGCTTTGGCGACTTCGATCGCCAGCATGGTTTTGCCGGTGCCTGGCTCGCCTTTGATGAGAAGCGGGCGCTCAAGCGTGATCGCCGCGTTGACGGCGACCTTCAGGTCTTCCGTAGCGACATAGTCTTGTGTGCCTTCAAACCGCATGAGCGCTCCTTGTTGGAGGCGCAGTTAATGCGCGGCGCCGCTCCTGCGCAAGCGTTCGCTCAGCGTGAGCCCGGCTTGGCGCGGCTGGCATAGCGTACAGCGGCGGGGCTGCTGCAATTCTTCGATCAGCGCAAGGAGACGGGTGGGCGTGTCTCCGAAACGTGGCCGGGGCGGAAGCGGAGGGCGTGGCGGCGGCGAGGGCCGTACGCCAAGGGCGACGCCGAGTTGCAACAGATCGGGGTGGTCCGGCGAGATCGGCGCATTGCGCGGGCCTTTGACTTCGGTGAAGCGCATCGCCAGCGGTGCGGGCGCGCAGGCGACCATGTGCCCGCCGCCTTCAAGATCGCGGAGCACCCAAAATTGCGCCGTGCCGCGCGCCAACATCGCGCCGTAGCTCGAGACGCGTGAGGTGCGCGCAAGGCAGTTGGAGAACTCGCGACCGATCTTGCGAAGTTGCGCGACGGAGGTGATGCGCCGCCAGATGCGTCCGCTCAGCAGAACAAGTGATTGATCCTCGCAGACATCCCTCGTGTCGGCGTTGCCTTCCCAAGCTGCGAGCGCGTGCGCGAACTTTGTTGCCTTGAGTGCTGCGTCGCTAAAGTTCACGCGGCCGAATTTTGCGATGAAGCGGCGTGCGTCCTCGATGGTGGTGGAGTGTTCGCTATCGGCGTTGGCGTCCATCGCCGCGAGGCGGACGGCGTCGTTGATGTGACGGGCGACGGTGTGGAGGCGGGCGGCCATGGCGCCATTGGAGCGGAAGACGCTGATTGTCTCGCCGCGTTCGGCTGCAGCCTGCGCCCAGGCGGGTGCGACGCTCAGCTCTGCCGCTGTGGCAGGGCGGAAACTGCGCGGGTTCGCGCGCACGCGATCGGCCGCCAGTTTTTGGTAGCGCTTGGCGATCGCGGGATCGCTGATCCGTCTACTTGCGCGCTCGGCCAGGGCGTTGAGCGGCGCGATATCGAGAACGTTGGGCAAAGCTTCTCCTTTCCCGCCGAAGCAGGTCAAAAATTCTTCAGACGCGTTTTCTCATCCGTGCGAACGCACTTGTGCGCCGTCACGCGGGGCATCGAGCCCCGTTCGTTCCATTGTTTACTTACCGCTCCGCATCCCCACCCGAGCAGCGCTCGATATTTACGGTTCTGTCGTGCAACGATCAATCGAGCGGCGGTTGAATGTGACGGGGTGAAACCCAACCAACACGATCATCGCGCCCAGCGTGCATTGAGATGCAATTCGCGGTCGAAACGACACGCACGCGCGGACGGCTTGCAACACCCCGTTAACCATCTGCGGCGAGTTTGGATCTGATGGACTCCCAGAATCGGGAGGAGAGGGCACATGCCGCTGAAACTGTCTTTGCGGCCGGGCGAGAAGTTCGTCGTCAACGGCGCCGTCGTTCAGAACGGTGATCGCCGAGCTGCGCTGGTTTTGCAGAACAAGGCCTCGGTGCTGCGTGAGAAGGACATCATGCAGCAGGACCAGGCCGATACGCCGGCTAAGCGCATCTATTTCCCAATCATGCTCATGTATCTGGATGAGCAGGGGCGGGAGAAGGCGTACGCGGAGTTCGCCGAGCGGCTGGCCGAATTCATGGGCGCTGTAAGAGACCCTACGATCCTGGCCGAATGCATAGGCGTTTCCAAAGAAGTAATGAGCGGGGAATACTACCGCGCGTTGATGCGCTGCCGGAAACTCATCGCGTATGAGGCCGAGCGCTTGGGGCTGAGGCACGATGTCGATCAAGGCGTACCAGCGCGCGGCCACGCAGGCTGAACAACCGCGCGACTTAGAGTACCGCGCGTTCGGACAGGTTACCGCCGGGCTCGTGCGCGTTAAGGAAGAGAAGCCGCCGCTGGCGGTGGTTCTCGATGCGATCGACGCCAACCGCAGGCTTTGGAATGTGCTTTCTGCAGATTGCGCCGCGCCGGGGAACCAGCTGCCGATCACGCTGCGCGGTCAAATCATCTCGCTGGCTATGTGGGTCGCGCGCTATTCCAGCGAAGTGTTGCGCGATGGCGCTGATGTTGAACCGCTGATCGACATCAATCGCGTCATGATGGAAGGCCTCGCGGCGCGCTGAGCGCTAGGCAAAAAATGCCGCTGCAATCCGGCGCAGAATCGTTTCGGCGATGACCGGTTATTAACCCTCGGTCCTTACAAACATTGCCAACGCAAAAGCGTCTGAACCTGTGCGGGGGAGGGCGTGCGGAATTTCCGCGCGGATCGGGCGGTGACGTCCAGCTGGCCAAAATGGCCAGTTCACTCAAGTCCAGAAGGACAGAAATACTATGGTTAGCGTCAACACGAACTACGGCGCCCTCGTCGCGCTCCAATCCCTCAACCAAACGACCAAAGATCTCGGCGAAGTCCAAACCCGCGTGAACACAGGCCTGAAGGTCTCTTCCGCGAAGGACAACGGCGCCGTATTCGCCATCGCTGAAGGCCAACGCGCTCGCGTCGCAGCGCTGGGCGCCATCACGGACGGCATCGATCGCGCAACGTCGGTTATCGATGTGGGTCTGTCGGCTGGCGAAGCGGTTGGCGACATTTTGAAACAACTGAAGGAAAAGGCCGTCGCCGCTCAAGCGACCGACCTCTCGACCGATCAGCGCGCCGCGCTGCAGGCCGACTTCAACGCTCTGCGCAACCAAATCGACCAAATTGCCAACGCTGCAACGTTCAACGGCTCGAACCTCGTCAACGGCAGCAACCTGACCGGCGGCGCGACGCAATTCAACGTCATGACGTCTGACGGTGCAGGCGGCGGTGGTGGCCGTTATACCCTGCAAGGCGCAGCCTTCAACGACGGCAGCGGCAACCCGTTCTCGTCAGCGGCTGAACTCGACGAAGCCACCGGCCTCACGGTTGGCGCCAACGACGCGCTGGAATTCACGATCACGAACGGCAACGAGACGACGACCTTCACGGTTGACGTTGAAGCTGCGGACACGATCGCTGACTTCGTTGCGCGCGTGTCTTCGGCTTCTGATGGCCGCGTGACTGCCGCCTACAATGATCAAACTGGCCGCATCACATACTCAGCTGCCGAGCAATTCACTGTCACCTTCACCGACGGCACCGATCCGGCTGACGACAGCGCCTTCCTCGACGGCGGCGCAGGTGTCGCCGGCACCCAAATGACTGTGGCGGTTGCGCCGGGCTCAGGCTCGAACAGCCTCACGGTTTCCGGCTTCGACTTCCGCCTTGGCGGCGCCGTTGGCCAAGCCTTGAACACCGTCACGTCAGCCCTCGACATCTCGACCTCGACAGGCGCGGCCGCTGCCTCGACTGCGATTGACACGGCGATCACCGCGCTCAACCGCGACCTCGCCACGATGGGCGCTCAGTCGAAGGCTTTGGACGTTCAAAAGACCTTCTTGGGCAAGCTGTCAGACTCGATCGAAGCCGGTATCGGCAACCTCGTCGACGCTGATCTCGCCAAGGAATCTGCCCGCCTGCAAGCGCTGCAAGTTAAGCAGCAACTGGGCGCGCAAGCCTTGTCGATCGCGAACTCGGCGCCGTCGATCGTGATGTCGTTCTTCCGCTAAGAGCGGGAAATCGGATGAGGCGGGGAGCTTTGGCTCCCCGCCGAATTCGACTGGGCAATGAGTTATGGCCTCCATCACTCCTTCCCAACCGGTTCGTGAGGCGCTCGCACGCCGCGTAACCTCAGAACCAGGTCCGGCTACTGAAGTGGCCGAACGCCAGCGCGCAGAAAATGCAGCTGAGCAAAAAGGCGAACTTGCGCCCGATCGGGTGGCCATCGCTCTGGACGCTGAAAGCCAGCGTTTCGTCTCCACCTTGACCGACACTTCGACTGCAGAGATGCTGCGCAAATATCCAAGTGAGTCACAGCTTGCGTACTCACGCGCCGTCATGGCGTATCTGCGCGCTCAGATGGGCAAGTAAACAGAACGTAAATTTATTTGTTACAGATGTGTTTGCGTTAACGTTTCGTTAACGCATTTACTGTTCCTTCACGCCTGCGGCGAAGCGCGCCGCGTGCATTCTCCATGCGCGCGATCCGAAGGAGCAGACAGGTCATGGTTTCGAGCATCGTCCCAGGCGCGAACAACGCACACACGCTTGGTGTTGATACGCGCTTTCCGCGCACGGCGCAGACACAACGCAGCGACACCGCGGTGCAAGGCGACACTGTCGAACTCAGCAGCGCAGCAATTTCAGATGCGCGCGAAAGCGTGCGCGCCAGCATGAGTCAGGTGCATGAAGCGCTGGCGGCAGGGCACGACGCGCAAGCGATGCTCGTGAAAATCCAAGCGTTGGCCAAGAGCGGCGACCAGGCCGGTCTCACCGATGCGATCGCGGCGTTTGGCCAGCGCATCGAGGCGGCGATCGGCCGTGGCGCGGTTGTGCTGACAGGGCAGGATGTTGCCGTTCAAGCTGAACCCGGCGCCGGCGCAGTGATGATCTCCGGTGTGGATCTGCGTTTAGGCGGCGACGTATTGCTGGTGAGCGCAGACGCGCAGGCCAATGAGACGACGCTGCAATCAGCGCAAAAGGCGATGGATAATCTGCAGGCGGCGATGGGGCGTCTGGTGGATTCCGCCCGTGCGCTTGAAGCGCACCAGGGTTTTCTCGGCGCGGCTGAGGCCGGTGCGCGCGGCGACTTCGATGCTGACGGCGCACGTTTGATGGCGCTGCAAATTCGTCAAGGGCTCGCGAGCCTCGGCAATGTCAGCATCGCCAACGCCGAACCGCAGGCGGTGCTTTCGCTCTTCCGGGCTTAAAGCGGGCGCCAATTATTGGTGCTGATTTCGAGTAGTTCGCTGTCGCTGTAATGGTCGTCGTCGTCCTCGTGATTGAGGCTCCGGATTCCGGCGCGCGCGGCTTCGAAGAGCTTGAGGCCGATGACTGCGAGTAGACCGGCGAGCGCGAGCGCGATTGCGCCGATGGCGATGAGCAACTCGCGATTGAATTCGAGTTCACCGCGAGCGGCGAGGAGCAAGCTGCCGTCGCGAGGCAGGCGCTTGGCGGCGGCGGCGGCGCGATCGCCGGCGGTTTGAGCGAGCAGGCGCAGGCGCGCGAAGTCAGCGATCGTGTTCGCGTGTGTCAGCATCGTCGCGGCCGCGTCGGACGAGGTGGCGCTGCCGATCTCGCCGATCTCGGCGAGCATGGCGCGAACGCGCGCGGCTGCTTCCTGATTGATGCTGGCTGCGAACGCGACTGAGGCGTTGTCGAAATCGCCCGGCGCGCCGCCGTCTTCAGCGCTGACGCGTGCTGCCGCCGTGAAGTTCTCGATCGGCATCGCTTGCGCGAGCAGGGCGTGGATCTCGTCGGAGAGCGATGTTGGAAAATCATCGCGGCGGGTCGAGGCCAGCAACGACACGGCGCCGTCGTTCATGGCTGTCGAGATATCGCCGCCGAGGCCGAGGCTGAAGCCGGTCAGTACGAATTGCAGCGGATCGGTTTCGGGTTCGGCCAACAGCGCGCGCGCCATCAGTTCGAAGTCTCGCGGGTCTCCCAGTGTTTCGCTGCGTTCGCTTGTTGGCGTTGCAGTATTGGGGCGGAGCGAAAGCAGCTGGACGTTCGCTTGGTAGCGTTCGCGCGTGCCGGGCAGAAGAAGCTGCAGCGCCGCGACTTCGATGGCGGCGTCGCCTGCGCCGTCAGCGGCGGCGCGCCGAAGCACGGCGGCGCTGCGCGGCGGCAGCATCTCGGCGCCGGAGAGCAGAAAGCCACGCGCGGCTGCGGGATCGTCGGCCATTAGCTCCATGGCGACCATGTTGTCCCATTGGCGTTGACGATCGAAGTCGACTTGGATCAGGCTGCCGTTCAGCGCTTCGACGCGCTCGATGATCGAGCGGGCGCCGGCCTCGTTGTACTCGTAGGCGTAAAGCTGATCGCGGCCGATGATGAGCACTGCGGCGGCGGTGGCGAGCGGCAAAAGCAAAAGGCAGAGATTGAACACGAGCGCGCTCCACGCGCCTTCGGGGCGCGCGGTACGGCTCGGTCTATAGGCGTGGGCCCGGACAGGGCGCCACGCACGTGTTGGTTTTGCGTGCTTCATGCTCCGCCCAAGTCCGCTGGCTCTACCAAACCGGCAGGAATGTCACAGAGCAAGATGAATTACAGGAAAGGCGAAGTTGTCGCCGCATCGGGGTGAATATACGGCAGCTGTTAAGCGCTTCGATCGAGCACCGTCGGGCTCGGACCGCCGCGTGTGCTGAGCGCGCCTTGGGATGAGTAATTGGCGCCGTCGCCGCGCTGGCGGACGACCTCTTCGGCCATGGCGTGGACAAGGCCTTCCGAGACGACCTTAACCGCGTTGAGCGCAAGTTCGTGGGCCGCGAGCGTTTCATGCAGCGTAACCGTGCTGCGGCGCAACCGATCCAGCAGGGCGGGCGGCGCATCCTGGATCAGGGTGATGTCCTGTTTGATGCGTGCGAGTTCGAGGCGGTAAGCATTGGCCAAACGATTGCGCTCGTCAGCGTCGCTGCCTTCGACCAGAGGCTGACGGGCCTCGATCCGGCGAGTATCGGCGGCGGCGAGTTCAGCCAGGCGCTCGGTCATGAGCAGGAGCTGTTCGGCCCGATGCTCAGCGTCGTCAGCGATCAGCGCCATCGGGGGTCTCCGGCATGGTTTGAGCTTGTTGCATGCGCACGAACTCACGCACGACGCTGTCGGCGATGCCGACGCCGCCGGAGCGGCTGATGGATTCTGCGTAGCGCTCGACGAGCATCGGGCGGAAGATTTGTTCGCCCATGCCGCCCCCGCCTAGGCCTTCGGTGTCGAGCCCTTCGAACATCGGCGCCAGCATTTCCGACAAGAACACGGACTCGAATTCTTCCGCAGCCCGGCGCAGTGCGTCTGCTTCGTTGGATTGTTGCGGCGTGTGCGCCGCCGTGCTCATCGGCAACGGCGCGCCGGGGATGGCGATCGGACCTGGCATTACATCACTTCAATTTCGGCCTGGATCGCGCCGGCGGCCTTCAGCGCCTGCAGGATCGAGATCATATCGCGCGGTGTGACACCCAGCGCGTTAAGGCCGTTGACGAGTTGGCGAAGCGGGACGCCGCCGGGCACCATGACAAGGCCACCGGCTTCTTCATCCACGTTCACGCCGCTTGATGGCGCGACCACGGTCTCGCCGCGCGAAAGCGGCGCGGGTTGGCTGACGAACGGATCTTCTTGGATCGAGATGGTGAGGTTGCCCTGCGCGATCGCAACGGTCGAAACCTTCACGTTCTCGCCCATGACGACGATGCCGGAGCTTTCGTCGATAACGATGCGGGCGGGCGTGTCGACCTCGACTTCAAGGTTTTCGATCTGGCTGACGAGCGTGACCATATCGCCCGAATATTCGGCCGGGCGAGAGAGCACGACGGAGCCTGGATTGCTGGCGCGGGCAGCGTCGGCGCCGAGCAAATGATTGATCGCGCCGGCGATACGCTGAGCAGTTGTGAAATCGGGGTTTCTAAGCGCCAAACGCAATTCTTGCTGCGCGGCGATGTCGAAATGGATTTCGCGTTCCACCAGCGCGCCGGATGCGATGCGGCCGGCTGTTGGCACGCCGCGCGTGACCGATGAACCAGATTGGCCGGAGGCGGAGAAGCCGCCGATGGCGAGTGGGCCTTGCGCCACAGCGTAGACCTGTTGGTCCGCACCCATCAGTGGCGTGACCAGAAGCTGGCCGCCCGCGAGGCTGCGCGCGTCGCCCAGCGCGGATACGGTGACGTCGATGCGCGAGCCCTGCGAAGCGAACGGCGGCAAGTTCGCCGTGACCATGACGGCGGCGACATTGCGCGTGTTGAGGTTGGCGCCGGCGGCGGCGACCCCGAGCCGTTCGAGCATGGCTTCCAAGCTTTGGCGGGTGAAGGCCGAGTTGCGGAGCGAGTCACCGGTGCCGGCGAGGCCAACGACAAGGCCGTAGCCGACGAGCTGGTTTTCGCGGACGCCTTCGAAGTCGGTGATGTCTTTGATGCGTGTGCCAGCATACGCCATCGGGGCCGCGATCGGCGCGGTCATGGCGGCGACAGAGCAAACGGCGAGCAGTGCTGACCGTGCAGCGCGTGAGGCTATTCCCATCTGAGCGATAGGTGAGCAGTTCGGTTAACAAGGGTTCAAGCTTGAAACGTTAATCAATCGGAAACAGCAGCAGCTGAGAGTGCGCGCCGATGAAGATCGAACCAGGCCGCAATGTTGGCTCGTCCAGTTCTGCCGGAAAAGCGGGCAAGACGGCCGCGCCGGGCTTTGCGCCCGCAACGGATGCTCCGCAACGCACGGCGGCGGCGGCGCCGACGGGGGCGGTCGCTTCGCTGGACTCTATTTTGGCGCTCCAAGGGGCTGAAGACCCGATGCAGCGCCGGGCCCGGCAACGCCGGCGCGGCCAAGAGGCCCTCGATACGCTGGAAGAATTGGAGCGCGGATTGGTGCTGGGGCGCGCCCCCGGAGGCCTAAAAGCTCGATTGGAGGCCCTGCATGGGCGCTCCGAACAGACAGGTGACGCCGGTCTCGACGCGATCCTTCATGAGATTGACGTAAGGTTGGCTGTAGAAGCCGCAAAGCTCGAACGCATCTCGGGAAAAGTTTGATTGCTGCACCGCAACGTGCGGAAAACACATGACTTTGGCGCCCGTCTTGCTCAATGGACGCCGGTCAGGACGATGGTTATAAGGCGCGCGCCTCGCTCAGGCGTCGGAGTTCCGAAATGGCGACCTCTACGAAAGAATATCGCCCCAGCGAAGACGAGCCGTTCATGAATGAGCGGCAGCGGGAATTTTTCCGCAAGAAGCTTTTGGCCTGGAAAGAAGAGATCCTCGAGGAATCTCGCGGAACGATCGCGACGCTGCAGCAGGACACGGTCAACGAGGCCGATCTGGCTGACCGCGCCACCAGCGAAACCGACCGGGCGCTTGAGCTGCGGACCCGTGATCGCCAGCGCAAGTTGATCTCCAAGATCGAAGAAGCGCTGCGCCGGCTCGATGATGGCTCCTATGGCTATTGCGAAGAAACGGGCGAACCGATCGCTTTGTCACGCCTCGAAGCGCGGCCGATCGCAACGCTTTCGCTCGAGGCCCAAGAGCGCCACGAACGCCGTGAACGCGTTCACCGCGACGATTGACCGGATCCGGGCTGCGGGCTGGGATTGTGAAACACGAATCTGCCCGTGTAGTTTGTGGCCTTTCCAGTTTAGGTAGGCCTATGCGCTCGATTATTCGTACCTCTGTTCTTGCCGTCGCCATGCTGACCAGCGCGGCCTTCGCTCAATCCACGCCGAACGGCCCGCCTGTCCCGGTGCAAGAGGGCACGGCTGTGGTCCAAGAGGACGGTGCGGTGCGGTCGGGTGAGCAAATCACCGATGGCTCGCGCCCGGACCCCGACGCCGAAGTGATCTGCCGCGTCATCCAAGAAACCGGATCTCGCCTGGCCCGCCGCCGCCAACGCGTCTGCGGCACGCGCACGATGTGGGAACAACTGGCCGACCAGACCGCTGACTCGGTTCGCGGCACCGGCGCCAACACCGCACGCCGCGACTAATCCCGTGCTGCTTCACGACGCTGCGCTATCGTATCTGCACTTCATCTTCGCGCTGATCCTCGTCGCCGCGCTGGCTGCGGAGGCGTTCATGTTGAGGTTGCCGGTCGATGGCCGCGTGGCGAGGCTGCTGCTGCGGATCGATCTCTTCTACGGCGTCAGCGCCGTAGGGGTGATCGCCGCAGGGCTCGCGCGTGTGTTTTGGGGCGCGAAGGGCGCAGAGTTCTACGGCGCGCAACCCTTCTTCTGGGCCAAGTTGGCCGCCTTCGCGGTGATAGGGATCATCTCGATCGCGCCGACGCGGAAGTTTATTGGATGGGTGCGTCAGGCCGGGAAGGACGCTGCTTTTGCCGTTGCTGAAGCGGAGGTCAAAGGCGTGCGCCGTCTGGTGATGATCGAGGTTCATCTGCTGGCGTTGGTGCCGTTGTTCGCGGCGCTTATGGCGCGCGGTATCGGAAGCTAAACGCTCCACATTTCCAAGGCCTGCGCTAAGCTCTCCCAAAAGATAAGCCGGGAGGCATGCATGGCGGCGTCGTTGAGGCCGGAAGAATTCGACCTGATGGCGACGCTCGGCGATGTGCCGCGTCATCATGCGCGCGAGCGCGGAGATCGCGTTGCGCTGACTTTTGAAGGCCGCGACACGACGTTCGCGCAGCTCAACGATAACTCAAATCGCACGACAAACGCGCTGATCGCGGCTGGGCTGAAGGCTGGTGATCGGGTCTGCTATTTCGGCAAAAACAGCGACCATTACTTTGAATTGCTGTTCGCGGTGATGAAGGCCGGCGCGGTGATCTCGCCGATCGGTTGGCGGCTTTCGGCAGACGAAGTCGCTTACATCGTCGATGACGCGCAATCGTCTCTTTTGTTCGTCGGACCTGAATGCTTCGAGGTGGCCGAGGCCGCCGCGGCGATGAGCCAGACAAAGCCGAAGATTATCGCGATGGAGCCGGGCGCGCATGGGCGCCCGGTGTTCGAGCCTTGGCGCAATGCTTTCCCGGCTGAGGATCTGAACATCGCTGTGACGCCGCAAACGACGGCGCTGCTGCTTTACACCTCAGGCACCACCGGACGGCCAAAGGGCGTGATGCTCACCAGCGCCAATATCCTGCGCTCGCGGCGAAATCTCGCTGAAGCCAAAATGGGGTGGAATGAGTGGCAGGAAGGTGAGGTCAGCTATTGCGCCATGCCTGTTGCGCATATCGGTGGGACCGGTTGGTGTTTGGTCGGGCTGATCAATGGCGTGAAGAACGTTGTCGCGCGCGATTTCAATCCGATGGAAGCGCTGGAGGTTATTCCGCGCGAACGTATCGCGAAGATGTTCATGGTCCCGGCGGCGCTGCAGTTTGTGATCCGAACGCCGCGGGCGCGTGAAATCGACTATTCGAGCCTGACGCACATCCTTTATGGCGCATCGCCGATGCCGGTCGATCTGTTGCGCGAGTGCATGGAAGTGTTCGGCTGCGGGTTTGTTCAGCAATACGGCATGACCGAGACGACGGGTACAGTGTCGTATCTGCCCCCGCAGGATCACGATCCAAAGGGCAATCAGCGCATGCGTTCGGCCGGCTTGCCGATGCCGGGTGTTGAGATGGCGATCTTTGATGCTGATGGAAAGCGGCTGGGGCCAAACGAGAGCGGCGAGATTGCGACGCGCTCAGCTGCGAACATGAAGGGCTATTGGCGCAAGGAGGACGCGACCGCCTCAACAATCAACGGCGACGGTTGGCTGCGTACTGGTGATGCTGGTTACATCGATGAGGATGGCTACGTTTATATCCAGGACCGCATCAAAGACATGATCATCACCGGTGGTGAGAATGTGTATCCGGCTGAGGTTGAGAACGCTGTGCACGGACATCCGCATGTTGCTGAGGTCGCGGTGATCGGCGTACCGGACGCGACATGGGGCGAGAGCGTTAAAGCTATCGTGGTGCCGAAGCCGGGCGTGACGCCGGATGCTGATGATATCATCGCGTTCACGCGCTCGCGTATTGCTCACTTCAAAGCGCCGCGCAGCGTTGATTTTCTTTCGACGCCGCTGCCGCGCAGCGCCAGTGGCAAAATCCTGAGGCGTGAGCTTCGTGAGCCATATTGGGCGGGCAAAGACCGGCGCGTGAACTAGAGCTGACGTTTACCTGTCACGAAAACAGCGGTGCATGGCGAAAAAATAGACGATGGGGCGTGCGGTGGGCAGCGCGCGTTAACCTTACCTCGCGTTTATAAGTGTGCCGCGAGAATTGCGTTTTCGCCCGCGCCATTCGGGCATAGTTCCTTAGAGCTACTCGAAAATTTCAATCCGGCGGGGCCGGGTTGAGGGGTCGAAAACATATAGGAGACCGCTGTGGGGTCGCCGCCGAATCTTGACGTTTACGTGTGCCCGAAATGCGCCGGGACACTCACTTACGTTCCTGCTGCCGACGCAGGCCAGCACGTTCGCGGCACGCTGAGCTGCGAGCAAGCGCACACCTATCCGGTCACCGACATCCCGCGCTTCGTGCAGGATGAGGGGTACACCAGCAATTTCGGCAAGCAGTGGGCTGAGTTCCGCAAGACGCAAGTCGATAGCGCGACGGGTAACACTGAATCGCGCGATCGCTTCTTCAATGGCACCGGCTGGCCGGCGTCCATGTCGGGCGAGACAATTCTAGAAGCCGGTTGCGGTTCGGGTCGCTTCACAGAAATCATGTTGGGCACTGGCGCGCGCGTGATCTCGTTCGATTACAGTGTGGCTGCCGATGTCGCGCATGACTCCTTTGCATCAAAAGGCGCGACTATCTCCCAAGCCAGCATCTATGAGATGCCGTATCGCAAGGGCTCGTTCGACCGCGTGTTTTGCTATGGCGTCATCCAGCACACCCCGGACGTGAGGAAGTCATTCTTCAATCTCGTTGAGATGGTGAAGCCGGGCGGTGAGATCGCCGTCGACGTCTACGATGCATGGAAGTGGATCTTCCATTCACGCTATCGCGTGCGGTGGTTCACCAAGCGAATGAACCAAGAGAAGCTGCTCGCATGGTGCCGCAAGGTTGTGCCGGCATACATGAAGGTGATGCCGCCGATGCATCCGTATAATCAGATCTTTGTGCCGATTAAAGATTATCGCGGCGCGCGCCCTGGCTTCACGGAAGAGCAGCTCGTCGAGTACAGCATCCTCGACACGTTCGACATGTTGGCGCCGGAATACGATCAGCCGCAAAGCGCCGGAACGATGCGACGTTGGTGCAAGGAAGCTGGGCTTACTGACGTGCACATCCAAGTCGGTGGCAATGGCCTTGAAATTCGCGCACGCAAACCCGCGACAGCCAAGGCTGCTGACGAGTCCACAAAGCGTGCGCTTGAGACGGCCGCTACGGCCGCTGCTTAGACGAGCGAGAGCTTGCGAGGCGCCTGCGCTTTTACCAGGGCGTAATGGCGTCGCCGATGCGCTGACCCCAATTGGGGCGTTGCACTGCGCTGATCGAACCACGGCCGCCGTACGAGATGCGCGCTTCGGCAATTTGGGTGTGGTTGATGCGGTTGCGGGCCGTAACGTCTTCCGGACGGATGATGCCGCTCACAGTGAGTTCGCGAAGTTCGCCGTTGATGCGGACTTCTTGGCGGCCTGCGAGCACGAGGTTGCCGTTGGGCAGACGATCGACGATCACGGCGGCGACCGTAAGTGCGATCTTTTCCTGACGATTGATCGCGCCGGTCCCGTTGTGGCTGCTGTCAGATTCGGCGCTGACCATATTCGTCGGATCGAACGCGCCGTTGAACGCCTGGCCGACAGTCGTTTCCAGACCGAAGAAGTTTCCGACGCCAGCCGAGGTTGAAGCCGAGCGTTGACGGTTAGAGGAGTTGCTTAGCTCGGCGCTGTCGTCGATTTCGATTTCGACGGTGATGATGTCGCCAATGCGCGAGGCGCGCTGATCGTTGAAGAAGCTGCGTGAGCCGGTGCGCCAGAGCGAATTGGCTTGGCCTGGCTCGTAGACCACCGCCTCGGGTTGGGGCATCGATTGTTGCTGGCCGCCCGTGAGAGCAGCCGGGCTGGCGACGGCGTGGAGTTGCGGCGGACCGAGAGCTTGGCGCGCTGCATTATAAGCGACACCCGGCGCGGCGAGCGCATCATGCGAGAGGTCAGCTGTATCGATGCTGGCGCAGCTGGTGGCGCCGGCGGCGAGAGCGAGGAGGGCGAGCGTGCGCATTGAAGTATCCTTGCTCATGGGTTGGCTCGTGCGGCGCCTGGGCCGGTGACGATGGCGTCGATGGTGCGGTTGGATGATGTGTTCAGAAGGCGAATGCCTTGGCCGACAGCGCCGTCTTCAAGCGCGCGAGCGCGCATACTCAAAGACATGCCTGGCATTTGATAAACGAGGTCGACGAAGTCGCCGCGGCGAACGGCTGCGTCGGCAAGCGTGCGGCTGCCCGTAGTGGCGGGCAGTGTCGCACGCGCGCCGCCGGGACGAATGACTTGCACGGCGCTGACGCCTGGGGGCGGTGTGAAGTCAAGGCCCGCGGCGGATGCCGCTGCTGACAGCATGCTCATTTGCAGTGAGCCAACTTGGCCCGCTTGCGGGGCCGGCGAAAGTGCGCGGCCGGCAATGTTCGACGGGAGCCCCTCGAACACGTCGCCCATGGTGACGGCGGGGCCGTTCGCTTCGATGCGCGGACGCAAAGACACCGTTTGCGCGTGAGCCAGCCCAGCGGCGCAAACGAAATAGAGGCAGATGGCGATACAAAAACGAAACAGCATGATCTACCTCCTCAGCGCAGCTGCGTAGTGGATTGGAGCATTTCGTCGGCGGCGGTGATGACGCGCGCGTTCATCTCGTAGGCGCGCTGCGCCACGATGAGTGACGAAATTTCCTCGACCGCATTGACGTTGGAGAGTTCGAGAAAACCCTGCATTAGCGTGCCCATGCCGGGTGAGCCAGGTGTCGCCGTTGTCGCCGTGCCGGAGGCGGGCGTTTCCAGGAAGAGGTTATCGCCGATCCCTTCTAGGCCCGCCGGATTGATAAAGCTGGCGATCTCAAGCTGGCCGATTTGTTGCGGATCGGTTTGGCCGGCGAGCGTTACTTCAACGATGCCGTCACGGGTGATCTGGATAGCCGTGGCTTCGGCCGGCACGGTGATCGATGGCTCGATCGGGTAGCCGTCTGAGGTGACCATCTGGCCGTCGGCGTTGACGGCGAGGTTGCCTGCGCGTGTGTAGCCGGTTTGGCCCGACGGCATCGTCACTTGGAAGTAGCCGCGGCCGTTGATCGCCAGATCGTAGGGGTTGCTGGTCGCGGTAATGCTGCCTTGCTCGGTGATGCGGCCCACAGCGTCGGTGCGAACGCCGACACCGATTTGGATCCCGAGAGGAAGCACGCTGCCTGACGCCGATGATGTCGAACCCGGGCGCTCCATGTTCTGATAGAGCATATCCTGGAATTCGGCGCGTTGGCGCTTGAAGCCCGTCGTGTTCATGTTCGCGATGTTGTGCGAGATGACGTCGACGTTGAGCTGTTGCGCCTGCATGCCGCTGGCGGCGATCGATAGTGCACGCATTGGGACTAGTCCTATCTACCGAGCTGTTGGATCGCGCGCTGACGCAGTTCATCCGCACCCGAAACGATTTTGGCTGCAGATTGATAAGCGCGCGATATTTCGATGAGCCTTGTGAGCTCGACCACAGGGCGGACGTTCGAGCCTTCAATCGCGCCTTGCAGCACGACCCCATCGAACTGACCCTGTGCTTGACCTTGCGCGTCCCAAAGGTTGTCCCCGACCTTTGAGAGCGCGCCTGGGGCGGCGAAATTCGCCACACCGATGCGACCGGCTTCGACACCGGCCACAGTAATTGCGCCGTCGCGTCCGATCGTCGGGCTTTCGCCCTGCGGATCGAGCACAATCGGCGCCCCCCCGGAGTTAAGAACGGCGCGACCATCGCTGGTGACGAGCCGTCCATCCCCCGTAAGCGTAAACGCGCCATCGCGCGTATAGAGTGGGCCGCTAGGGCCTTGAACCATGAAGAAGCCGCTGCCCTCGATGGCGACGTCGAGGGCGTTGCCAGTCATCTCGATCGGGCCTTGCTCCATATAGTGGACGATGCCGATGTCGCGGACGAAACGAATGTCGCGCGGATCTTCATCGGCGTGCGCGGTGGTCTGGTCAGCTTCCTCAAGAAGAAGACCGTCGGCCTTGAAACCAGATGTCGCGACGTTGGCGAGATTGTTGGCGGCAACGTCCATACGTCTTTGCATGACGCGCTGCGTCTGCATGCCGAGCATGAGGGCGTTATCCATACCCGTTAACCACGCAAGCTCCGTGCCAAGCCTTAATCGCTTTGTTTTCAAGGGCGGACGGGTGGAAGTTTGGTGAATGCCGCGCCGGTTTCTGCCGAGCGGGCGGCAACTTTTGCCGATCCTCAATCCCTTCTTAACTCCCTCGGCCCAGGAAAGAGGCGGGTTAACGCGCGAGCGATTCACGGATGTTCGGCAAAGGTAAAAAGAAAAAGGGCGAGAAGCCGGAGGCTGAAGAGGCTGAAGGCGCAGCCCCGCCCTCAGAAGGCGGCGAGGGCGCGGAAGGCGCTGAGGGCGAAGGCGGCGCCAAGAAGAAGATGTCGGGCAAGAAGCTCGTGCTCTTCATCATCTTGCCTGCGGTGCTGGTGCTCGGCGGCGGTGGCGCTGCTGCCTTCTTATTGCTTGGCGGCGGAGGCGGCGAACAGCACGCTGAAGCAAACGCCGGACATGAGAAGGCCAAGGGCGGACACGGCGGCGAGGCCGAAGGCGCCGGCGAAGCGGTGCCTGGCCCGAATGGCACGACGATCATGCACGGTGACAACGTCGTGTTTGTCACGCTGCCCGAAATGCTGGTGAACATTCAGGGGCCCGAGGGGCGTCCTGCGTATTTGAAGCTCACGCTCACGCTTGAAGCGCCAGATGATGCGACGGTGACGGCGCTCGGCGAGCACATTCCGCGCGTGACGGACCAGTTCAATGGCTTTTTGCGCGAACTGCGCACAGAGGACCTCGCAGGTTCTGCGGGGGCATATCGTTTGCGCTTGGAGTTGCTGCGGCGCGTCAATCTCGTGATCGCGCCGTTGCGGGTCAACGCTGTGCTTATTGAAGAAATGCTGGTGCAGTAATGAGCGCTGAGCCGGCCGCAGCTGATACGGAATGGGCGACAGCGGAAGCTGCCAATGATGGTGGCGGCGAAACCTCTGAGCGCATCCTTAATCAGGACGAGATCGATAGTCTCCTGGGCTTTGGTCTCGGCGATGATGAGAACACCAATCGCACCGGTGTCCGCGCCATTATCAATTCGGCGCTGGTTTCGTACGAACGCCTGCCGATGCTGGAAATCGTCTTCGACCGCCTCGTGCGGTTGATGACGACGAGCCTGCGCAACTTCACCTCGGACAACGTTGAAGTCAGCCTCGATCAAATCAGCTCGGTGCGCTTTGGCGACTATCTGAACTCGATCCCGCTGCCGGCGATCATCGCGGTGTTCCGGGCCCAGCAGCTCGACAATTTTGGTTTGGCGACAGTTGATTCGGCGCTGATCTATTCGATCGTCGACGTGTTGCTGGGCGGACGGCGCGGGGCCGCGGCGACGCGCGTTGAAGGGCGTCCATATACGACGATCGAGCGCACGCTGGTGACGCGGATGATCGAAGTGGTGCTCAATGATGCGCGCCAAGCGTTTGCGCCGCTGACGCCGGTCGATTTCACGCTCGATCGCATCGAGACCAATCCGCGTTTTGCGGCGATCGCACGTCCGCCGAATGCGGCGATCATCGTGAAGCTGCGCATCGACATGGAAGATCGCGGTGGCAAGCTTGAATTGCTGCTGCCGTACGCAACGCTCGAGCCAATCCGGAAGATGCTGCTGCAGCAATTCATGGGTGAGAAGTTCGGCCGCGACAATATCTGGGAAGGCCACCTCGCGAGCGAGTTGTGGAACACCAAGCTCGAACTGCGCGCCGTGCTCGATGAGCACAAGGAGCCTTTGAGTAAGGTTCTGAATTTGAAGGTCGGCGACACGCTGATGCTGGATGCGCCGCCGGATTCGCCGGTGACGTTGAAGTGCGGCGCCGTTGATCTCAGCATCGGTCGCGTTGGCCGCATGGGTCACAGCCTTGCGGTGCGCGTCGAGAAACCAATCAGCCCGGCCATGCAGCAGGCCGTGATGAAACTAGGAGGCGGCAAATGAGCCCCATTACACTCGCAATCGAAATCGTCCTCGCGGTGATGCTCGCTGCGTGCCTGTTCTTCTTCTGGCGGCTGGATCAAAAGCTGCAGGCGTTGCGCAGCGGGCAGGATGGCGCTTTGCGCGCTGCTGCTGAGCTGGCGCAGGCGACGGCGCAGGCAGAGGCCGCAGTGCGCGCTATGCGCTCGACCGCGCAAGACGCCGGCCGTGATCTGCAAGCGCGTATCAATGACGCGCGCGCGACGGCGGATCGTTTGGGATTGGGGGCTGGACGCATGCGTTCGTCGGCCGACGCGGGCGCTGTGCGCGGCAGAATGTAATGACCAAGACGAAGCAACCTTCGAAGGGCGCTTCCGTGCGCCTGATGCCGGCGGTGATGGTCACCGTCGCGGCGGTGCTTGGGCTCAAGGCGGTCGCCATGGCCGAGAGCGTCGCCGAGACAGTCGCGGAAGCGGGGCAAGATCAGCCGGCGGCGCCGAGCGCAGCTCATGGCGAAGAGACGGCGCCCGCAGCGCCGGCGACGGCGCATTGCGAAGTGCCATCGCTCGCTGAGATGGCGGGCCTCAGTCAGTCGGAAGTGCAGGTGTTGCAAGCGCTGGGCACGCGCCGTGCTGAACTCGACGCGCGCGGCGAGGCGCTACAAACGCAAGATGGCCTGATGTTGGCCGCTGAGCAGCGTTTGAGCGAGCGTGTCGCTGAGTTGCGCGCGCTTGAAACCCACGTCAACGATCTGCTTGGGCAATTAGACCAAGCCCAAGAAGAGCGCCTGACAGCTCTCGTCGATGTCTATCAGCGCATGCGCGCTAAGGATGCGGCGGCGGTGTTCGATGGACTTGAAGACGATGTGTTGGTGCAGGTTGCGAGCCGCATGCGGCGGCCGAATCTTGCTGAGGTCATGGGCCGGATGGAGCCGGCGCGTGCGCGTCAGCTGACGCAAATGCTCGCGGACCGCGCACGTCCGCCGACCAATGGCAATGAATTGCTCAGCCGCTCGCGTGGTGGAACGACGCCAGCTGCTGCTCCCTAAACCAGCGCTTAACCGCGCGCGGAGATATTAAAGCCAACTTAACGCATGAAGTCCTTGCGCTCTCCGATCGCGATCGCGGCAGCCGCCATGATCGCTGCGCCACCAGCGGTGGCGCAGCCGATGCAGCTTACGCCGCAAACGGAAACGCAAGCGCATACCGAGACGCAAGCTGAGCCGCCCGTGCCGCCGCCGGCTGCTAGTACTCCCGCGCCTGCAACGAGCACGCCTCTGAATACGCAGCCAGCAGATCTACGCGGCCCCAGTGGACCGTTGCCGAGCAGCGTCGATATTGCGTTGACGGCGCCGCCATCTCCGCCTGCGCCGCCGCCTCCACCACCGCCGCCGGCTGCTCTGCCTGCGCCGCCACCACCGCCTCCACCGCCACCGCCACCGCCGCGCATGGCCTCAGTGCCTGACGCGACCGTTTCTGTTGGCGTGCAGAGTGACTACACGCGCTTGGCCTTCCGCTTTGCAGGGCCGACGACAGTGACGCCGTTACAACAAGGCAATCGCCTTGATCTGCGATTCTCACGCGCCGCCGACATCGACATCGCAGAGCTGCGCGCAACGCCGCCGCGCTTTGTGCGTGAAGTGCGCCGTGTCAGCGCTCCGGGTGCGCCGGTGCGGTTGCAAGTCACGCTCGAGGCTGGCGTGCGACAGCGTCACTTCGTCGATGGTGACCGCGTTGTGATAGACTTGCTTCCGCCCGAGGCTGGCGTTGAGCAGACGGTCGCAGCGAATGGCGAGACCACGAACGCGCCCGCGCCGGGGCGTCCGCCTGTTACTGGCACAGGCCGGGTGCAATTGGTTGAAGGCGCGAACGACACGCGCATCACCGTGACGTGGCCTGCTGCGGCGCGCGCGGCGGCATTCCGTCGTGGCGAAGCGATCTGGCTCCTGTTCGACGCTACCGGGCGCATGGACATGACCGGCATTAGCCGCGTCGGGCGCCGTCACCAAGATGTGCAAGTGGTGCAGGGGCAAGGCGTTATTGGCCTTCGCATCCCAGCGCCGCCTGAGATTCAAGTGTCTGCAAGCGCGGAAGACAATGCTTGGACGTTCACGCTCGGCGCGCGTGCTTCCGTGCCGACGCCGGCGCAATTGACGCGCGAGGTCAGCGCCGACGGGCGCGGGCGCATGACCGTGAACTTCGGCCGCGAAGGCGTCGTCCGCTGGATCAACGATCCGGAGGTCGGAGATCGCATTGCGGTGGCTCTGCTTGGGGGGCCGGCGCGAGGCGTGGTGACGCGGCGCGCGACGGTGGAAGCTGCGGTGTTGCCTGCAGCCCACGGCGCGGTGATTGAAACGCGCGCTGACGATGTCAGCGCTGTCTACGCCAACGGCACGCTTACGGTTTCGCGCGGCGATGGGTTGATCGCGGCGACGGCTGAGCAATCGCAACTCGCCGCCGACGTCAGCGCGGCAATGATGGAGGGCGACCATGGCCCCGAGGTTGCGCATCCGGAGGCCGCGCAAAACCTCGTCGCCGTGCGTGAGCATATCGATGAATTGATGCGCCGGGCGGCCGATGAAGGTGTTGCTGAAGGCGCGCCGGTTGAAGCGCGCATGGAGTTGGCTCGTTATCTGTTGGAAAACGAGCTCGCGGCCGAGGCATTGGGCGCGCTGCGTATCGTTGCAATCAATCAGGGTGAATTGGCCGAACTCGATCCGGAGTATCGTTTGTTGCGCGGTGCGGCGAACGTCATGATGGGGCGGGTGCTTCCGGCGCAGCAGGATCTCAACGCCTCGGCGCTGATGAACAATTCTTCTGCTGCATTGTGGCGCGGCTATGCGGCTTCGTTGCAGCAAAATTGGACAGACGCCCGTCGTGAGCTCGAGCGCGGCGCCGGCGGCATGGAAGAGCACCCGCCGGCCTGGCGTGCGCGTTTCCGCGTCGCGCTCGCGGAATCTGCACTGCAACTCAACGATTATGCGGCGGCGGAAGCGGCGGCTCGCGCCGCCATCGCTGAAGCGCCCGACCAGGCTTTGCGCTTGCAGGCGCGGTTGATCGAGGCGCGTGTCGTGGGCGCGCGCGGCGATACCGATCGCGCGCTGACCATGCTCGATGAACTTAGCCGCACGCATGATGAAGAGACTGCGGTGCGAGCGCAGGTCGAGGCCATTCGTGTGCGCCGCGCCACCGGCGCAATGAGCGCGACGGATTCGGTTGAGCTGCTGGAAGCTTTGCGCTTCCGTTGGCGCGGCAATTCCACAGAACTCACGATCGTCGGCATGCTCGGCGAGACCTATTCTGAGCTCGGCCGCTGGCGCGAGGCGCTTTCGACGATGCGAATTGCGGCGGATCGCTTTGCAACAAATCCGGCGACGCGACAATTGCGCGCCGATATGTCGACGCTGTTCGAGCGACTTTTCCTCGATGGGGAAGCCGATCGACTCGAGCCGATCCAGGCGCTTGGTTTGTTCTATGAGTTCAGCGATTTGACGCCAGTCGGCCCGAACGGTGATCGCATCGTGCGGTTGCTGGCAGGGCGCTTGGTGCACGTCGATCTCTTAGAGCAGGCGGCGCAGTTGCTGCAGCACCAGGTTGATGAGCGCTTGCAAGGTGTGGGCAGGGCGCAAGTCGCAGCGGATCTCGCTGCGATCTATTTGATGGACCACAAGCCCGATCGCGCCTTGGTGGCGCTCGCCGGTTCGCGCCAACCAAACATGCCCCAAACGCTGCAGGCCGATCGGCGTATCTTGGAAGCGCGAGCCTTGCTCGATCTTGGGCGCCTCGATGCGGCGACCGAGATGGTCGAGCGCGATCGCAGCGAGGATGCGCAGCGGGTGCGCGCAGAGGCCGCGTGGCGTGCGCGCGATTGGCAACGCGCGGCGGCTGAACTGCGGACGGTGCTCGCATCGCGCAATCGTTCCCAACCGCTCGATGAACATGCGCGCCAAGTTGTGTTGCGGACCGGCGTTGCGCTGACGCTCGCCGGGGATGAGGCTGGTGTGCGTGCGCTTTATCGCGAGTATGCGGGCGATATGGCGAATACGCCTGACGCCGATGCGTTTGAAGTCGTTGCCGCCGGCATCACGGCAGATGGCGCGGCCATTCGTGATGTTGCACGCGCGGTGGCGCGCACAGACTTGCTCGGCCGCTTCTTGGATCGCGTGCGTTCGCGGATGACAGAGCAAGCAGCGCAGACCGCCGCGAGCGCGCCAGCAACGCCGCCCGCCGCAGCCCCTGCGCCGCAAACACCCGCGCCGCAAGCGCGTGCGCCGGCGACCAACCCCGCCACCGGCGCCCAAAGCTAAAGCAGGGGCGCTTCGGCGGCGTTGAATTCGCTTTACAAGCCGCGTTCAACTGTCGTCATGGGCGAATGCCGGGGCCGATTTCAGTCATCATTCCAACTTTGGAGTGCGCGCGGGACTTGCCGCACGCCCTCGCGCCGCTTGTGGACGGGATGGCGGAAGGGCTGATCCGTGAAGTGATTGTCAGCGACGGCGGCTCGCATGACGAGACGGTAGAAATTGCCGATGCAGCCGGTTGCTCTGTCATCGTGGGAGCGCCAGGGCGGGCAAAACAATTGATTGCCGGCGCCGCGTGCGCGAAAGGCAAATGGCTTTTCTTTCTCCATCCGCGAACCGTGCTCGCGCGCGGCTGGACTGATGAGGTGCAGACGTTCTTTCAGTTTTCCGAAGGGCGAAAGCGCGCTGCGGTGTTCAAGCTTGCGTTCAATGATCGTTCAGCGAAGGGCGCATTGTTTTGGGCGCGCTTGCGCGCGCAGATGATGAAGCTGCCGCATGGTGACCAGGGCTTGCTGATTTCTCGCTTCCTTTACGATGGACTGAGCGGTTACCGCGATATGGTGCACGAAGACATCGACTTCGCGCGGCGTATTGGTGCGAAGCGGTTGGTGTTTCTCGAGACTGAAGCCGTGACGAGTGCTGATGCTTATAGGCGCGCGGCAAATCCAGCGGCGACGTTCGGCATACTCACGCGATATTTCCTGGGGGCCGATCCGGTAGAACTTGCCCAGCGCTGACTAGCGGCCAGCGACGCGCTGATCGAGCGGTGTGTAGAGCGCAGGCGCTCCTGATGCGAGACGATCAAGTTCTGGCGTCGGCTGACCGTAGCGCTTGCGGCACAGCGCCATGTGCGAGAGCGAGCGCTCGGCATAATCGCGGCTTTCGGCGCGTGGCATCATTTCAAGCACGAGGAGCGGATCGAGATCAGCTGGTTGTGTGGCGAGCCAGCGTGACAACCAGCCGGGGCCGCCATTGTAGGCGGCGAAGACGCGGCCGAGGTCGCCGTCGTTGTGGAACTCGGTCATCAGCCATTGCAGGTAGTCTTGGCCGAGGCGCATGTTGAGGCCGGGCTCAAACAACGGCGCCGGCGCGCGGCGATAATTGTGCGAGCGATCCATGTCGCGCGCCGTAGAGGGCAGCAACTGCATCAGGCCGCGTGCGTTCGAGACGCTGACAGCTTTCGGATTGAAGTAGCTCTCTTGGCGCACGATTGCGTAGAGCAGCGCGCGATCCAACGAGAAGCCGTTCTCCGGTTCGAACGATGTTGTTGGGCAGAAGCCGGCGGCGACATCACGGCCGCCGTATTCTGCAACGCGGAGCTGTGCGGCCGGCGCCTCAAGCGCAATGGCGAGCGCGAGGAAGGAGCGATCGTCGGCGGGATCGAGGTCCGCGTGCAGACGGCGCATTTCGGATTCGACCTCCGAGAGGCGGCCAAGTTGCGCCAATGCAGCGGCGCGGCGTGCAGCAGGATAACGCTCGATCAAGCGCGTGATGGCGCCGTCGGTGATTTCGGGTTGCTGAAACTCGAGCGAGCTGTCGCGGCCAAGCTGTGTTTCGGCAAGCTGGCCGTAGAATGTCCACGGACGCTCCGCTGCGGCTTCGAGATGTTGGGTGACGCCGCGTGTTTCGCCAGCTGCCAATCGTGCGCGCGCCGCCCAGTAATGAACGCCAGCGCGCGCCCAGCCGCCATGATGCGGCCATTGCGCCGACGCCTCAAACTGACGAACGGCTTCGGCGTAATCATGTGCGCGATAAGCGATGAGGCCGAGTTGCCATTGGGCGACGCCGCTCCTTGGCCCGCCAACTTGAGCAAGTGCGATGTCGCGTGCGGCGTCGAAGTCAGCTGCGCCTATCCGCTCGTGGACGCGCTCGATCGCGGCGCGCGCTGAGACGGTATCGCCTGGAATTGGCGGTGGGGTTCCGGGCAGGGTGCGGCCACGGCCCGCGACTGGGCTTGGCGCACGCGTGCCGGCGCGGCGTGCGCGGCGCGAGCGCGAATCCATGGCTCGGTCATAGACGGCCGTCGCCATCCCGTAGTCGCCGTAGCGATTGAGCCAGCTCGAATAGTCACTCCAGCTGGCGCGGTAGGAGCGCGAAAGAAGCATGCGGCCACGGACGGCGCCGTCGAGCACATCGTCATTGGCGCGTGAGAGTGCGGTGCCGACAGCGCGCCAATCGCCGGAATCGATGGCTTCGAAAGCGTCGCGGTAGGCCGCCTCGTCCTGTTCGGTGAGAACTAAAATGCGAGGCTCGGCGTGAACGGCCGGAGCCACGAGGGCGGCGACGGAAAAAGCGGCGAAGGCGTAGCGGAACGTCATTCGAAGCTCATCGTCCTGAAGTCGTTAGAGATGCGCCGCCCGCTCAACGCCCAGCTCCTGGAGCCACGCTTCTGCAAACAGCAAATCCGTCCAAGCCTGCCGCTTATGCTGCGGCCGGCCAAGAAGGTATGCGGGATGAAGCATGACCATGGCGTTGACGGGGGGCTTTAAACCCTCGCGGCTGTAGCTCAGCTTTCGACCGCGCAGCTTGGTCACCGTCTCGTCGCGACCTAGAGCGGTGTTGGCCGCCAATTTTCCCATAAGGATCAGCAGCTTGGGCTGCGTGATCTCGACCAAGCGTTCAACGAATGGCTGGCAGGCGATAGTTTCGCCTGGCGTTGGGTCGCGGTTTCCGGGCGGACGCCAGTAAATAACATTTGAAATCAGTATATTGGACTTTCGGTCGAGGCCGATAGCGCCGAGCATCCGGTCAAGCAATTGGCCGGCTGGTCCGACCAAAGGCCGGCCTTGCTCGTCGTCCTCGCGATCGGGCGTTTCACCTAGGATCAGGACGGGGGCGCGCTCGACGCCGTCGGTAAAGACGGTATTCCGAGCTGTAGCCTTCAGAGCGCAACCTTCAAATTTACCCACAGCGGCGCGGAGTTCAGCGATGTTCCTCGCCGCCGCCGCCAGCGCGCGCGCGGTGTTTACGGCGTCATCCGCGGGTTGGAGTTTGGCCTTCGGCTTGGCCTTAGGCGCCGGAGGATCGATTTGGAACGGCACGCGCGCGGGGGCCTGCTGCGGCGGGCGCGTCTCGGCGGTCGTTGCCGGGCGTGCGCTGAAGATGGCTTCAGCATCGTCCATGTCGACGCCAGCGGCCCGCCAGAATGCGAGCAGCGCACGCGCGGCGTCTTGCGAGGCGGCTGAGTTCTGCATCGTCTCTGTTATGAACGGACTCGGTCGAATCGCCAAAGCGACGCGGGCAGCTTGCACCTCATCGCATCCGCTTTGATAAACGACATGAACAACGTGAAGGGATGGAAATGGCCGAGGAAGCCCCAGAACGCGAAGCGATGGAGTACGATGTCGTCATCGTTGGCGCGGGGCCTGCCGGCCTTTCCGCTGCGATACGCCTGAAGCAACTCGCCGCCGCGGCTGGAAGTGAAGTCAGTGTCGCGGTTTTGGAAAAGGGCGCTGAGGTTGGCGCTCACATCCTCTCCGGCGCAGTGATCGACCCATGCTCGCTGAACGAGCTCATCCCGGATTGGAAAGAGCGCGGCGCGCCTCTGGAGACGTTGGTCGCCGACGACCAGTTCAAGATTTTGGGGCCTGCTGGCGCAGCGTCCTTGCCGATGTTCCTGATGCCGCCGTTGTTCAGCAATCACGGCAATTATATCGTCTCGTTGTCGAACGTGACGAAGTGGCTGGCCGCGCAAGCTGAAGAGCTCGGCGTTGAGATCTATCCGGGCATGGCCGCGTCGGAGCCGGTGTTCGATGAAAGCGGAGCGCTCAAGGGCGTTGTCGCGGGCGTATTCGGCATCGGCAAGGACGGACACAAAAAGCCGGACTATCAGCCCGGCATGGAATTGCACGGCAAGTACGTGTTTATCGCCGAAGGCGTGCGCGGCTCGCTGGCGAAGGTGTTGATGAGCAAATACGGGCTCGCCGACAAGTCGCAGCCCCAGAAGTTCGGTATCGGCATCAAGGAACTTTGGGAGGTGCCGAAGGAGCAGCACAAGCCAGGCTTGGTGTTGCACACCGTCGGTTGGCCGCTTGACGACAAGACGGGCGGCGGCTCGTTCATGTATCACTTCGGCGATCGCCAAGTATATGTCGGGTACGTCGTCCACCTGAACTACAAGAACCCCTACATTTCGCCGTTTGACGTGTTCCAGCAGCACAAACTGCATCCGGAAATTCGCACCCACATCGAGGGCGGAAAGCGTTTGGCGTACGGCGCGCGCGCGATCACCGAAGGTGGCTTCCAATCCGTGCCGCGTCTCGCGTTTCCGGGCGGCGCATTGATTGGGTGTTCGGCGGGTTTCGTGAACGTGCCGCGCATCAAGGGCAGCCACAACGCCATGAAGTCCGGCATGCTTGCGGCGCAAGCGGCGTTCGAGGCGTTGAAGCATGGGCGTCAGCGCGACACGCTTGAAGCGTACGATGAGTCTTATCTCGACAGTTCGATCCGCAAAGATCTGTTCGGCGTACGCAATGCGAAGCCGATGCTCACGCGCTTCGGCACTTTCTGGGGCGGTGTCGTTGGCATGTTCGATATGTGGACGACGACGATGTTGGGCGGCTTTTCGTTCTTCGGCACACTCAAGCACGGCAAGGCCGATTATGCTTCGCTGGATAAAGCCAAAAAGCACACGCCGATCGCTTATCCGAAAGCGGACGGCGTGCTGACGTTCGACAAGCTAAGTTCGGTTTATCTTTCGAACACCAATCACGAAGAAGACCAACCTTCGCACCTGACGCTCAAAGATCCGACGATCCCGATCCGGGTGAATCTCCCCGAATACGCCGAGCCAGCGACACGATATTGCCCGGCTGGCGTGTACGAAGTGCTGTACGATGAGGCAGGGGGTAATCCGCGCTTTCAGATCAATGCTCAAAACTGCGTTCACTGCAAAACGTGCGATATTAAAGACCCCAGTCAGAATATAAATTGGGTGACGCCTGAGGGCGGCGGCGGGCCGAACTACGCCAACATGTAGCTGCATCCTGCGAAGGCAGGAGAAAGGACGAAAGAATGCGTTGGGCCTTACTGGCGGCAAGTGTCGCGGCGGCGGCGATAACGGCGAACGGCGCCCTTGCGCAAGAAGCGAAGCGAGAGCCAGCAGCGCAACAAACGCGCGGCGATCAGACGAGCGCTGCCCCGTTCGCGGCCCTGCGTGTGACTTCGCCGCCCAACGCCGCTGCCGATCGCACGTATGACTCACCCGATGCGGCGTTGCTGGAAGCTGATGTCGATTATCTCGTGCGTGAAGGCCATCGGGCCGTCACGCGCAACGATGAGGATGGGCTTTGGTACGCTGCGGCGTTCGCGGACGATTTGGCGGCCGGGCGTTACGCCGAAGCACGGCGCGTGCTGCAAAGTTCGCCGGGCGGTATCAACGGTTCGTTCTCCGACATGCTGGAGCCGTTCTTGATCGCAGCTGAAGGCAATGTCGATCGCGCAGTGGAGCGGGTCGATGCGGCTGGCGACACGCTGCCGGCGCCGTTGCCGGAAGTGGCGACGGCGTTGTTGTTTGAATCTGCGGGGCGTCTGCGTGAAGCGGCGGCAGTGTATTCGCTCATGGTTGAGCGGCTCGATACGACGCCCCCGGGCGATGCAGAGCCGCAAACAAGCGCCGAGTTCGATCGGGCGCTGAATGCTGCGCGCGTGACCCATGCCGTGTACCGCGCCGCGCTGGTTTCGCACCGGCTTGGACGTGTTGAGGAAGCTCGTCGCTACTACACGATCGTGCTCGGCTTTGCGCCGCGCGCCGTCGATGTTCACACGAACCTCGCGCGCCTCGATGCGGGTCAGCCGCCGTTTGAAGAGCCGCTAACAGTCGTGGGTGCGACCGGACGCTGGATGCTGTTCGTGTCGGAGTTCTTGACGCAAGCGGAGACGCTGTCGGCGCTGATCGCGCAGCGCGACCCGGTTCAGGGTTTCCCGTCAACGTCCGGCGCCGCACTGCTGCAGATCGGTACTTTGCTGGCGAACGATTCCGATGATTGGCGGCTCTACGCGGCGCAGGAGACGCTCGACGCCGGCGGCGTCAACGGCGCCCAGCGCATCATCGATCAAATCCCGGCGACGAGCCCATTCGCGTCGGACGCCGAGATCGTGCGCGCTTCGATCGCTATCGAACGTGGCAATGACGACGCGGCGGCCGCTGCTGCGGAGCGTGCGCTTGCGGGCGCAGGCACGCGTTGGTCGATCATTGCTTCAGTCGGCGACATTTATCGCCGCATCGGGCATCCAGATCGCGCCATTCCGGCATTCGATCGCGCACTGACTTTGGCGCAAGATCCCAAGGATCGGGCGGATGTACTGGGCTGGCGCGCGTATGCGCATCGCTTCTCAGGCAATGTACGCGCCGCGACTGCAGATATGCGCGCCGCATACGAGGCCGATCCGAGCGTCGATACGCGGCTGCTCTATGTTTCGATCCTGATGGACGATCCAGCGGCGTGGAGCGATGGCATCGCCATGGCGCGTTCGTTGTTTGCTGAACAGCCGGACTCGGTGCTGCGTCTCAATGCCTTGGGCTACGCATTGATCCAACGTCCTGAAGGGCTTGAAGAGGGCTACCGGCTTTTGTGGCGCGGTTTCAATTACGGCCAAAGCGACTACGCGGTGATCGATAGCTTGGGGTGGGCGTATTATCTTTATGGTCACTTTGATCAGTCGCGTGCCCTGATCGAGCGGGCCAACGACCTCTCGCGCAATGATCCGAACGCGGAAATTTTGGATCACCTTGGCGATGTCTATTGGCGTCTGAACCGCCGCGATGAAGCGCGCACGGCATGGCGCCAAGCGCTTGAAGCGCGGCCTGACGCCATTCGCCGCCGCGATCTTGAGCAGAAGGTTGCGCGTGGTTTGACTGCTGCAGCGCCGCGTCAGCGTCCGTTGCCGCAAGTGTCGCTGCCGGAAGGCCCGGCACAGCGGGACGATCTCTAAGTGCGCAGGCTCTTAGTGCTGGCCGCGAGCGCGTGCCTCGCCGCATGCGCCACCGTGCCGACCACGCCAGTTGCAGAGTCGCGTGCGTACGCGGACTTCCTGATTGGCCGTGTTGCAAACGCACGCTCGGATCATAGCGCGGCGGCGGATCGCTATTTTTCCGCGTTGGCGCGCAATCCCGGCGATCAATCGCTGGTGGAAGGCGCGCTCGTCTCGTCGCTGGCTTCCGGCGATGTCGAGCGCGCGCGACGCGCTGCGCGTTTGGCGGATCGCAATGATGCGCCGGCGTATGCGCACATCGTTCGCGCCGCCGATGCGCTGATTGCTCAACGTTATACGCAAGCTAGCACCGAGCTTGATCGCGCTCAGGGAACCGCGGCCGAAGAATTGATCGCGCGCATGGTCGCGAATTGGGCAAGCGCCGGCGCGGGTGATAGCGGCGGCATTGCTGCTGATTTGGCGCCGCTGGCGTCGATCCGTCCTTACGGTGGCTTATTCGCATATCAGCAGGCAATGGTGCTGGATTATGCGGGCCAGCAGAGTGAGGCGCTCGCGGCTTATAATCTCGCGGCGCAGGGTGGTCTGTGGCTTCCGACTGGCGTCGGCCGTCACGCGGATTTGTTGCTGCGCTCCGGTCAGCGTGATCAAGCGTTGGCCTTGCTCAGCGGCGATGGCACGAGTGGCAATCCGGCCCTTGCGGCGATGCGTGCGCAGATCGAGGCTGGTCAGCCTGCCGCCTTGGAACGGCTCACGCCAGCGCGTGGTGCGGCGACTGCTGTCTACGGCATGAGTGCGATCTTTCGCCAGGAGCACGACGCTACGAACAGCCTCGCGGCGTTGACCTTGGCGTTGATCCTAGATCCCGGTTTCGACGGCGCGCGCCTGGCGATGGCGCAGCAACAGGCAGAGCTTGGTCATATTGATGTCGCGCGCCGTGTTGTCGGTGAGATCAATCCTGCCTCGCCCTATGCGGCGAGCGCACAAACGCTGGAAGCTTGGATCGTTTTCGATAGTGGCGACAAGGATGGCGGCATCGCTTTGGCCCGCGAGGCTGCTGCTGCGGGCGATGCGCGCTCGCGTCGTGCGCTCGCGGACATGTATCGCGGCGCCAGCCGGTTTGCGGAATCAGAGCCGCTTTATAGCGAGTTGATCGCAGCGCAGCCTAATGAGTGGCGTTCGTACTTCTCACGCGGCGCTGCGCGCGAGCGTCTCGGGCGGTGGCCGGAGGCTGAAGCCGATTTCCGCCGCGCGCTGGAGCTTTCGCCGGATCAGCCGGACGTATTGAACTATCTTGGTTATGCCTGGGTCGATCGCGGCGAGAACCTTCAAGAGGGGCTCGCGATGATCCGCCGTGCAGCCGAGATCAGGCCGATGTCGGGCGCGATCATCGATAGCTTGGGGTGGGCGTATTACCGCTTGGGTGATTACACTCAGGCCGTTGATTGGCTTGAAGCCGCGGTGCGTCTTGAGCCTGCCGATCCCACGCTCAACGATCATTTGGGCGACGTCTACTGGCGCTTGAACAGGCGCATTGAAGCGCGCTTTCAGTGGACTCGCGCCGCAGGCTTGAATCCAGATAACCCGGACGCGATCCGTCAGAAAATTGAAAACGGCCTGCCAGACGAGACGGCGCCGCAATCGGCAAATCGATGAGCGTGCGCGTCTTCGCCCCGGCGAAGATCAATCTGACGCTTGAGGTCGGCCGCCCGCGCGCCGATGGCTATCATCTGCTGCAAAGTGCTGTTGCGTTTGCAGGTGTTGGCGATTGGATTGAAGCTGCGCCCGCCGAGACGCTATCGCTCACCGTAAAGGGGCCGTTTGCGACCGCGCTCGGCGTCAGCGACGATAATTTGGTGTTGCGCGCCGCTCGCTTGCTCGACGGCGCGCGCGGTGCGGCGCTGACGCTCGAGAAGAACCTTCCAATCGCCTCGGGCATTGGCGGTGGCTCTTCAGATGCAGCGGCGACGTTGTTGGCTTTGAATGAGCTTTGGGGCTTGGGCAAAACAGTCGACGAGCTGGCGGCGCTTTCGGCTTCGCTCGGAGCGGATGTGCCCGTGTGTGTGCACAGGCGCGGCGCGTGGATGACCGGCGTCGGCGAAGTGGTTGAGCCGATCGATGTTCCTGACCTCAACGCGGTGCTGGTGAACCCCGGCAAGCCGCTGCCGACGCCGCCGGTCTATCGACGCTTCGATGACTTGGCGTTGGGGCTGATGTTGCCCGATCGCGACGCGCCGGCGTGGAGGGATGGCGCAGCCGTCGTTGCCGATATGCTGGCGTGGGGGAACAATCTGGAGTCGCCGGCCGCCGCGTTGATGCCGGAACTCGGTGATCTGCTGGAGATGCTCCGTGCGGATCCGCGCAGCTCTTGCGCCGCGCTTTCGGGGAGTGGCGCTACGTGTTTTGCGATCGCCAAGAGCGCCGCCGACGCGCATGCGCTTGCGGCAGACCTTGGCGCACGCAACCGTGATTGGTGGGTGTGCGCAACAACACTGGGCCGCGCTTGACCCATTGTGACCGATTGAGATAGCCCGCGCGGAAAGAGGCGGCGCGTGATCCTGGATTTGGCCTTAGTCGTCGCCACGGCGTTTGCCGCGAGCCTCGTCGTATGCCTTGCCATGATCTGGATAGGGCCGGTCGACGCGCCCAATGAAGATCGCAAAGCTCACCGCGCGCCTACGCCGACCAGCGGCGGCATAGGCATCGGCGCCGGTTACGGCGTCGGCATGATCGTGCTCAGCCTGTTCTCGATCGAATGGCGCCATGAGGTCTCGCCGCAGGGCGTGGCGATGCTGTGGGTCTCGGCGCTGTTTGCGTATCCACTCTTGCTGGTTGGTTTTGTCGACGATGCGCGGCGGTTGAGCGCTGAGTTCAAATTCGCTGTCTATTCGGTTTTGGCGCTGGCGGCAGCTTGGCTCATGGGCGTCGTGATCGAGTTTCGTGTTGGCGATTTTGTCCTGGAGCTGCCGTTCATCGTTGGCCTCATCGGCACGGCGCTTTGGGTGTTTACGCTTATCAATGTCGTGAACTTCATGGACGGCGCCAACGGCATGGCCATGGGGTCCGTCGCTGTCGGCCTGGTCGCGTTGAGCGTGATCGCACTTGAAGGCAATTCAATCGGCGGCGGTGCGATCTCGCTTTGCGGCGCGGGTGCGCTCGCGGGGTTTTTGATCTGGAATTTCCCATCTGGACGCTTGTTCGCGGGGGATTCCGGGGCGTTGTTTGCAGGTTCGCTCGCGGCATTTGGCTGTTTGATTGTCATCGCGCGGACCGGCATGTCGCCGATGATTGCGCCAATTCTCTTTTTTCCACTGCTGGCGGATGCGTTGCTCACGCTTCTCTATCGCGTGCGCCGGGGGCGCTCGCTGCTGGTGGGGCACACCGAGCACATTTATCAGATCGCGCTTCGCGCCGGTTGGAGCCATGCCCGGATCTCGCTGGTCTATTGGTTCACGATGGCCGCTTGCGGCGCTGTGGGATGGTGGGCGAGCCAAGATGAAACGAATGTCGCTCCTGCGGCGTGCTTGGCGGTTCTTATCGTGTGCGCAATTGCCTTGGATGTGACGGTGCGCCGCCAGGCCGAAGGCGCCGGAATTCTCAAACGCTAAAAATCGCGGGTTTTTATTGACGCGAAGATCGTTGTCGCGTACATAACCATTTAGTTATAGAAATCCGTGGTTATGCAAATATCCGAACGCCTCGATCTGACCTTCTCTGCGCTCGCGGACCCCACCCGGCGCGCGATCTTGGCGCGGCTGGCGACGGGTGAGGCGTCGGTTCAAGAGCTTTCAGAGCCATTCGAGATGAGTCAGCCCGCCATCTCCAAACACCTCAAGGTGCTCGAGCGTGCTGGGCTCATTTCGGTCGACATCGATGCCCAGCGGCGGCCGCGCCGCTTGGAGCCGAAACGACTGGAGGAAGCCGTGGATTGGATCGAGCGTTACCGCGAAATCTTCGAGCAGAACTACCTGCGTCTCGATGCGCTGCTCGAAGAGCTGCAGACAAAACCCACGAAACGAAAACGAAAAAAAGACTGACGTTATGTCGGCTCTCATCTTGATCGCTCGTTCCTTGAATGGGCGGCCCAACATAAAATCCAAGGAAATGACAATGCCAATCGAAGTCACACAACCAAGCGACCGCGAAGTTCGGGTCGTGCGCACATTCAAAGCGCCGCGCCAACTCGTTTGGGATGCGCACACCAAGCCGGAGCTGATCAAGAAGTGGATGCTGGGTCCACCAGGTTGGGACATGCCGGTTTGTGAGATCGATGCGCGCGTTGGCGGCGCCTATCGCTGGCGCTGGCGTAGTCAGGCTGATGGCAAGGAATTCGGCTTTTTCGGCAAGTTCACGGAGGTGAACGAGCCGGGACGCATTGCGCACACGCAGCACTACGATCCGGGCGATATTGGAGGCTCTATGGAGAGCGGCGAGCCTGCGCTCATTAGCACCGAGTACACCGAGGCCAATGGTGTGACGACGCTGACGATGATCATGAAGTTCGCCTCGAAGGAAATCCGCGACGGCGCGGTTTCGACCGGCATGACCGACGGCATGGAAATTGGCTACGCGCGCCTCGATGATATGTTCAAGAAAGCCGCTTGAGGGAGAAACCGATGCCCATCGAAGTCACCCAACCAAGCGACTGCGAAGTTCGCGTCCTCCGCAGCTTCAAAGCACCCCGTCAATTGGTGTGGGATGCGCACACGAAACCGGCGCTGATGCGGAGGTGGTGCATTGGTTACCCGGGATGGACGTTGCCCATTTGCGAAATGGATGTGCGCGAAGGCGGCGAATATCGATGGCGCTGGCGGAGCGATGAAGACGGCAGTGAGTTTGGCTTCTTCGGCATGTTCAGTGACGTCAAAGAACCGTCCAAGCTCGCCCACGATCAATATTACGATCCGGGCGACATGGATTACGCAATGCCGGTTGGCGATCCATGCTTGATCACGCTCGATCTCAGCGAAGCCAATGGCGTCACGACGCTCGTTTGCACGATGAAGTTCGTTTCGAAGGACGTCTGCGATAGCGCGGTCGCCACTGGCATGACTGACGGCATGGAGGTTGGCTACGCGCGTATCGACGATATGGCCAAAGAGATGGCGTAACGATGCCAGCCAAGCATGCGGAGGCCTATTTCGCCAAGCTGAGCGCCGACAAACGCGCGACGCTTGAGAAGGTGCGCAGGGCGATCCGCGCTGCGGCGCCGAATGCGGAAGAGGGCATGAGTTACGGCATCCCCGCTTTCATTCAGGGCAAGCCGATTGCGGGGTATTCGGCGAGCGCGCGGCACTGCTCTTACTTTCCGATGAGCGGTGCAATCACGGCGCAATTCGAGGATGAACTGGCCAAGTATGAGGTCAGCAAAGGCGGCTTCAATTTTCCGATCGGCAAGCCGCCGGCCGCAGCGCTGATACGCAAGTTGGTCAAAGCACGGATTGCAGAGATCGCTGCGGCGCGATCTACGAAAAAGATCGCGGCCGCGGATGACGAACTTGCGGACTATCTCAAAGCGCTGAAGCATCCGCTCAAAAAGGAAATTGAGGCGGTTCGGCTCGTCATTCTCGGGGTTAGTCCAGCCATCAGTGAAGGCATCAAGTGGAACGTGCCGAGCTTCCGCACCGAGAAGGAATGGTTCGCAACGTTTAATGTGAGGGCTCAGGAAAGCGTGCAGCTGATCTTTCATCTGGGCGCGAAGAAGCGGTCAGATCTGAAGGCGATCAAACTCTCCGATCCGCGTGGCCTCGTGAAATGGCTCGGCAAGGACCGCGCTATGGTGACTCTGGGTGCGGGCCGCGACGTCCTGGCCAATCGCAAAGCGCTGGAGGCCATCGTTCGCGCATGGATCAAGCACCTCTGATGGCGACGAAAAAGAAGATCGCGCCGAAGACGGCGATCGCGAAGGCGGCGCTTGATGTGAAGGCGATAGTCGCTGAGCTGAAGCGCGCGGGCCCGGCGGCGTACAAGGCGGACATGGCGAAGCGCATCGGGCATGATCATGCGCTGGCCGAACAGCTCTGAGCGATCGGCATCCATGACGCCCGCATGCTCCCATGGTGGACGATCCTGCCGACGTGACACCCGCCCAAATGGAGCACTGGGTGAAGGGCATGGACAATTGGGGCATCGTCGATACGGCATGCTTCCACTATTGGGATCGAACGCCACACGCTTTCGCGAAGATAGAAAAATGGTCGAAGGCAAAGGTGAGTTCGTGAAGCGGGCGGCTTTTGCGTTGCTCGCGAGTTGCGCTCTTCACAAGCAAGGTGCCGACGAACAAATCCTGCGCGGGCTTGAGCTCATCGAGCGCCAAGTGTCGCACGAGCGCAACTTCGTGAAGAAGGCCGCGAACTGGGCGCTGCGTGCGATCGGGGGCAAAGCGAGCCCGAAGCTGCGCGCTGGCGCGCGTGCGATCGCGAAGCATCTCGCTGAATCGGAAAGCGCAACAGCACGGTGGAACGGCAAGGATGCACTGCGCGCCTTCGCCAAGGGAGGAAAGTGATGTTCGAGAAGGTGGCATTCACGATGTACTCAGTCACCGATCCCGCCAGGGCGCGTGACTTTTATGAAAACACTCTGGGCCTCAAGCTCGGCAGTCACGGCAGCCACGGCGTCATGCACTGGATCGAGTTCGATCTGCCGGGCGGTGGCTGTCTTGCGCTCACCAACGCGACGGGTCAGGCGCCGGGCGGCGGCGGCATGGTGGCGTTTGAGGTCGCGGACCTCGACGCAGTGATCGCGGACCTCAAGGCCAAGGGCGTGACGTTCAAGAGCGATATAATCAAGGTCCGCGCTGCCGAATGAGCAACATCCTCGACAGCGAAGGCAACGGCATCGTGCTGCACCAGCTGGATCACAAGCACTGACGCTCGGCGGCGACTAATACGCCCGCTCGACCACGAACTCGGGCAACGCTTCAAGCGCTTCGCGATAAGCGTTCGCCGGCAGCCCCTTCAGTGCATTCCGCGCCGCATCTGCATGTGCGCGCGCCGCGTCCAAAGTCAGCGCAATGGCGTTGTGGCGCTTCACTAAAGCAACGGCGCGATGGAAGTCGTCGTCCGTGCGCTCGCCGCCGACGACCCGCCGCCAAAAGACGCGCTCGCTGTCGTCGCCCGCGTCGCGCGCGAAGATCACCGGCAGCGTAACTTTGCCTTCGCGAAAATCATCGCCGGCGTTCTTGCCCATTGTGGCGCTGGCGCCGCCATAATCGAGCGCATCGTCCACGAGTTGGAAGGCAAGCCCGAGTTCACGGCCGTATGTTTCGAGAGCGATGGCCTCGGGGCCGGCGCGGCCGGCCGCAACGGCGCCGGACTTTCCGGCGGCCGCGAACAGGGCGGCGGTTTTGGCCGCGATGATTGCCATGTAGCGCTCGCGCGTCGTCTCGGCGTCGTTCGCGGCTGCCAATTGCATGACCTCGCCCTCGGCGATGACGCTCGCGGCGCGGGCGAGAATGTCGAGCACCTGGATGTCGCCCGTTTCAACCATGAGGTTGAACGAGCGCGCGAACAGAAAGTCGCCGACGAGGACGCTGGCCGAATTGCCCCAGACGACATTCGCGCTTTTCTTGCCGCGGCGCATGGAAGAGACGTCGACGACATCGTCGTGCAGCAATGTCGCGGAATGAATGAACTCGACGGCGGCCGCCAACTTGCGTGGACCGTCACCGCCGCCGCCGAGCAAGCGCGCCGCAGCGAGCGTGATCAGGGGGCGAATACGTTTGCCGCCAGCGTCGATGAGGTGCGCGGCCAGATTTGGGATCGTGCCGACCGGGCTTGCCAAATATTGGTGGATGATCGCGTCGACGGCGGTGAGATCTTCCGTCAGAAGCGCAGACAGCCGGTCCACCGCATTGGGGGCGCCGGTCGCGTCTTTGGCAGGTCCGACCGCCGGTCCCAAAAGGCTCTCCGCTTGACGTTCTTGTTATGACCAAACGATGGTGGGGCCTGACGCGCGGGTCAAGCTGGGTTCCACCGGTCGCGCGCAAGGGTCGCACGGGCTTTTATGGCCGAACCTGAGATTACAGAAGATGCATTGCTGGGTGGCCGCATCCACGTTCGCCAACCGGCGCGCGGGTATCGCGTCAACGTCGACACGTTGCTGCTCGCGGCCGCAACAGAAGCGAAAGATGGCGCGCGATTGTTAGAAGCCGGCTGCGGTGTGGGCGCTGCGTTGCTTGCCATCGCTGTACGCAATGAGAACGTAAAACTGCTCGGAGTCGAACGCGATCAGAACATCGCATCTATCTCACGCGAAAATGTCGCCGCTAACGCGATGACGCATCGCATTGAAATCGTGACAGGCGATGCGCTCGATCGCGCGTTGAATATTGGCGTGTTCGATGGCGTGCTGGTGAACCCACCATACGACCTTGAAAATGAAGGGCGCGCGCCAGCGGAATCACGCCGCTATGCGCATATTGCCGACCATCCCTTGGATACGTGGATTGCGGCGCTCGCGGACCGGCTGACGGGCGGCGCGGCGCTGACGATGATCCATCGTGCAGCGAAGATGCCCGAGATTTTGGCGGTGTTGGACGGGCGTCTTGGCGGCGCCGAAGTTATCCCCATTCGGCCGCGTGAGGGCGAGGCGGCGGGGCGGGTTTTGGTGCGCGCGCGGAAGGGGTCGCGGGCCCCCTTCCGGCTTTGCCCGGAACTTGTGCTCCATGATACGTCCGGAGCAAAATACACCCCGGAAACAGAGGCGATTTTGCGCGGTGAGGCGGCGATCAGCTTCGGCTGATTGACTCCAAACTGCGGGGCGAGCAGAGGTTCGCCCAACGGAGCCGCCCGACGCGAGTCGCGCCCATCCGGCCAGACAAATGAACCCCGTGGAAGAGAGCGCCGAAGATGCGCCCCCGAAGGAGCAACCGCCCCGGAAACTCTCAGGGAACCGGACCGCGGGGGGATGAACACGCTGGAAAGAGCGCTGGACCAAGGGTCAGCGCCGCCGACGGAGTAAGCCGCGAACTGATGCGGTGAATCTCTCAGGCGCCAGGACAGCGGGGGCTGCGTGCACCTTTCGCACGCGCCGCGCGTACCTGGGTTTATGATGGCCGACACAACACCTCTGAAATTGCCTCTCGATGCAATCTGGCGCGCGCGCACGTCCAAGTTCGGTGATTTCGCCGGCTATGACATGCCGCTTCAGTTCGAGGGTCTGATCCCCGAGCACAATTGGACGCGCGCGCATGCGGGCCTGTTCGATGTCAGCCACATGGGGCCGAGCTTCTTTGCTCTGCCGAAAGGCCACGGCCTCGAGGCAGAGGAAGCACATAAGAAAATCGCATCGCTGATCGAGCGGCTTGTGCCCGCGGATATTCAGGGGTTGAAGCCCGGGCAAGTCCGCTACACGATGATCACCAACGAAGATGGCGGCGTGCTGGACGATTTGATGATCGCGCGCCCGGCTGAGCCCGCTGCGGCGGGCGATCTCTACATTGTCGTTAACGCCGGATGTAAGCACGAGGATTGGGCGCTGATCGCGCAAGCAACGAAGGGCGAGGCCAATCTCGTCCGCGCCGACGATCGCTGTTTGCTGGCGTTGCAGGGGCCGACCGCGCACGAAGTGGCGGCGGCAGTCATCGATCCCGCGCTCGCTGAGATGAACTTCATGACAGTGAAACGCTACGATGCGTTCGGGCGGATCACGGTGACACGCTCGGGTTATACCGGCGAAGACGGCTACGAAATTTTGGTGCGCGCCGAGCACGCGGCCGATCTCGCAAACGCGCTGCTGGCGCACGCTGAAGTGAAGCCGATTGGCTTGGGCGCGCGGGACTCGCTGCGCCTTGAAGCGGGTCTTTGCCTTTATGGGCATGACCTCGATCCCAAGACCTCGCCGATCGAAGCTGATCTCGCCTGGACGGTTCAGAAGCGCCGCCGCGAGGCGAAGGATTTTCCTGGCGCCAAGCGCATACTGCGCGAGTACGAGCTCGGCGCGGCGCGAAAACGCGTCGGCATCCGTCCCAATGATCGCGCCCCGGCGCGCGAGGGCGTTGAGATCTACAAAGACGGCAAGAAGGTTGGCGTTGTCACCAGTGGCGGCTTCTCACCAATCCTGAATGGCCCGATCTCGATGGGATATGTCGACGCCGAATTCGCCGAGCCCGGGACAGGCCTTGAACTCATGATCCGCGGCCAAGCTCGCGCCGCAACTGTTACGCCGCTGCCGTTTGTGCCGCACCGTTATCACCGCCCGAAGAAGGGGAGCTAAGACCCATGACCACGCGTTTCACCAAAGACCACGAATGGGTCCGTCTGGATGGCGACATCGCCACGGTCGGCATCAGCAGCTACGCTGCCGAGCAATTGGGGGATGTCGTTTACGCCGAGCTTCCGGCCGTCGGTAAAAATGTGAAGCAAGGCGATGATCTTGCCGTCGTCGAGAGCGCCAAGACCGCCTCCGACGTTTATGCGCCGGTCTCGGGCGAGGTCCTTGAAGGCAATTCCGCGATTGCCGGGGAAAATTGGCAGATCATCAACGATGAACCGCAAACCGGTGGCTGGTTCGTGAAGATTAAGGTCACCGACAAGTCGGAACTTGACGCGCTGATGGATGAAGCCGCGTACGCCGACTACGTGAAGGGCCTCTAATGCGCTATCTGCCCCTTACCGAAGCTGATCGCGAGCAGATGCTCGGCGTGATCGGCGCGAAGAATGTCGATGAGTTGTTCGTTGATGTGCCTAAGGCTGCGCTGCTGAAAGATCTGGTTGATCTGCCGAAAGCGCAGGGCGAGATCGAGGTGCATCGCCACCTCCAGCGCCTAGCTGAAAAGAACACGCCGGCTGGCCGCACGGCGTTTTTCCTTGGCGCAGGCGCTTATCGCCATCACGTGCCGGCAAGCGTCGATCACCTTATCCAGCGCAGCGAGTTCTTGACGGCCTACACACCGTACCAGCCGGAAATCGCGCAAGGGACACTGCAGGCGCTCTACGAATTCCAAAGCCAGGTCGCGCAATTGCTCGACATGGAAGTAGCTAACGCCTCAATGTATGACGGCTCTACGGCCTGCGCTGAAGCTGCGATGATGGCGGCGCGTGTTACCAAGCGGAAGAAGATCGTCTTCTCCGGCGGCGTTCATCCGCACTACATCGATACGGCGCGCACCGCTTGTGAGGCGCTGGGGCTCGAAATCGTGGCGCTGCCCGCAGCTGTCGACGATGAAGCCGCTGTTATGAAGCATCTCGGCGCGGACGTTGCCGGCGTGATTGTGCAGTCTCCCAACGTGTTCGGCACCATTACGGATATTACCAAGATCGGCGAAGCTGCGCACGGCGCCGGCGCCCTGCTGATCGCGACCTTCACCGAGTGCGTTTCGTTTGGCCTGATCGAACCAGCCGGCGCGATGGGCGCGGATATCGTCTGCGGTGAAGGTCAATCGATCGGCAATGCGCTGAACTTTGGTGGGCCGTACGTTGGGCTGTTCGCCGTGAAGGAAAAGCTGATCCGTCAGATGCCCGGCCGCGTCGCTGGCGAAACGCTGGACGCCGACGGTAAGCGCGGCTTCGTGCTGACGCTATCGACCCGCGAGCAGCATATTCGCCGCGAGAAAGCGACGTCGAACATCTGCACCAATTCAGGTCTTTGCCAGTTGGCTTGGACGATCCACATGACGCTGCTGGGCGAAAGGGGCCTGCGCCAACTCGCAACGCTCAATCATGAGAAGGCGATCGCGTTGGCCGATGCGCTCGACAAGGTCTCTGGGGTTGAGGTGCTGACGAGGCGCTACTTCAACGAGATCGCGATCCTGCTGAAGAAGCCGGCGCAAGGCGTCGTCGATGCGTTGGCCGAGAAGGGCGTCATCGGCGGCATCGCCGTAAGCCGTCTCAATCCGAAAGCCGGAATGGACAACGTGCTCATCGCGTGCGCCACGGAAATGAACACTGACCAAGATATCGCGACCTTTGCCAAGGCGCTGAAGGAAGTGCTGCAATGATCACCGACACCACATCCGGCAATCGCGGCCTCCTGCAGGCTGAACCGCTGATCTTCGAAAGCGGCCATGTGACGGGCACGGGCGTCGATCTGCCAGCGCCGAAGGGCACACCGAACAAGCTGGGCGGCCTAACACGCAAGGCGGCGCTCGATTTGCCGGGCTTCTCAGAGCCGGAAACGATGCGTCACTTTGTGCGCCTCAGCCAAAAAAACTACGCCATCGATCTTGGTCTCTTCCCGCTTGGCTCATGCACGATGAAGCACAATCCGCGTCTCAATGAGCGCGCGGCGCGTTTCGAAGGCTTCGCGGACCTCCACCCGCTGCAGCCGACGTCGACGATCCAGGGCGCGCTTGAGCTCATGGACGAGCTGGCACACTGGCTCTGCACGCTGACGGGTATGCCGGCAGTTGCGCTTTCGCCGAAAGCGGGCGCGCACGGCGAGTTTGCCGGCATGTTGGCGATCAAGGCGGCGCTCGAGGCGCGCGGCGAGTCGCATCGCAAGCGCGTGCTGGTGCCGTCCTCGGCGCATGGCACAAACCCGGCGACAGCCGTCGCTGCCGGCTTCACCGTGGATGAAGTGAAGGGCGATGAGGACGGCCGCGTCGATCTTGAAGACGTGGTCGCAAAATTGGGACCGGACGTCGCCGCGATCATGATCACCAACCCCAACACGTGTGGTCTGTTCGAGCCGGATATCAAAAAGATCGCTGACGCCGTTCATGCCGCCGGAGCGTACTTTTACTGCGACGGCGCCAATTACAACGCCATCGTCGGCAAGGTGCGCCCTGGCGACCTTGGCGTCGACGCGATGCACATCAACCTGCACAAGACGTTCTCGACGCCGCACGGCGGCGGTGGTCCTGGCGCTGGTCCGACCGTGCTTTCAGCAGCGCTGGCGCCGTTTGCGCCTGTGCCGCACATTGTATTGCGCGGCGGTACGCGCGAATTGCGCGAGCACACCGATGGCACGCAAGCGTTTGGGCGGATGTGCGCCTTCCATGGCCAGATGGGCATGTTCACGCGCGCGCTGACCTACATGATGAGCCACGGCAGTGACGGTCTGCGCCAGGTTGCGGAAGATGCAGTCCTGAATGCGAACTACCTGCTGGCGCGTTTGAAGCCGCATTTCAGCGCGCCGTTCGGCGATCGTCCGTGCATGCACGAAGTGCTGCTCGACGATTCCAGCATCAAACCGGCTGGTGTCGAAACCATTGATATGGCGAAGGCGCTGCTGGACGAGGGCTATCACCCGTTCACGACCTACTTCCCGCTGGTGGTTCACGGCGCGATGCTTATCGAGCCGACAGAAACCGAACCGAAGCGGGAACTCGATCGCTTTGCCGATGTCATGATCGCGCTCGCCGAGCGGGTGAAGGCCGGCGAAGTCGAGTTCTTCAAGCAGGCGCCGAAGCTTACGCCCATGCGCCGCTTGGATGACACGCGCGCCGCGCGTCAGCCGAAATTGCGCTGGCGCCGTGGCCAGAACGACACTGGCGCAAAAGTCGCGGCTGAGTGATTAGGCGGCGCTCCCCGTGAGCGCCGCCACGATCACCCAAACGCCGGTCGCGGCCAAAAGTACGGCGGCAGTCGCGCGGACGTATGAGAGCGGAACCATGCGCGTTACGGTTTCGCCGAGGAACACCGCAGGCACGTTGGCCAGCATCATACCAAGCGTGGTGCCGGTGGTGACCAGCGCGATATCGTGGAAGCGAGCAGCGAGCAGCGATGTCGCGATCTGAGTCTTGTCGCCAATCTCCACGAGGAAGAACGCAACGAGCGTCGTTAAAAACACGCTGCCTGCGCTGGGTTGTCCGGCGCGTTCATCTTCTTTGTCAGGGATGAGTGCCCAAGCCGCCATCATCACGAAGGCGCCGCCGACGATGAGTTGGAATATCTGACCGCTCAGCCATTGAGCAATGAGAAAGCCCAGCGTCGCGGCGCCAGCATGATTAAGGAGCGTCGCGCAGAGAATGCCAAGAATGATCGGCACGGGTGCTCGGAAGCGCGCTGCGAGTACGATCGCGAGTAATTGGGTTTTGTCGCCGATCTCCGCGATCGCAACCAAACCTGCCGATGTCCAAAGGGCTTCCATGAAATGCGTCCGGGGCCTGTGCTGACACGACGACGCAACACATCGCGCGGCCCTCGCGTAATGCGGCGTCGTCGGTCTCGCCAATCTGGATCGAATGATCCACCGCCTGCGCCATGCCCAGACCTAAGGGTCAGATAGCAAGTATGTTGACGCGAGCGCCGCTGAACGTTGCGGCCGGCTACTCCCCGATAACGAGGGCTACATAGGCAAGCGCGTCTGCGAGGTCAAATGTGCGAGGCGTTCGCAGTCTTAAGCGGCGAGCGCGCGCGGAGAATAATCGCGGCCTTCGGCGATTAGCCGCCATTGGTTCACATGGGGCGGCTCATCGTCGAGCCAGCGCGCCTTGCCACCCTCGATGATTAGGATCTCTTCCCATTTCGCACCCGTCGTTCCGTTGCCCGCGTGAGGTTCGACGAGCCACAAGCCGTCGAATGGCTTATGCCGGGAGGTGGGCGAGGTGTTCCAGAGCGGTGAGCGCGCAAGGTGCGCGCGCGCAGCGAACTCGTTGGCGTAAAACCAGCTGAGCGAGAGAGTGTCAAATCCCCTCGAGCGCCAGAGGAATGGCAAGCGCGGCAGGCGCATGGCGCGGTGTCCGAGCACCTCGCCCGGGTGCTTGCAATGCACCGGTTCGTAGCCGAGTTCGATAATGCGTTTTTCGACTTCGCTAGCGGCGGCATGGAACGTGGCGCCTTGGTTGACCATGGCGGGAACGCTTTGTCTGAACTCCGCTAGACTCTGCATCATGGCGCGATGTGCTTCGCTCTCGCCGAGGCAGAACGAAAACGAAGTATCGACGAGGTACTCGCCGAAGATCGGTGAGGCGTCGAAGATGACGGCCTCGTTTGCCATGACAGCGCGCTTCTTCGGAAAGAACTTGCCGACCGGCCAGGCGCCGGGAAGCGCGGTGCGTTCGCCGAACAGCACAACCGGGAGATGAAAGAAACTCTTTACGCCTTCATGACGGTAAGCTTGCACTAGCCGGTGCGCGACATCGCGTTCGAGCATTCCCGGCTCAAGGCTGCGGGCCTCTTCTTGCAGGATCGAAAATGAGAGATGTTGCAGCGTGCGGAAGCGATCAAGTTCGCCATCGCTGAAGCGACGCGTCTTGAACATCAGGTCGCGGCCTTTGGCCGAGCGGCTATCACGGCGAGGAGCGCGAGAAGGGCGGGCGCGGCTTGTGTGTAGAGAATGGTCATCTTCGCTGTGAGGCCGCCATAGGCGCCGGCGACGATGACGCAGAGCAGAAAGAACGTCATGAACTCGCCGTTGTCGCGTAGGGCGCCCCAGAGCAGGCCAGCGGCGAGGAAGCCGTTATAGAGGCCCTGGTTGGCTGCGAGCACGGACGATTGCGCGGCGAACTCCGGCGTCATGGCGAAGACGCGCTGGCCGATTGGCCCGGACCAGAGAAACATCTCGAGCGCCAGAAATCCAAGGTGCAAGAGCGCCACGAGAACGACGAGGCCGCGCGCGAGAATGCCCATAAGTATCTCCAATGAGAAACGGGCCGGAGCTTAGCTCCGGCCCGTCAATCTTGTCTCGCAATGTTGGAGCTTTAGCCGAACTTGCGCTTCAGGTCGGCGGCGCCTTCCTGAACCAACGCCGCCTGGGCGCTGTCATTCATACGTTCACGGAGCATCCGTTCAGCAGCGGCGATCGCGGCGTCTGCGGCTGCGGCGCGGACTTCATCCGACGCCTTCGAACCGGCTGCGGCGATGCGATCCTCGGCTTGCTTCTCGCGGCGCTGCATGGCGGCGATCATGTTGGCGCGGGTTTCCTCGGCGACCAGAGCCGCCTGCTCTTTGGCTGTATCCACGATCGCCTTGGCTTCCGCTTCGGCAGCGGCGCGCTTGGCTTGGTAGTCCGCCAGAAGCTTTTCCGCTTCCTCACGAAGGCGGCGAGCCTCGTGTAGTTCTTTTGCGATAGATTGCGAGCGCTGATCGAGCATGCCCATCACCATCGCCGGCACCTTGAGGTAGACCAGCAGGGCGAAGAACAGGACCAGCCCTAGAAACGCGATTTCTGTTGCGGTGATTTCCATCGCGTTTCTCCTCAGGCCGCGTTGCGCGCGCTCGCCGGGGCGAGCTTGTCGGCGATGTCCCGAGCAAGCGCCTCGGCGATTGCTGGGACCTCGGCCAACGCCTTTTGCCGCTCGGCAGCCACCTTCGCTTCGGCCTCTGTGATCTTCGCGTTGAGGCGAGTTTCAGCGGCTTCCTGCTCGGCGGCAAGTTTTGCGGTCACGTCGGCGCGAGCGGCTTCGACCATGGCGCGGGCTTCGGCGCGAGCCTTGGCCACAGCCTTCTCCATCGAAACGCGCGCGTCCTCGGCGGCAGCGCTTTTCTGCGCGGCTTGATCGAGGTCGCTTGAGATCGTGCCCGCACGCGCCGCCAAGACGGCGCTGACACGAGGCACGATGAAGCGCGAAACGATGAGATAGAGCGCCACGAATGTGATCGAGAACCAGATCAACTGGCTCGTGAACAACGACGTGTCGAACGGCGGGAACGACGCAGCAGCGTGATCGCCGCCATGGGCGGCGGCCGCACCATGCGCGGCGTCAGCGCCATGGGCTGCGTCTGCTGCGTGGGTGTCTGCTGCGGTGTCAGCCATTGGTGTTGCTTACTTCGGCACGACGAAGAGCAGGAGGATGGCGATCAGGAACGAGAAGATGCCCAGCGCTTCCGTCACGGCGAAGCCGAAGATCAGGTTGCCGAATTGGCCCGGAGCGGCTGACGGGTTGCGCATGGCGCCCGACAGGAAGTTGCCGAAGATGATGCCCACGCCGATGGCGGCGCCGAGCATGCCGAGGCTGGCGAGGCCAGCGCCGATGTATGCAGCTGCAGTTGCGTCCATAGTAAAGTCTCCCCTTTGGGTCTGAGTTCAGCCGGGCGTTAGTGCCCGGGGTGAAGAGCGTCGTTGAGATAAATGCAGGTGAGCAGCGCGAACACGTACGCTTGCAAGAAAGCGACAAGGAATTCGAGGCCGTAGAGCGCGACAGTCATCGCCATCGGCAGGATCGAAAGCGCCATAAAGGCGCCGCCCGCCGCGACGAGCATCGGCACGAAGCTCGCGAACACTTTAAGAAGGATGTGGCCGGCCAGAATGTTCGCCCAGAGACGAACCGAGTGGCTGAGCGGACGCGAGAAGAACGAGATGATCTCGATCAGCACGACCAGCGGCAAAATGTAAATCGGTACGCCCGATGGTGTGAAGATCTTAAAGAACTTTGCGCCGTTCTTCGCGAGCCCGACGACGATCACGGTCGTGAACACCATGAGCGCCAGCGCCGCGGTGACGACCAGTTGGCTCGTCGTGGTGAAGAAGTACGGGAACATGCCGATCATGTTCGCCATGAAGATGAACAGGAACAGGCTGAAGACGAACGGGAAGAACTTCTTCACGCCCTCGGCGCCGGTGGCGTCCTTCACCATGTCGTGGATGAAGCTGAAGGCGCCTTCGGCCGCGACCTGACCACGGCCCGGGACGAGCGCGGCAGGCTTCATCGCCCAATTGAAGAAGAGGAACGTCGCGGCGACACCCGCGCCCATGAACACGGTCGCGTTGGTGATGCTTGCGTCAACGCCCGCGATCTCAATCGGGATCAGCGGCGTGATGTGAAACTGGTGGATCGGATCGTTCGACACTTAAGCGCTCAGTCCTCTTCATCGTCCGGGATGGACGGTGCATTCGGATCCGGCGGATTGGCCCGGTTGTACGATTGTGCGACCCGCACAACGTTGACCACGCCCGCCGCGAACCCCAGTCCGAGACCGATCACCAATCCCCACGGTCCCGTGTGGACGAAATAATCGACCCCGTACCCGAGCAATGCGCCGACGATGATTGCCGCACCAAACTCTCCGCCAAACCTGAGCGCCAGCGAAGCTGGACTCTCGGGAGGTGGCGATTGCGAAGGACCCTGTCCGCGGGCGGCGTCTACACGCCGTCGCAGGTTAGAAAGGGCGTCTTCCGGCGGTTCTCTGTCAGCCATTGAACGGTCCACGCGCCCAAGGGGGCGACTCGTTACGAGACCCCCTTATTCGCGCGCGCGGAAACTAGCAGCGGTCCCCCAGAGGTCAAGGAAACCGCGTGCGACATTTGCTTCGGCTTTTGAGGCGCCAGCGCAGGCCTCCCCTGCAATGAGGGGAGGCCCGGCCGGAGGGGGCGGATCGTTGCTCTAGAACGTTCCGCTGAGCTGCAGGATGAACCACGGCGCCTGAGCGAATTCGCGCTGGCGATAGTCGCGCGAGGTGTTGATGCCGTTGCGCCCGAGGGACTGGATTCCCGGGGTTCCGAGGTCGCCGTCCTGGTTGAAGAAGCGGCGATCGCGATAGACCGTGCCGTCGAACAGGTTCGCGGCGATCGCGGTGAGCTTCATGTTGTGGGGCAGCGCCGTCGTTTCGACGACGAGGTCAACCCAGGGGCCTTCTTCGCTTGTATCGATCTCGTTGAAGCGATAGGCCTGAATTTCACCCTGCCTGAAAACGCTGAGGCTCCAGGCGAGGCGAAGATCGGGCAGATCCTGGCGGAAGTTCACCTCGACCTGCGATTCTGGCCGGTACGAGAAAATGCGCGGTTGGCTGGTGAGTGGATCGGTGACTTCGGTGTCCCAGAGATAGCCCTGCACCGTGAGGCGCCCGCCTTCGACGTGCGGCACCGGCGTTGAGAAGTTCACATCGAGGCTCGTGGCTTCACCGTCACCTAGATTGCCCGGCGCGTCGTAGCCGGCCAGCGGGATGTAAACGACGTCGGTGACATCGCTGATTTGGTGTTGGGTAAGCGTGAGACTGAGCGCGGCGCCGCCTGGGAAGCGGAGGTCTGCTCCGAGTTCGTAACGCCAGTCAGTTTCCGGCACGAGGTTGGGGTTGCCGCCGGAGATGATGGCGTCGGCGGTGGCCGCCGCCGAGACGAAGTCACCGAAATCAAGCTGGCTGACATCGCGATACACGCGGAAGCGCAATTGGTTGTTGCCGGCGAAGTTGCGGGTGATCTGGACGGACGGCTTCCAGAACGCGAGATCGACGGTTTGATTGCTGTCGCCGGTGAAGGTGAGGGTCGAGGTTTCCCAATTCAGGCGTGTCTCGACCGACCATTGGTCGTTCGGGCGCCAGGTATGGGAGGCGAAGAGTTCCGCCCGTTCTTCCTCGACGAGGACGTTGGCGTTGTCGAACGAGGGCGGGGCGAAGCTGCCGGATAGCTGAAGCCGCTGATCGAGCGAGTTGAATGCACCCTCGGCGCCGAACTCGATGCGGTGTCGGGGGCCAAGTGAGCGCGAAAGCGTGCCGCGCAAAATGGATTCACCAGAGTCCTGAACGATATCCTGCTGAAAATCGCCGACTGGCGCGTTCAGATTGTCCAGGAAGATGTCGTCTTCGTCGTTCTCATAGCGCGAGCGATTGACGAGGCCGATGACGCCAAGCGACCAGGGACCGATGTCACGGTCGTAGTTTATGCCGAACTCGAAGCCATGGCTGTGTTCCTGCAAATCCTGCAGGAGCGCGTCACGCGGGGCGTCAGCCGCATCGTAGAAATAATAGTCGTTGTCGGCGTTGAAGCGGAACGCGTTGACTTGCGCGTTGGTGCTGAGCCGTCCTCCGAGGAACGGGAACGCGATGCTGCCTGTGATGCTGCCTTCGCGCACGTCGCGCGGCGAGGGCGTCTCGGCGCGGCCTGCATAAACTTCGCCTGGCTCGTTTGAAAAAATCCGCCAACCTGGCAAATCGCGATATTGGCTGAACAACGAGCCGGCGAGGCTGTATTCAACGTTGCCATTGCGGCCGCTGTAGGAAAGTTCGCCGCGCGGGGCGGGAACGCCGCGTGAGGTGAGTTCAAAGCCTGCCTCGTAGACGCCGCTTCCAGCGCTGGCTGTGCGCACGAGGTTGAGCAACGTGGACTGCCCAGACGCATCACCCGCGACTGCCGCGCCGCGCAAAACTTCAAGGCGGACGACCTGGTTCGCGGGAATGCGAGACAGGATGCCTTCAACGCCCTGGCTCTTGGTGCTTGGGCGGACGCCGTCGATCAGCAGATTGCCGACAGCGCCGGAGAAACCGCGCCGGTCAGCGCCGCCGTCGAGCGAGAAGCCCGGAATCTGGCGCACCATGTCGAGCGCGGTTTGGGGATTGTACTGGGTGAAGAAGCCGGTGTCGTAGACGACCCGGTCAGAGGACGATGTCGGTGTGAGCGACGAGCAGGTTGGCTGCGGCTCGCAGCCGGGTGCGGTTGTTGCAGGCGCGGGCGCTTCTTGCGCATACGCGACGCCGCTCAGCGCCAGCGCCGAGACCATCATGCGGCCAAGCATTCTTCTTTCCCCTCCCGTCGCCGTCTCCCGCGGCGTGCGGCTTCGCGCAAATACGCTGCTGCATGTTTCAGGATCATTGCAGCATGTTTCTTGGATGCGACTAGGAGGTACTTTTTCGAGGCGAATGCAGCCGGTTGCGACGAAGCGGCGGGGCGGCGCGACGGCTGAAAACGAAAACGCCGCTGAGGGTGACCCCAGCGGCGCTCCGTAGTTTTGAAGGGAAGAAAGTTACTTCTTCTTCTTCGCAGCCTTGGCTTTGGTTTTCGCGCCAGACTTGGCAACCTTCGCCGTTTTCTTTTTCGCAGCCATAGTATCAACCTCCCCAAACATTGGGATGCAACTAGCTCTGCTTCGATTCTCTAAAATGTAAATGCACGCGCATGGACTACGTCCCGCCGACAGTCAGTCCGGTGATGTAGAGAGTCGGCTGTCCGACGCCGACCGGAACGCTCTGCCCGGCTTTGCCGCAGGTGCCGACGCCTTCGTCCAATTCGAGATCGTTGCCGACCATTGTGACGCGTGTAAGCGCGCTCGGACCATCACCGATCAGCGTTGCACCTTTGATCGGATATTTGATCTTTCCGTCTTCGACGAAGTACGCCTCCGTGCATTGGAATACGAACTTGCCGGAGGTGATGTCGACTTGTCCGCCTCCGAAATTAACCGCGTAAACGCCGCGCTTGAGTGATGCGACGATTTCTTTCGGATCTTTATCGCCCGCAGTCATGAAGGTGTTGGTCATGCGCGGCATTGGCCGGTGGGCGTAGCTTTCGCGGCGGCCTGAACCAGTTGGAGCAACGCCGGTGAGACGCGCGTTCAATCGATCCTGCAGGTAGCCTTTGAGGATGCCGTCTTCGATCAAAACGGTCCGTTGAGTCGGCGTGCCTTCGTCGTCAATCGTTAGCGAGCCGCGACGATTTTCGAGCGTGCCGTCATCCACAACTGTTACCCCCGGCGCCGCGACGCGTTGTCCGATCATGCCGGAGAATGCGCTGGTGCCTTTGCGATTGAAGTCGCCTTCGAGCCCGTGGCCGACAGCTTCGTGGAGCAACACACCTGGCCAACCAGGGCCAAGCACGACGTCCATTTCGCCAGCGGGCGCTGGCTCGGCGTCGAGGTTCACCAGTGCGATGCGCAGCGCCTCGTCAGCGAGGCGCTTCCATCGATCGGGTGCAATGAAGACTTCGTACGGCTCGCGGCCGCCGGCGCCGGCGGAGCCGCTTTCGCGGCGGCCATCTCGTTCGACCGTGATCGAGACATTGACCCGCACCAGAGGGCGGTGGTCGGTCAACTTGAGGCCGTCCGGACGCAGGATGGTGAGCCCTCGGCGCGCGCCGGACAGCGTGGCCGCTACCTGAACGACGCGGGGATCCTTCGCCCGGCAATAGGCGTCGATCTTTGCGAGTAGGTTGGTCTTGTCGGTGAAAGAGGGCGCTTCGATAGGATCGAAATCCGCATAAAGCTGGCGGTTCACTCTGGCTGGGCTGACGTCGAGCGCACCATCATGGCCAGATTTCACAGCCACGGCGGCTTCAGCAGCGCGCGATACGGCCTCGGTTTCGAGAACGCTTGCGTGACCGTAGCCGGCGCGCTCCCCGGCGACGACCCGGAGGCCAAAGCCCTGGGTTGCGTCGAACGAGGCGGACTTCAGCCGGCCATCGTCCCAATAGAAGCTCTCAGCCCGGGTGTCTTCGGCGAAGATCTCGCCGTCGTCCGCTCCCTTTGTGGCGTCCGCGAGGATGCGGGCGGCTGCCTCCCAATCCATCTCAGCGGCGCGTTCAGGTGTAGCGGACAGCCCATCGGCCATGTCGTTCGTCTCCGGGGTAATAATGTGCGCTCAATATAGTCGCGGAGTCGCGCCGCGCCGTAGCCGGAACGGTCGAAAACTGTAAGTCGCTGATTTTATTGACGCGAAGTGGCGCTTTGCGAGGCTTCCAGGTGTTGGCGGCGCTGGCGCGCGAAACGTTGCAGTTCCGCATTGGCTGGGCCCCAATCGGGGTAGATTTCTAATGCGGTATTATAATCCTCATAGGCGCCGCGATAGTCGCCCAGCGCCTCGCGCGCTGCGCCTCTATTGAAATACGCCTTGTATGGCTCCTGGACGCCAAGCCCGAGCGCCTCCGTAAAGGAGGCGATCGCGGGGCCGTAGCGGTGGAGCTGGAGCAGCGCTGCGCCGCGGTTCACCTGCGCCTCCGGATGGCGCGGTTGAAGTGCAATCACCGCGTCGAAATCAACCAGCGCCAGCTCGTTCTCCTGACGGCGCATGTGCGTCACGCCACGGTTGATGCGCAGCTGAATTTCCGCCGCCTGCGTGAGGTGGCGGTATTGCAAGGCCTCGTCGCAGATAGCGACTGTTTCGTCCGTGATTTGACCGCGCATGACTTGGTCGCTGCAACGGCGCGCATTTGGATCGCGGCCCACCACCGTAACGGCGGAGGGATCGGTTCGCTGTGCGAACGCGAGATCAGCGAAAGCGACGCCCATGATGAGGGCCGCGAACACCGGAATCGCAATCGAGAAGCGCCTTGGAAGCCAAGCGCGGCTCATGCTAGCACCCCACCCTGTTGGAGACTTACAAACCCGCAAGGCGCGGTCGTTTGCCGCGCCCGGCGACTATAGGCGCGAGCTTCGGCGCGCGCCATACCGGCGCTGAATCTCAAGGGAGGAGAACTGCGTGAAGCGAGGGGCTTTGATCGCAAGCATCGCCACAGGTGTGATGTCATTTGCGGGCGCTGCACACGCGACTCTGTTGCAAGGGCAGCCCACGCCGCGCGGCATGCATCTGCAGCCGGCCGCAACCGAGATCATGCGAGAGATCACGAGTTTTCATGATTTTCTCCTGTGGATTATCGTCGCTATCACCATCTTCGTGGCCGCCCTCCTGATCTGGGTAATGCTGCGCTACAATCGTCATGCCAATCCGACGCCAAAGAAATTCACCCACAACATGTTGGTGGAAGTCATCTGGACTGTTGTGCCGGTTCTCATCCTTGTCGTGATCGCTTGGCGTTCGTTCCCGTTGATCTACCAAGAAGAACGCATCCCCGAAGCTGAACTGACGCTGAAGGTCACTGGAAATTCCTGGTTCTGGAATTTCGAATACCCGGACGCTGGTGTCACCATTGCGGCGAACCTGTTGCCGGAAGAGGACGCGCGCGCTCAACAGCGTCCATATCTGTTGGCGACGACCGAGCCGTTGCTGGTGCCGGTCGACACCACGGTGCGCGTACTCGTGACCTCGAACGATGTGATCCACGCGTTCGCACTGCCGGCTTTCGGCGTTAAGGAAGACGCCATCCAAGGCCGCGTGAACGAGACGTGGTTCCGCGCCGATACGCCAGGCACGTATTACGGGCAGTGCTCTGAATTGTGCGGCGTCAATCACGCGTACATGCCGATCGAAATTCGCGTCGTGACGCGCGCGGAGTTCGACGCTTGGATCGCCGGGCATGGCGGCGCATTTGCGTCCGCCGAGCCCGCGCCTGCCGCGACGGGCGAGGGCGCAGCTACGACACCGCCTGCAACTGAACAACCGGCCGCTGCGCCGTCGACGCCGACGCGCTGAGGAGCGAGGACCAATGACGCACGAAGCTGCTCACGCCGCGGATCATCACGAAGATCACCGCCCCAGCCTTTGGGATTGGAAGCGCTGGGTCTATTCAACGAACCATAAGGACATCGGCACGATGTACCTTATCTTCGCGATTTTCGCGGGCCTCATCGGCGGCGCGCTTTCCGGCTTCATTCGCTGGGAATTGGCTGAGCCGGGCGTGCAGGTGTTCACCGAGGGCTCGCTGCTCGCGAACATGCTCGGCATGGATTCGAACCATTCCTACAACGTCGCCGTGACCATGCACGGCCTGATCATGATCTTCTTCATGGTCATGCCGGCGATGATCGGCGGTTTCGGCAATTGGTTCGTGCCGCTCATGATCGGTGCGCCTGATATGGCGTTTCCGCGCATGAACAACATCTCGTTCTGGCTGTTGCCGGCGTCGTTCACGCTTGCCGTTCTATCGATGATCGTGCCGGGCAACGGCGATTGGCAAGGCTTCGGCGGCGGCTGGACGCTTTATGCGCCGCTCTCGACGTCGATGGCGCACCATGGCGGACCGTCGATGGATCTCTTGATCCTCTCGCTCCACATCGCGGGCGCGAGCTCGATCCTCGGTGCGGTCAACTTCATCACGACGATCTTCAATATGCGGGCGCCGGGCATGACGCTCCACCGTATGCCGCTGTTCGTGTGGTCGATCCTCGTGACGGTTTGGTTGCTCGTGCTGTCGCTGCCGGTTCTGGCTGGCGCGCTCACGATGCTGCTGACCGACCGTAACTTCGGTACGCAATTTTTCGAGCCGGCAGGCGGTGGCGATCCGGTGATGTACCAGCACTTGTTCTGGTTCTTCGGTCACCCGGAAGTTTATATTCTTATCCTTCCGGGCTTCGGTATGATCTCGCAGATCGTGTCGACGTTCTCGAAGAAGCCCGTGTTCGGTTATCTCGGCATGGCCTACGCCATGGTTGCGATCGGCGTTATCGGCTTCGTCGTGTGGGCGCACCACATGTACACCGTCGGTATGGGCCTCGATCTTGAGGCTTACTTTATCGCCGCTACGATGGTCATCGCGGTGCCAACGGGCATCAAGATCTTCTCGTGGATTGCGACGATGTGGGGTGGCTCGATCGAATTCAAGCTCCCGATGCTTTGGGCGATCGGCTTCATCTTCCTGTTCACCGTCGGCGGCGTTACCGGCGTCGTGCTGGCGAACTCGGGCATCGATACGGCGCTGCACGACACTTACTACGTCGTCGCGCACTTCCATTACGTGCTTTCGCTCGGCGCCGTTTTCGCGATCTTCGCGGGCTTCTACTACTGGATCCCGAAGATGAGCGGCTACCGCTACAACGGCTTCCTCGGCGGTCTGCACTTCTGGATCATGTTCGTCGGCGTCAACGTCATCTTCTTCCCGCAGCACTTCTTGGGCCTGCAGGGGATGCCGCGCCGCTACATCGATTACCCAGAGGCCTTCCAGTATTGGAACCAGATCTCTTCGATCGGTTACGTGATCACGGTGGTGGGCGTGCTGGTGTTCTTGGTCATGTTGGCTGAGATGTTCATCGTTCGCCGCAAGGCCGGTGCGAATCCGTGGGGCGAAGGCGCCACCACGCTTGAGTGGACACTCTCGTCGCCGCCGCCCTTCCACCAGTTCAACGAACTGCCGGTGATTAAGCCGGACACGCACCACTGAGAGGAGTGACGTGGCCGACGTCAGCTTCACGCAAGAGCGACCAGCAAGCGCGAGCGACTACGTTGCGCTGCTGAAGCCGCGCGTGATGAGCCTGGTGGTTTTCACAGGTCTCGTTGGCTATGTCGCCGCGCCGGGCCCAAACGACCTGGTGCTGGGCTTTGCGGCGATCCTTGCGATCGCCGTTGCCGCCGGCGCTTCGGGCGCGCTCAACATGTGGTTCGACAGCGATATCGACGCTGTGATGAGCCGTACGCGTCTGCGTCCTATCCCGGCTGGCCGTGTGCCGCGCGAAGAAGCGCTGATGCTGGGGCTGACGCTCTCGGTGCTCAGCGTCGTGACGATGCAGTTAGCTGCGGGTGAGCTCGCAGCAGGCCTGCTGGCTTTCACGATCTTCTTCTACGCGGTCGTTTACACGATGTGGCTGAAGCGCTCGACGCCGCAGAACATCGTCATCGGCGGACTCGCCGGGGCGTTGCCGCCAGCGATCGCCTGGGCCGCAAAGACGGGCTCGCTCACGATCGATCCGGTGTTGATGGTCGCGATCATATTCTTCTGGACGCCGCCGCACTTCTGGGCGCTCTCACTGCTTCAAAAGAATGACTACGCCGCCGCGAAGGTGCCGATGCTGCCGGTGACCCACGGCGCAAAGGCGACCCGCTTGCAAATTTTTGCGTATTCGCTGCTGTTGGCGCCGCTCGCAGTTGCGCCGGTGTTCACTGGGCTTGGCGGCTTGGTCTATGGCTCTATCGCTGTTGTCGGCGGCGCTTTCTTTGTCTTCCTGGCGATGCGCGTACTTACGTCGCGTGCCGGTGAGGGCGTGCCCGCGGAAGATAAGCGCGCGCGCGATCTCTTTGGCTTCTCGATCCTTTATCTCTTCGCGCTGTTTGCCGCGATCCTCGCTGAACGGGGGCTTGGCTGATGAGCGTTGGAAACGATCTGCCGCAGTCGGTCACGCTCTCGGCTGAAGAGCTGAAGGCGCGCAGCCGGCGCAATCTCTGGATCGCACTTTCGATCGGCGCGTTCGTTTTGCTCGTGTTCTTGATCACCATGGTGAAGGTCGAGGACGGCATCGTGGCGGGGACGTCATGACGCCGGAAAAGAAACGCCTTCGCCGCACCGCGCTCATCGCTGGCGCTGTTGTGCTTGGCATGACCGGCATGGCCTTCGCTGCCGTGCCGATCTACGACGCTTTCTGCAAGGTCACCGGCTATGGCGGCACGACCCAGGAAGCCGAGGCCGCGCCGACGCAAATTCTCGATCGTCGTATCGAAGTGCGCTTCGACGCCAACACCTCGCCCGACTTGCCGGTCGTGTTCGCGCCCAAGCAGACATCTGAAACGCTGCGCATCGGCGAAACTGGGCTTGCCTTTTATCGCGTCCGCAACACCTCTGACGAGCCCGTGGTGGCGCGTGCGACCTACAACGTCACGCCCCATGTCGCTGGCCAATACTTCGCCAAGCTGGAATGCTTCTGCTTTACGGATCGCGTGATCGCGCCGGGGCAGGAGGCAGACCTGCCGGTCGTGTTCTTCGTTGATCCGGAAATCGTGTCAGACCCAGACACGGTCGACATCAACACGCTAACCCTATCTTACACCTTCTTCCGCTCCACTTCGCCTGAAGCTCAGGCGCTGCTGGAATCGGCTGAAGGCCAACCGAGCTAAAGACGGCTGAGGAATCGACATGGCGCACGGCGGCGACGTCAAACACGACTATCACTTGGTCAATCCGAGCCCGTGGCCCTTCGTGGCCTCGGTTGGCGCGCTTGTCGCCGCTATCGGCGCGGTGGTGCTTATGCGCGGCCTCGCTGCTGAGGGCTTGCTCTCCAAGGGGCAATGGTACCTCTTCGGCGCCGGCTCGATCATTCTGATCTTCACCTGCTTCGGCTGGTGGGGCGACGTCATCAAGGAAAGCCGCCAGGGCGATCACACGCCAGTCGTTGATATTGGCCTGCGTTACGGAATGATCCTCTTCATCGCTTCGGAGGTCATGTTCTTCGTCGCTTGGTTCTGGATGTTCTTCGAGCTTGCGATTTTCCACGGCCATCGCGCCGATTGGATGGTGCCGACATGGGACGAAGCCACCGCTGCCGCTTGGGCCAACTGGCCGCCGCCGCACGTTGAAACCTTCGATCCGTTCCACCTGCCGCTGATGAACACGCTTATCCTGCTGCTCTCAGGCACGACGGTGACATGGGCTCACCACGCTCTGCAGCAGGGCGATCGCAAAGGCGCGCGCAACGGCCTGATCTTGACGGTGCTGCTTGGCTGCTTGTTCAGCTACATTCAATTCGCTGTTGAGTATCCAGAAGCGGGCTTTGCATTCGGGAACCAAGGCGATGTGACGAACGCAAACGTTTATGGCGCGTCGTTCTTCATGGCGACGGGCTTCCACGGCTTCCACGTCGTGATCGGCACGATCTTCCTGACCGTCTGCCTACTGCGTTTGCTCGCTGGCCAAATGTCGCCGCAAAAGCACTTCGGTTTTGAAGCCGCTGCTTGGTATTGGCACTTCGTTGACGTGGTGTGGCTCTTCCTCTTCACCTTCGTCTACGTGATGCCGTACCTGACGATGCAGAATTGAGCGATCCGCGGCCCTCACCCTGGGCCGCGGGGCTCATGCTGCGCTGTCCGCAGTGCGGCAAGGGCGGTGTGTTCAGCGGCTACCTGCAGTTTTGCGACACCTGCGCCGTTTGCGGCGCGGATTTCAAAGCCGCTGACGCTGGCGATGGCCCGGCGGTGTTCGTGATCTTGATTGTCGGCGCCATCGTCGCGCCGTTGCTGATCTTCCTGCAGGTGGGATTGGACCTGCCGGACACGCTGGCCCTTGGCATCACGTTAGTCAGCGCCGTTGCGCTCTGCGTAGCGTTTTTGCCGCCGTTCAAGGCCACGCTGTTTGCGCTGCAATGGAAGCATAAGGCGCGCGAAGCGACGCACGAGGACGTGGAATGATCCGCTTCAAACCGCTTCCGCTTATGTCGCTGCTCTCGATCATCGCCTTCGCGGTGCTGATCTCGTTCGGTCGTTGGCAGTGGGAAAAGTACGAACAAAAAAGCGCGGCCGCCGAAGAGCCGGTCGCGGAAATGACGATAGCGAGTTATCAGCCCGTCGAAGGCGGCATCCAGTTCGTGTTCGGCGTTCGCCCCGATACGCACGAGCAGGGGTGGCGCGTTTTCGCGCCGGTTCAGGAAGGCGATAGCATCGTTTTCGTCGATAGCGATTTTGTTGTGGGTCGCGATTCACCCAACCCGGCGGAAATTCGCGTGCCTGCCGCGATGCGTTTTGGCGCGCCGGTCAGCGGCGCATCCGTGCGTCCGGAAGATCCAGGTCCATTCGCGGCGCCTCCGCGTCCGCTTGAGCGGCGCTGGTACGCTGTCGATCTGCCGGCGATGGGGCGTAACGCCGGACTGGAAAACGTCGCCGATTATTACATCGCCGCCGCTTATGTCGGCACGGATGGGCGCGCCGCCGCGAACCCGTTTGCACTGGCGTCCGGCGCCGATGCGCTGCCGCCGGCGCGCCACCTGGGCTATGCGCTGACCTGGTACGGCCTCGCGATCGTTCTCCTGGCCATCTATTTCGCGTACCATGTCAGCGTCGGGCGCCTTACACTTCAGCGCGCGCGTCCGCGCGAGGATTGATGCGTTACATCTCAACGCGAGGCCAAGCGCCGCCCGTTTCATTCTTGGATGCCGTGCTCGCCGGTATGGCGCCGGATGGTGGACTTTATGTGCCGGAGAGTTGGCCCAAACTCGAAACCAAATTGGCGACATCGCACTACGCCACCGCGCCATCGCGCCTCATTGATCTACTCTCGGGTGACGAAGTCGATTGCGACGAGGGCGGCAGCGTCCCGCTGACGAATGAGGCGTATATCGCCGTTCCTTGCGGTCCCGACGATAAATCCTGGCGTCCGAAATGGCCGGAGGCCGTGACACCATTGCGCCAGATCGGCCCGGGGCAGTGGTCGCTGGAGCTGTTTCACGGCCCGTCGCTGTCGTTCAAGGACGTGGCGATGCAATTGATTGGGCCGCTTTACGATTATGCGCTTGAGCGCCGAGGCCGCCGTTCGACTGTGGTTTGCGCGACTTCTGGCGATACGGGGGGCGCTGCGGTCGAAGCGCTCAAAAATCGAGAGCGTATTGATCTTTTCGTATTGACGCCCAAAGGGCGCGTGTCGGACGTGCAGCGCCGCTTCATGACGACCTCTGGTGCGTCGAATGTGAGCGCGATCGAAGTGGATGGCGACTTCGATGCGTGCCAGGCTATCGTCAAAGCGTTGTTTGCCGATGCCGATTTCGCAACGCGCGCAGCGTTGTCGGCGGTCAACTCAATCAACTGGGCGCGGATCGTCGCGCAGTCGGCTTACTTCCACACCAGTGCGCAAATTCTCGCCGCAGGCGGGCCGGTGAGCTTTGTTGTTCCTACGGGCAATTTTGGCGACGCCTACTCTGGGTGGGTCGCCAAACGGATGTGTGCGCCCATCAATCGCATTGTGCTTGCCACCAACGAGAATGACATCCTCGCCCGCGCGCTCACGGGCGGGCGCTATGAACGCGGCGCTTCGAGGGCGACGCTATCGCCGGCGATGGACATTCAGGTCGCCTCCAACTTCGAGCGTATTGTCTTCGAAGCGGTGGGGCGTGATGCGGATCTTGTGCGCGCGCTCTATGCGAACCTCGCACAAACAGGCGGGTTCGATATCCCGATGCAGGCGCTAGCCTGGCTCCGCGAGACATTTGACGCCGTTGCGGTCACCGATGCCCAAACACTCGGCGAAATGCGCAGCGCTTGGACCTACGAAGGCGAGACCCTGTGCCCGCATACTGCGGTTGGGCGCGCGGCGCGTGTAGCGGGCGGAGGCGCGCCACGCGTATTCCTCGCGACCGCACACCCCGCGAAATTCCCGGACACCGTAGAGCGCGCTACCGGTGTTCGTCCGGAACTACCGATCAAATGCGCCGACTTGTTCCAGCGCAGCGAAAAATTTGACTCTCTTCCCGCCGACGCCGAAGCGGTGAAGCAATATATCCGCGAACGGAGTCGCGCTTGGAATTAGAGCTTGTCCGCCTTCCGAACGGGGTGCGCATTGCGCTGGACCCTATGCCGGGGCTTGGCACGGCTGCGCTCGGCGTGTGGCAGCGTGTGGGCGCGCGTTGGGAGCCCGAAGAACTCAATGGGATCGCACATCTTTTTGAACACATGGCGTTCAAGGGCGCAGGCACGCGCGATGCGCGCAAGTTTGCCGAAGACACCGAGAACGCAGGCTGCGTGATGAACGCCGCCACCGGCTATGAGCGCACGGCCTACTATGCGCGCTGCCTTGCTGAACAAGCACCGTTCGCACTCGACCTCATCTCCGACATTCTATTCGAGCCGCATTGGCTTCCCGAGGATCTGGAGAAGGAAAAGGGCGTGGTCGCCCAGGAGCGTGGCGAAGCCTTCGACGCGCCCGATGACCGGGTGTTCGAACTTCACCAAGAGGCGCTCTATCGAGGCCAAGCTCTCGGTCGGCCGATCCTCGGCACTGATGAGGCGTTGAAGAATGTCAGCGTCGAAACGCTGATCAATTTTCGCAGCGCCCACATGACGCCGGATCGCGTTATCGTCAGCATCGCGGGCGCTTTCGATCGCGATGTGATCATAGAGACGGCGACGCGCCGCTTTGGCGGCCTCGCCAATAAGCCGGCGCAACAAAGCGCGCCGGCGCGCGCGTTGGCCGGTTCTGCGAGCGAGACACGTAAGCTTGAGCAAACGCACCTCGTGTTCTCTTGGCCGGGCCCGTCATCGAGCGATGAGCGCATTTATGCGGCGCGGCTGCTCTCCGAGATATTTGGTGGCGGCATGTCTTCACGGCTCTTCCAGGAAGTTCGCGAGACGCGTGGTCTTGTCTACGCCATCGATTCCGCCCTCGACACGCTGGAGGACGATGGACGCATTAGCGTTTACGCCGGTTGTTCTGCCGACAACGCGCGCGAAGTCGCCGAGATCGTTCGCGATCAGCTTGAGCTGATGGCCGCCAAGGGACCGACAGAGGCTGAACTCACGCGCGCCAAGGCGGTCTCGCGCGCCTCGATGCTGATGGGCGTGGAAGCGCCAAGCGCCCGTGCCGAAGCGCGCGTCAGCCAGCTCTTCCTGCGTGACAAGCTCTCGGACTTTTCCGAGATCCGCGCGCGCATGGACGCCGTGACGTGTGAGCAAATCCAAGCTGTCGCGGCCAAGGCGCTGGAGGGGCCAGCATGCGCGGCTGCAATTGGCCCAAAGGCAGGGCATGGCGCCCTTGCGGCATTTGAGGCAAAATGAGCCGTCATGGCTTTGATGCGTAAGGACAATGATGGCATGCGTCGCGTCGACGGGGAGGGCGTCTATGTGCGCGCGCCCGAACTGCGCGATTACCAGGAATGGGCCGACGTCCGCGAAGCGAGCCGTAATTTCCTGACGCCGTGGGAGCCCACTTGGGCGCAGGATGAAACCTCGCGCGGTTCGTATCGCTACAAGCTACGCCGCTACACCGAAGATGCGCGCGATGACAAAGCGCACGCGCTGTTCGTGTTTCGCGAGGACGATGACGCACTGGTTGGCGGCGTCACGCTTTCCAACATTCGCCGCGGCGTCGCACAAACGGCGTCGCTCGGCTACTGGGCTGGCCAAATGCACACCGGCAAGGGCTACATCACCGCTGCTGTCCGTGCTGTCGTTCATTACGCGTTCGAGGATCTGGACTTGCATCGGGTGGAGGCGGCCTGTCAGCCGGACAACGTCCCGTCGCGGCGCGTGCTCGAAAAGTGCGCCTTCACTCAAGAGGGCATGGCGCGCGCGTACTTGAAGATCAACGGCGCCTGGCGCGATCACTTGCTGTTTGGGATTATCAATAGCGGCGTTTGAGGCAATGCATGCGCATTTCGCCGGAGCTGAAGATCGGGATCGTCGGCGGCCTTAGCGCCGTTGTTTGCATCGTGACGATGAATGCTGTCGGCAACGACGTTCTGAGTTTTGTTGCGGTCTTTGGCGCGGCCGTCGCAACCTTCGCCGTGTCGAGTTGGCGGCTCGGGCGTCTCAATTAAAGCCCGGAGTAACGCTAGAGCGCGTCCAGACCCACATCCAGCGAGCGCGCCGAGTGAGTCAGTGCGCCGATACTAATCACGTCCACGCCGGTTTCTGCTACGGCGGCCACGTTCTCGATGGTGATCCCGCCTGACGCTTCGAGCAGAACTTGGCCATCGACCATTTTCACGGCGGCGCGCATATCTGCTTGCGAGAAGTTGTCGATCAGGATCGCGCTCGGGCCATAGGGCAGCGCCTCACGCAGCTGTTCAAGATTGTCGACTTCAATTTCGATGCACATCAGGTGCGAAACCGCGTCGCGGGCGCGCTCCAGCGCCAGAGCCACCGAGCCAGCCGCAGCGATGTGATTGTCTTTGATCAGGATCGCGTCATCCAAGCCGAACCGATGCGCGCCGCCGCCGCCTAGGCGCACAGCACGCTTCTCAAGGGCGCGCATTCCTGGCGTCGTTTTTCGCGTTGAGGCGATGATCGCGTTCGTGCCTTCCACCGCATCGACGTAAACGCTGGTCAGCGTCGCGATCCCGCAGAGCCGGCCGACGAAGTTGAGCATTGTGCGCTCGGCCATGAGCATCGAGCGCGCTGCGCCTTCGATCTCCATGATCGTGTCGCCTGTTTTCACGCGCGCGCCATCAGGCGCGCGGATTGTGAAGATGAGATCGGGGTCGATCATTGCGCCGGCAAGAATTGCCGCATCCACGCCTGCGACCACGCCAGCTTCGCGCGCGCGCAACGCCCACCGGCCTTGCGTCTCCGGATCGATCAGCGCATCGGTCGTGACATCGCCCGCCACGCCGAGGTCCTCAGCGAGCGCGAGCTTCACGATCGGCTCGATCACGACGTCAGGAAGCGGCGGCAGCATTGGGCGTACCTGAGACGCCACGCCACGTGACGAAGGTGCGTTGCGGTGTCGCGACATCGGGATAATCGCTCCTGTAGTGCGCGCCGCGACTCTCGGTTCGAGCGAGCGCGGCGCTGAGTATGAGGTGTGCTGCGACAAGCGCATTGGCTTGGCCATGGCTTTCGCCGAGCGCGTGAACGTCGGCGAGGGCGCGTTCGAGTCCGGCGCCGTCTCTGACGACGTTCGCGTGCGCTTCCATAATCCGGCGAAGGTCAGCGCGAGGCTCGTCAGCGAGTGTTGGCGGCGCGGTTGCGGGCCCCGGCGCGAGGGCGTGTTCTGCAGCGTCATCGCGCAATCTCGCCGCGATTCGGTGCGCGAAGACCACGGCTTCGAGCAACGAGTTGGACGCTAGACGATTGGCCCCGTGCGCGCCGGTTGAGGCGCACTCACCGACTGCCCAAAGTCCTTCGACGGAGGTTCGGCCCCAAATATCAGTAGCTACACCGCCCATGTGATAGTGCGCGGCTGGTGCGATCGGGATCGGCGCTTCGCGGGGGTCGAGGCCTGCGCTCATGCAGGCTGCAAAAACTGTGGGGAAGTGCGCCGGGAACTTTGAGCCGACAGCTTCGCGCGCGTCGAGAAAAGCGCCGCGGCCGGCTTGGCGCTCAAGATGGATAGCGCGCGCGACGACATCGCGCGGCGCAAGGTCCGCGACGAACGCCTCGCCTTTGCCGTTGATCACGTGAGCGCCTTCACCGCGCAGCGCCTCCGTCGCCAAAGGCGCAGGATCGCGGCCAATGTCGATCGCCGTTGGATGGAATTGCACGAACTCCGGATCGGCAATCAGTGCGCCCACCCGCGCCGCCATCGCGAAGCCCTGACCTTGTGCTTCGGTCGGGTTGGTCGTGACCGCATAAAGGCCACCCGCGCCGCCGGTCGCGAGGATAACGTCGCTTGCGAGGAAGGCCTCTTCGTTGTCGCAAAGCACGCCGCAAACGCGGCCATTCGCGTCACGCAAGAGCGCGCGCGCTCGCTTGCGTTCAACAATCTCGATGTGCGGCGCCGCGCGCGCAGCTGCGATCAGCGCGTCCATGATTGCTTTGCCGGCAAGGTCGCCCGAAACCCGAACAACGCGCGGGCGCGAATGCGCCGCTTCCAAACTCTGCGCGAGCGCGCCATCCGGCGTGCGATCGAATGGAACGCCGAGCGAGATGAGATCGCGAACGCGATCGGGGCCCTCGCGGGCGATCAGCGATGCTACGGCTGGATCAACCAGTCCCGCGCCAGCGGCGACTGTATCGTCTGCGTGCAGCTTCGGGTCATCGCCTGGCGCGAGTGCGGCGGCGAGGCCGCCCTGCGCCCATGCGGAGGATGAAGCTTGTCCAAGCGGGGCTTGGCTCAGCACGACGCAGCGCCGCGGCGCAAGTTTCAGCGCAAGGAAAAGGCCTGCGAGGCCGGCGCCGACGATGAGGATGGAGGCGGATTTCACGTTCCACCTCTTCCTTGCCCCGCACTCCGCCGCTGCCCGAGGGAGAGGGGCGGTGATCGCGTTATCTCAAACGAGAGAACGTCACTTGGCTCGACGTGTTCGAACTCAGCACGCCAACGAGTTGATCCGTTTCGCCTTGCTGCAGCACGAAATTGTCGGCCTCGTAGCCTTCGAGCGGCTCGGCCATTTGGCAGCTGATCGTGAACTGCCCATCTGAATTCTCGCCCGTGCAGGCTTGGCGCGCCGTGAGGAACGCGCTCTCGCCTGTTTCGCGATTGACCAGCCGTTCGTTCGAGATCAGCCGGATTGTGTAGCGCCCGCCGCGTGCGCGCGAGATCACCGCCGCGCCGCTCATGATCGCGCCGACCTGCTCTGTGCCATACGAACTGGTTTGGAAGGCCCATGTGCCCTCGAAAGCGTCGCGCGATTGCGCGCTCGCCGACGTAATGCACGTCGCCATAGCCGCAGCCGCAATCAGAAATGCACGCATGGATCGCTCCTCTTTCGGAGAGCGTGTTGGGCGGCGAAAGGGGCGGCAATTGGGCGGCTTAGACGAGTTCTACCGCAACAGGCGCGCGGCCCGTCGCAAAAGCGCGGGGTTTCTCTTTCGGCAGATCGAGCATGCGCTGGATAGCCTGCTTGGCGCGCGCACGGACATCTTCCGGGATCGTCACTTCGTGCTTCATTTCCGCCAGCGCATCGTAGATGCCTTCAAGCGTGATGCGCTTCATGTGCGGGCAAAGGTTGCATGGGCGAACGAAATCGACGTCAGGCGCCGCTTGCGCAACGTTGTCGCTCATTGAGCATTCGGTGAGCAGCACCACTTTAGCGGGACGCTTCTCGATGACATAATCTTGCAGCGCCGCCGTAGAGCCCGCGAAGTCGGACGCGGCCATCACTTCAGGGGGACACTCAGGGTGTGCGAGCACGACGACGCCGGGGTGGGCTTCGCGTAGCTCGGCAATGTCTTCGGCCGTGAAGCGTTCATGGACTTCACAACGCCCATGCCACGAGATGATGTGAATGCCGGTCTGTGTCGCGACGTTCTTGGCCAGGTATTCGTCCGGCAGCAGGATAACGCGATCGGTTTTCCACTCGCGCGCTGCCCATTCCACGACCGCGGCGGCGTTGGAGGAGGTGCAGCACACGTCGCTTTCAGCTTTCACATCGGCCGATGTATTGACGTACGTGACGACCGGGACGCCCGGGTAACGCTGCTTGATCAGCCGCACGTCCGCGCCGGTGATTGACGCCGCAAGCGAGCAGCCGGCGCGCATGTCCGGGATCAGCACCGTCTTTTCCGGCGCGAGTATCTTCGATGTCTCGGCCATGAAGTGCACGCCGGCTTGGACGATGATTTCCGCATCAGTCTCTGCGGCTTCGCGCGCCAGCTGGAGAGAGTCGCCGCGGAAATCGCCAACGCAGTGGAAGATCTCCGAGGTCATGTAATTGTGCGCGAGGATGACCGCGTTCTTGGCGCGCTTCATCTTGTTGATAGCGCTGATCAAGGGGGCGTAAGCGGGCCACTCGACCGCCGGAATGACGTGCTTCACGCGCTCGTAAAGCGGCGCGGTCTCGGCGGCGACTTCGGCTGTGTAGGCGAGGCCCCGGCGGGCTGCGGCGTCGAGCGCGCCCCAAGTGCCGTGGACGGCGCGGGGATCACAGCCGCCCTCAGAAGAGGTGAGAGGGGCGTCAATAATGCGGGCCATGGTCGGCCTCCTGCGCCCCGAATGGGCGGCTTATGCTCAGTTGGAGCATATATAGGGCGCGCAAGCTGGCCGAGAAGGCCCCGGCCACACCCTTATGCTACAAATGAGCATAACTGATTTGCGACATTAGCCCTGGGGATTCTCCCATGCAAGCGAAAGGCGACTTTCCCGCCTTTCGCGCGTTAGAAGCGTCGCCAATCGGGAGGACTCCAATGCGCCGTGTTCTGACGCTTATCGCGACCGCCTCTGTGCTTTCGGCCTGCGCGAGCTCTGAGCGGCCTGGTCCGAGCGTTGGCCCAATGCAGCCTGAAACGGCGGTGGCGTTCTCGCTGCAGCCTGGCGCGTTTAACGATATCCCCGATTGGACAACCGTCGATCTTGCTCCGGCGTTGCTCGCTTTCCGCCGCGCCTGCGACGGGCGCCGTCAGCGCGATCCGAGCGCGGCGCTCCCAGGCGGCGGCCAATATGGCGGCACGGTTGCGGACTGGCAGCCTGCGTGCGCAGCTGCGCAAAGCGTGGCGCCTGGCTCTGAACGCGCATTCTTCGAAGCGAATTTCATTCCCAATCTCGTGCGCGGTCCCGGCGAAGCCCGCATCACGGCGTACTACGAGCCGATCATAGAGGCGCGCCGCTTTCCTGACGCTGTCTATTCAGCGCCGCTGGTGCGCAAGCCCGGCGACATGGTGACGGTGGATATCGCTGCCTTCGCCGAAGCTTATGACAATGAAGCACTGCGCGGTGCGCCGCGCGCGCTGACTGGGCAACTTAACGGCGCACAAGTGCGGCCTTATCCCAAACGCGAAGAAATCAATCCATCTACCGATCAAGTGTTCGCATGGGCGCATCCGGTAGACGTCTACAATCTTCAGATCCAAGGTTCCGGCCGCATCGCATTTCCCGATGGCACACAAGCGCGGGCCGCGTTTGCTGCACAGAACGGCTATCGCTGGCGCTCAGCGTTAGGCGCATTGCGCGATAGCGGCCAATTGCAGGGTGGCGCGACGTGGCAGAATTTCCGCGCGTGGAGCGATCGCAATGGCGCCGACGCAACGCGCCAGGCGCTCAATGCGGACCCGTCCTTCGTTTTCTTTCAGGAAGAAGGCATCGACGATCCCGCGGCAGGTCCGCGCGGTGCTGCGGGCGTGCCGCTGACGCCAATGGGTTCGATCGCGGTCGATCCCGCCTTCCATCCCTATGGCGCTGTCGTCTTCGTTGACGCGCAATATGACGGCCAACCGTTCCGCCATCTCTTTGTCGCGCAAGATACGGGCGGCGCAATTCGTCGTGGGCCACAACGCGGGGATGTGTTCTTTGGCTCTGGCGCCGATGCCGGGCGCGGCGCCGAGCGCATGAACTCACCAGCGCGCTGGTGGACGCTCATTCCCCGCAGCGTGCCGACGTCCTAACGATGCAGGCGCGATGGAAGTATGTCTGTTGCGGTGATGATGCCGGACATGGAGGTCTTGAAACTTTCGATCCGTCGATTATCCGTGTCCCGTACGTCGAGACCGAGGGCATTGCCCGCAATCGACTGATTTCTGCTGGTTTTGCGACCCTTCACGGCGAATGTTACGGCCATTCTACGCCTCTTGGGATTTCAAGCCGCCCGCATCAGGACGCGGCATTGCTCCGTGCGCGAATAGGCTAGCTGCGCTAGGTGGTTCTGCAGCTATGCTCGTTCAGCTAGCATTCAGGCGCGACTGCAAAGGTGCGCGTGGGGGGGGGGGGAGTGCGATCGAGATGGGCGGGAACCATGCGACGTATCGCTTTTAGTTTGGCGGCCGCCGCAGCTCTTACGGGCTGCGCGACCGCGGCCAACCCGCCGTATGCGCGACCGGTGACCACAACCATCTCTCCGCCGATTTCGAGTGCGGCGAACATTTACACCAACGCACCGCGTGCGCCGCTCCATAGCGAACTCTTTGCTTGCCACTCCTATGGTTCGAACCTCGGCCTGATCGGTCAACGCGGTGAAGCGACGAACTACACGCCGTACGTCGAAACACCCGCAGGGTCGTTGTTGCGCAATCCAACGGAAGTTGGGTGTCTCTCGTCAGGCTTCGGCTATCGCGGCACGGCGACGGGTGGCGGACGCCAACACAACGGCATCGATCTCGCCAATCGCGAGGGCGGCTTCATCTATGCTGCCGGCAACGGACGCGTAGTCACGGCCGACTATCGCGGTGGCTACGGCAATTTCATCGAGATCGATCACGGCAACGGCGTGCACACGCGATACGCGCATTTGGTGGAGATCGATCCAAATCTTCGTCCCGGCATGAGCATCGCCGAAGGTACGCCAATGGGGCGCATGGGCATGACCGGCAACGCGACCGGCGTGCACCTGCATTATGAGATTGCGATCGATGGCTTGCTTGTCGATCCGATCAATTATGGCGTGCCGCAGCCGTATCAAACGACGCCGGTTGCGCAGACTTACCAGCAACCGGTTCCGATTGAGGCGCCGCAAGTCATAGAGCTCGAAGAGCCCGCGATGGAGCAACCGATCCCGCCGCCATTGCAAAGCTATCCCGAGCCGGTGCGGCTACAACGGCCGGACGGCTTCAACTAGGCGCCGGCGCACGCGTCGATTGACCATATACGACGCGCCATTCGCCATCCCGCAGCGCCCAGATGTCGATGTATCGGATGGTGACGTTGATTGGCGTTCCGCCTTCGCTCCATGAGAGCGTAACAGCGCCGCCCAGTGCAGCGCCATCGCTCCAAATGTGCTCGACGGGCTCAGTGATGGTGACAGGCGCGCGGGCGAAGCCATCGGCGCTCCAGAACGCAACGAGATCGGCTTTGTTCTGGCGTGCGCCATCGCTGCCGACGAGGACGTACTCGTCCGCGGTCAATCTTTGCAACGGCTCGGCGTCGCCCGCGATTTGAGCCTCCTCGTAGCGTTGCGCGGCCGAGCGATGCGCGAGTGTCTAGCGGAGTTGAGGGCGCTTCATCGCTGCACGCCATGACAAGCAGAGCAGGCAGAAGCGCCATCAGGATTCGCATCGTGTAACTCCGCTCGCTCAGCGCGCCGTGGCGATCTCCGCCTCGGTTAGGGGCACGCTTGAAATGTCCATCTTCGCGGACCCTTCAACCAGTTCGCGCGAGTGCGAAACATAGAGGATCGTGCGGTTCTGAAGATCGAGAATGCGGCGGATGGCGGTGTTCTTGAAGAACAGGCTGGTGCGTTGATTGAAAATCTCCTCGCCCGAACGTGAGGACTCAATGCCCGCGAGGTTGATGGGGCCAATGCGTTGGCATGACACCGCCGAGTTGGACGGGTTCTCGAACCAATTGCCCTGACGAATGCGGTCCAGCATCGAGCGGTCGAAGTATGCAACGTGGCAAACGACACCGGGGATATCCGGATCCGGAAGCGCCTCCACCATGATCTCGTTGCCGAGCAAATCGTTCGAGAATTCGCCAACCTGAGTGTCGCGATCTCCGCACGCCGCGAGCGCGCACGCCATCACAGCGGCAAGCGCCGCCTTAAGCTTCAAAGACAAAGGAACCTCCTGTGCAGCCAACACGGGGATGCGCCGGCGTGAAAATTGTTCCGTCACTCGCCGCGCGGTGCGGGGACATGGACGCCGCCAACTGGCCGTTCGTTCAGCGTGTCCAAGCGTGCGCGAAAGAGTTCGGCGGGGCGGCCACCCGCGCTTGTATCGACTTGGCCTGTACCTTCGACCAGCCCGGTGCGGTCGAGGAGGCGGCGGAAATTTTGCTTGTGAAGCTCAAGGCCCGCTATGGCTTCGACGACGCGCTGCAGGTGCAGCAAGGTGAATTGCGCTGGCGCCAGTTCGAAAACGACTGGCCGGTATTTGATTTTTGCACGCAGGCGCCCGATTGCCGTGGCGAGGATGCGTCTGTGGTCGGATGCCATCGGCTCTCCCAGACCAGCTTCGCTTTGCATGGTGACGGCTGGCTTGCCATCGAAACGGGCGCGGTCGCGCTCGGCTTCTGGCGCTAGCCCTGCTTCGTAGAGAAGCTCATAGCGCTCGAGCGAGCGTTCCTCGTTCCAGACCGCGCCATCAAGTGCGAACGCCAAACGCACGCGCGCGCGCCGTTGCGAGACAGATTCGGCGTCTTTAGTCGCTTGGGCCCAATCTTTCAGACGTGGGGCGATGATTTCATCGATCACACCAGGCCGCCCGCCGCGCCAGTCCTCCCACGGGAAGAAATCGTACCAGGAGCGCCAGCGCGCCGCTGCGCGATCAAGCACGGCCCGCGATGGTGTAAGCGCGAGATACGAAATCGAGATGACCCGCTCCGAGCCGGCGCTTTCTGCAATCGGCATTTCTCGGCCGCGATCGCCAAACGTGTAGAGTTGTTCGGCATAGCCAATGTTGAAGCCCGTCTGCTCCTTCACCCAACCACGTAGCGAAAGCTCTAGTGTCCGGTCGCCGGCCGGATCGAACGGACCGAATGGCAGTCCCGCGGCGTCGCCGCCATCTTTCGTGACGACGACATAGGGCGCATCCTCGGTGATGGCGACGATGACAGCCGACAGACCAATGATGACGCGCGCTTCGCTCATGCCGCGAACTGTGACGTGAGCTGGAACGGTTCGGCTTCCTTGATGTCGGGCCAGCGCGGATAGCCCCGGCCGATCGCCTCGATGGCCGCATTCATCCGGCCATTGCGCTGAAGCGCTGCGTCGGCGAGGGCGATGAAACGACGGTTTGGCGTCGCCGTTGGTGAGGCCTCACGCAATGCTCGGGCGATTGCGTGCTCATCCGCATGCGGATTGTGGACACATGCGGTGATGTAGGCGGTTGCGGTTGAGCGGCTGATCCCCGCCCAGCAATGGATCAGGATTGGCGCGTTCCGATCCCAACCGCGTACGAATTCAAGGATGCGTCCCATACGCGTGTCGCAGCAGGCGTCGAGGCCGTCGGCCTCAACTTCGATGTCGTGGACATCGAGTTGGAGGTGATGGTCGCCAAGTCCGAGAACGGGAAAAGCTGTGTCGCGATCGAGGAGCGAAACGGCGCGTGAGGGCGCGCGCTGTTTGGTAATCTCTGGCGCGCGGGACAGGGGGCAAACGATGATGGTCATGGGCCGTCAGTTTAGGCCGGATCAATCAGCGACCGAAAGCGTTTCACGAAGGCTTCCTGCACTTCACTTGTCGGCTTTGGCGTCAATTTGAGCTTTAAACCACGCGGTGGCGCACCAAAGAAGCGTTTGGCCTCCGCCTCGGTGAAGCCAGCGAGCTGGGTTGCTTCGAAATAGGCGCAGATGATGTCCGCGCGCTTGATGGTGGCTTTGACCGCCGCGGTTGGATGGGCGGGCAAGCCGAAGCGCATGTGAATAGATGCCTCGAGTTTCGCTTCGAACGCTTTGTAATCGAGACCGAGCGCCGCCTTAAACGGGCTGATCATATCGCCGATCACGTATTCGGGCGCGTCGTGCAATAGCGCCATGAGGCGGAGTTGTTTTGTCCATTCCGGCGCGATCTTGCGACAGATCTCTTCTACGACCATCGAATGTTGCGCGACCGAGAAAGCGTGCGTGCCGACGGTTTGGCCGTTCCAGCGAGCGACACGCGCAAGGCCATGCGCGATGTCCTCGATCTCAATATCGAGTGGCGAGGGATCGAGCAGGTCTAGCCGTCGCCCGGACAACATGCGTTGCCATGCGCGTGGCTTCTCGGCCGGTTTCGGCTTCGCGGGGCGGGGAGCGCGAGACATAGGTTCCACATATCGCCTCTAGTGCGCGCCGGTAAACGCTTTCACCTAAGCGCGCCGATATTCATTTCGAACCGCTGGCGCTGGCTCGAAAGCTCCCTAATGTCATCCCAAAAGAAAAGACGGGAGGATCTAGATTGACCGACGCACCGGCCCCGCCTGCTGTACGCGCCATAACCGCCGGATATCGCGGTTATGCGATGGGGCTCTTGCTGCTCATCTATGTGATGAACTTCGTCGACCGGCAGGTCGTGAACATTCTGGCCGAGCCGATCAAACGCGAGCTTGGCCTGCTGGATTGGCAAGTCGGCGCCATGAGTGGTCTTGCGTTCGCGCTCTTCTACACGGTGCTTGGTCTTCCCATCGCCCGCGCGGCTGAGCGGGGGCATCGCCCACTCATCATCGCCGGCGCGTTGGCGTTATGGTCTCTGTTTACGTCGCTGTGCGGATTTGCGCAGACGTTCACGCAGCTCTTGTTGGCGCGCATCGGCGTTGGAGTGGGAGAGGCAGGCTGCACGCCGCCCGCACATTCGCTGATCACTGATTATGTGGCGAAGGAAAAGCGCGCGTCGGCGCTTGCATTCTATTCGATGGGCACGCCGCTCGGCAGTCTTGTCGGTATGGCGCTCGGCGGCCTGATTGCGGACGCATACGGTTGGCGTATGGCGTTTATCGTCTGCGGCATTCCGGGCGTGCTGCTCGCAATCGTAGCGGGCTTGACGTTGGTTGAGCCTCGCATCAGCGCAACGGCTGACGAATTCAAGCTCCGTACACAGCAGATGCGCGATGCAAAGCCATTTCGCGATGCGCTCGCCACGTTGCGCACGAAGCGCACTTTTTGGCTCGTTTCATTCGCCGCCGCGATCAAAGCTTTTATCGGCTACGGCCAGGCGCCGTTCGCAGCCTCTTTCTTCTATCGCAATCACCTCGAGGAGGTGACGAGGCTGGGCGCCATGTTTAGTCTGCAGCCGGGCGGATTTCTGGGCTTGGCGCTTGGCCTTATGGCGGGCATCGGCGGCGCCATCGGTGCTTATGCAGGCGGGGTAATCGCCGACAAATACGGCGGCCGCGACTTCCGCGCTTATGTCAGTGTGCCTGCGATCGCGTCGGTTGCGGTTATTCCTGTGTTTTTGGTTGGCGTAATGTCGTCATCGGCGGTGGTGGCGATTGGAAGCCTGTTTCTCGGCGCGGTGATTGGCACGCTTTGGTATGGACCGGTCTACGCGACTGCGCAAACCATCGCAAAGCCCCACATGCGCGCGACGGCGTCGGCGATTTTGCTTTTCATCATCAATCTGATTGGGCTCGGGCTTGGGCCGCTCTTCGTCGGGGCGCTATCCGATATGTTCGCCATCTCGTTCGGCATGGGCGAGGGTGAGGGCGTGCGCTGGGCGCTGATCGTCGCCGCGCTCACCGGGCTGATCGCGGCTGTTCTTTTCTGGATGGCGCGCAGGTCGATACGCGAAGAGATGGAAGGCTAGGCCAGCACAGCCCGGTAGCGGCGGCTTCCGAGCACGGTGCGGCTGCCGCTCAATGTGATCTCTAGATCGCCCGATGGTGTCGGCTTTAGCGCGTCGATCTTGTTGCGATTGACCAATCGGGAGCGATGCACGCGCACGACCGGTGCGGCGGGTGCGCACGCAAGCGATCTTTGCGTTCTACCTCATCCACCAGACGCTCATCGTCGTCGCTGGCCATTATCTTGATGAGCTGCGGCTGCCGCTTATGATTGAGGCGCCACTGCTCATTGGAACCACCGCCTTGGGGTGCTGGCTTTTCTACGATCTGGGGCGCCGGGTTCCGCTTCTGCGCGTGTGGATAGGCTTGCCCTCGAAAATGCCGCCAAGGGCAGCTACATTACCCACACAAGCAATTGGGGAGGCGCACTAGCCTCCGGCGGAGACGATCGGCCCGCCGCCACGGAGTGAACGTTGTTCTTCTGGTTCCTCGTCGCAGTGGGCGCAGTCGTCGGCCTGACCCTGCTTGGTGCGTTCATGACGCGCCGCTCGGGCGGCTGGGATCACGACGACGGTGGCCCGATGGGGCCGTGGGTGGATCACTGATCCACCGCTTGGCGCAAACCGCGCGCACTTGTTCTGTTTCGCTTGCCTTAGCCCCATCCGTGCGCATTACATGAGTGCGCAATATGGAGCGCCCTCTCAACATTCGGCGCGCGGTCCCGCGCGACTCTGACGCTATCGCCAAACTCGCGGCGCAAGCCGCGAGCGAGGAAGGCGCGAGCTCTAGTTTGGAAGCGGACCGGATCAAGGCGCACGCGTTCGGGGCGAATGCCTTGTTCGAGGCCTGGGTCGCGCAGGAGGGCAATAGCGCGCTGGTGGCGCATGCCGTCATCACCAAAAGCTACGACGTCCGCCGCGCAGCGCCCAATGTCGTGCTTTGCGAGCTCTATGTGATCGCTGAGCACCGTCGCGGTGGCCTCGCCCGCAAGCTGATGAGCGCCGTCGCCCGCCGGGCACGTGAACTGGGCGCGCGCGAACTTGCGATCACAACCGGGGTCGACAATGAAGTCGCGCAGAGATTCTTCAATGCCGTCGGCGCCAAAAGGCGCGAGGCGGCGGTTTTCATGATGTCGGCTGACGGCATCGAATGGCTCGCCGCGGAAGGTAATTGAGGGGGAGGCGCGCTGGGGGCGCGCCTAGTCTGGACAGGGAGAGACAATGTTCGCGAAACCATTGCTCAGGACGGCGACGTCCTGGATCGCCATTGCCGCACTTGCGGCCTGCGCGACAACGTCATCGCCAACCGGCGCTTCGAATGCCAACGGACCGGCAACCGCTCAATCCGCGGCTGCGTTCGTGCAATCTGCGGAAGAAGAGTTGCTTCGCCGTTCGGAATACGAAGGCCGTGTTGCTTGGGTGTACAACACCAACATTACCTTCGACACCGAATGGCTGCTCCAACGCGCTGACGCCGAAGGCACAGAAGCTCGCGTGCGCCTTGCCAGCGAAGCGGGTCGCTACGCCAACGTGGAGCTGCCAGCGGACACCCGGCGCAAGGTCGATCTGCTGCGCCTCAGCCTGGTTCTGCCCGCGCCGCAGCGCGAGGGCGCGGCAAGCGAACTTTCGGAAATCACCACGCGCCTTGCGTCCACGTACTCAACGGGACGTATCGAATACCAAGGCCGGCAGGTCACGCTCGATGAGCTCGAAACCCTGATGGGCACGGAGCGCAATCCGGCGCGTCTCGAAGAAATGTGGACCAAGTGGCACGCGGTCGCCGCGCCGATGCGCGATGACTACACGCGGATGGTCGAAATCGCCAACGAGGGGGCGCGCGATCTTGGCTTCGACAATGTCGGCCAGATGTGGCTCTCGAACTACGACATGCCGGCCGCCGATATGGAAGCCGAGGTCGAGCGTCTTTGGGGGCAATTGCAACCGTTCTACGAGCAGCTGCATTGCTACGTTCGCGCACGCCTCAACGATCGCTACGGCGACGCCGTTGTGCCGGAAGATCAGCCGATCCGCGCCGATCTGCTCGGCAATATGTGGGCGCAGGATTGGTCGACCTTGATGCCGATCGCCCGCCCGCCTGGCGCGCGCGCGACTTACGACACGACCCAATTGCTAACGCGCGCGCACTACACGCCGGTGCAGATGACGGAAACCGCCGAGCGCTTCTATACCTCGCTCGGCTTCCCCGAACTGCCCGATACGTTTTGGGAACGCTCACTGCTCACGCGTCCGCGTGATCGCGACGTGGTCTGTCATGCTTCGGCCTGGGATATCGACAACGTAGATGATCTGCGCGTCAAGCAATGCATTCAGATCAATGCCGAGCACTTCCAGACCATCCACCACGAACTTGGTCACAACTTCTACCAACGCGCCTACAACCAGCAGCCGTATCTTTACCGGAACGGCGCGCATGACGGCTTCCACGAAGCCATCGGTGATTTCGTCGCGCTGAACATTACGCCAGAATACCTGACTGAGATCGGCCTACTGCGCCGCAACCAGATCCCGTCGGCATCGTCCGATGTCAGCTTGCTGATGGAGCGGGCGCTGGAGAAGATATCGTTCCTGCCGTTCGCGCTGACCATGGATCAGTGGCGCTGGCAGGTATTCGACGGCCGCATCACGCCGGATCGCTACAACGCCGCGTGGTGGGAGTTGCGCGAGCGCTATCAGGGCATTCGTCCGCCGAATGCACGCGACGAGACGATGTTCGATCCGGGCGCGAAGTATCACATCGCGGCAAACGTGCCGTATCTCCGCTACTTCCTCTCCTACGTGTTGCAATTCCAGTTCTACGAGGCGGCATGCCGCCAAGCTGGCTGGGAAGGCCCGCTGCATCGCTGCACGGTCTACGGAAATCGCGAAGTTGGTGAGCGGTTTGCGCGCATGCTGGAAATGGGCGCCTCGCACCCGTGGCCGGACGCACTCGAAGCCTTCACGGGCACGCGTCAGATGGATGGCGGCGCCATGGCCCGCTACTTCCAGCCGCTGATGAGCTACATGCAGGAAGAAAATCGCGGCCGCACCTGCGGCTGGTGATCTAAGCTTGCAGAAAAACAGAAGCGCCGCCTCGAAAGGGGCGGTGCTTTTGCTTTAGCCGGTGACGGCGTCGGCGCCGAGTTTTTCGCGGCACTCGGCCTCGAGCGCTTTCAAATCTGCCTTTAGCGCGTATGGCGTGCGCTCTTCGTCGCTGAGCTCGGCTGCGATTGCGTAGGCGAAGGCGCCTTCGCCGTATTGCTTCCAGGCGTCCTGCAGGGCCCGATTGGGATGGGCGCCGAGCTTCAGCTGAAACCAGAGGCTGTTCTGCTGGGCGTCGAGGTTGTGAGAACCAGAGGCCCAGACTTGCCCGCTCGCCGTGCATTGCACGGCGTAGACGCCGCGACGGTGCTTGCGTTCCTTGTATTCGCGAACAAGGTCGCGCTTGCGCTGATTGCTCATCACGCGCTCTTCTGGACGAAGATCGATCCTGCACTGTAGCCGGCGCCAAACGAGCAAATGAGGCCCTTATCGCCAGCCTTCAGATCGGCGCGGTGGTTGTGGAAGGCAATGATCGAGCCCGCACCCGCTGTGTTGCCGTAAACATCGAGCACTGTTGGTGCTTCGTCCTGAGATGCTTCGTGTCCCAACACACGCTCCGCGATCAGGCGGTTCATGTTTGAATTGGCCTGATGGAGCCACAACCTGCGCATGTCGGTGGGTTTGAGATCGAGCGCCGCCAATTGCTCCAGGATCATCTCCGAAACCAACGGCACCACTTCCTTGAACACTTTGCGGCCTTGCTGCGAGATGAGCTTGTCCGGATCATCGCGGTGAGCTTCGTCGCCGCGGTTGAGGAAGCCAAAATTGTTGCGGATGTTGTTGGAAAACACCGTTTTCAACTTGGTGCCGAGGATTGCCCAGGCGCCCTTTGGCGCGATGTCGGCGCGTTCGACCAGGATGGCGACTGCGGCGTCGCCGAAGATAAAGTGCGAGTCGCGGTCGCGGAAATTCAGGTGGCCGGTTGTCAGTTCCGGGTTCACAACCATGACCGAACGTGCGTGGCCGGCGCGGATGATGTCGGTCGCGTTCTGGATGGCGAACGTGGCTGACGAGCAGGCGACGTTCATGTCGTAGCCGAAGCCGCCTGCGCCGAGGGCGTTCTGAACTTCAATCGCCAGCGCCGGATAAGGCCGTTGCAGCGATGAGCACGAGCAGATCACCGCGTCGATATCGCCGGCATCGCGACCGGCACTCTCAAGCGCCTGCCTGGCTGCCTTCACCGACACTTCCGCCATGAGCGAGATTTCGCTGTTCGGCCGCTCTGGGATGCGCGGGACCATGCGGTTCACATCGAGCGAACCTGCTTTGTCCATTACGTACCGGTGCTTGATACCGGAGGCTTTCTCGATGAATTCCACGCTCGACGGCAGCAGAGCTGTCTTCGTTCCCGCCGCGATCTCGGCGGCGTGTTCGGCGTTAAATCGCTCGACGTACGTATTGTACGAAGCGACCAGTTCAGCGTTGGTGATAGAATCCGACGGCGTCCAAAGGCCGGTCGCGGAAATGGCGACTGTCAAAGCGTGGTCCCCGTTTGCCGCGCTGCAACAAAGCGCGCAGAACGCGTTAACCCCCCGGAGGCGGAGGCGTCAATCCGCCTCCCCATACCGCTTCAACCCGGTGCGTCTTCGCGTTGCGGCAAGATCAGCCAGGAGGGAGGATCGAGCCGAATTTCACGGCCACCGGCTGTAATCGGCTTTCCAGCGGCTACCGCATCGATTGCGCGGTCCAGTCGGAGAAGGGCGATTGCGCGTCCGGTTGCGCCAGTGCGTACCGAGCCAATTTCGGCGTCACCGCTGACGATGGGCGTCCCGTACGCGATCGCGTCGCCTTCAAATACAATCGGGCAAAATTTCTTTCGCGTTGTCGCGCGCCGCTTCATCCGGCTGACGTTCTCCTGGCCCACGAAGCAGCCCTTATCGAACGCAACGCCGTTTAGCTCTTCGAGCAATGCTTCGCCCGCAAAGACTTCCTCGGGCTGCGCGTCGCGTGCGAGATCGGGAATGCCCAGCGCGATACGTCGCGTCTCGAACTGGCCTGTATCCTCCTCAAACACTGTGAGTTCCGGGGCCGCGATTGCGCGCCGGTTCAATGCGCTGCTCCGGGGGTCTGAAACACTGCCCACGAACGGCTGGTCCGAGTGGAGCGCGACCTTATTTGCAGTCGCGTCCTCAATCGCGACTCGGGCGCGCAACTTGTAGAGATTTAGCCGGCGCATGAGTTCAGCCGCGCGTGACGGGTCGGCTTCGATGTGAATGGTCGGCTCTTTTGGGTTCCGATCGACCCACAAGAACATGTCGGCGACGACTTTGCCCTGTGGCGTCAGCAAAGCTGAATAGATCACATTCTTCTGGTCGAGCTTCGTCAGGTCTTGCGTCACCAAGTTATCCAGGAACGCAATCGCGTCGGGGCCGGAAACACGGAGAAAGGCGCGGTCGAGGCGAAGCGACATGGCCCCGACTTGGCCCCCAATGCAGTTCTTCGCAACCCTGCAGCGTTTGTTGACTTCACATTTACCCGGCATCCGCCTTTAACCAGCGCCAATGGCCTCCGTGCTTTTCCTTGCCCCCGCCGACCTTGGCGAGACCGTGCTTGCGACGGGGGCTTTGGCGCACGTGTTGGGCGAGGGTGATCAACTCACCATGCTCACGAGCGCTGACGCTGCGCCGCTGTTTCGGGCCGCGCCGGGCCTCAAGGCGAAGTACACGGTCGAGGGCGTGGGTGATGTCGGCCCGTTCATCGAACTTGCTTGGAGCCGCCGTGGGCGCCGCTTCGATGTGATGCTCGACTTGCGCCAATCGCCGGCCGCGATGGTGCTCCCGGCCAAACGCCGCCTTGTGCGCAAACAGCCCGAAGTACTCCGTCATTTCATCGAGGATTTGAGCGAACTCGTGGGCGCGGAGCGCACCTTGGCCCCGGCAATTTGGCTCGACGACCGCGCGCGCTCCGCCGCCGCTGCGATTTCGCCAGATGCCGCGCCGCTTGTGCTTTTAGCGCCCGGCGGCTCTGTGGACGATAAACGTTGGGCGCACGAACGCTTTGCCGCCATTGCGCGCCGCTTCGCCGATGGCGCGCTCGCAAATGCGCGCGTGGTGGCGTTGAGCGCCGCACCCCGGGATGCGGAGATCGCCGCACGGGTCGTGTCCAGCCTCGACGCTGACGGCGTGCCCGCTCTCGCGCCGGGGCTTGATCTGCTCGCCGCCGCCGCGCTCGCCGAACGCGCCACGCTCTGCATCGGCAACGACAACGCCCTGAGCCACATCGCCGCCGCCATGGGCGCGCCGACGCTGTCGCTGTTCGGGCCAACCGACGAACGTGTCCGCGCCCCTCGTGGCCCGCGTGTTCGCACGTTGCGGGGGCGGAGTTTCGAAGAAGCGGCGCTGGACGCACGCACCGCAATGGATGACATCAGCATAGACGCAGTTGAAGCTGCCGCGCTCGATTTGCTGCACGCCGGAGGCCTGAGATGAGTTCGCTTGTGATGCGCCGGCCTGACGACTGGCACGTCCATCTTCGAGACGGCCCGATGCTCGCAGGTGTGGTCAATTTCACCGCGCGGCAGTTCGCGCGCGCCATCGTCATGCCCAATCTCAATCCGCCGGTCACCACCGTGGCGGCGGCCGAAGCGTATAGATCGCGCATTCTAGCGGCGCTTGAGCCCGGAGTTTCGTTCACACCGCTTATGACCTGCTACCTCACCGATAGCATTGACGCTGGCGAGATCGAGCGCGGTTTCGCTGCCGGCGTCTTCGCTGCGTGTAAGCTCTATCCTGCTCACGCGACGACCAATTCCAGCCACGGCGTTACGGACATAAAGAACATCAGCTCGGCGCTGGAGACCATGCAACGCATCGGCATGCCATTGCTTTTGCATGGTGAAGTGACGGAAAAACACGTCGACATCTTCGACCGGGAAGCCGTGTTCATCGATCGTATCTTGTCGAAGCTTGTCCGCGATTTTCCCGCGCTCAAAATCGTGCTCGAACACATCACAACGCAAGAGGCGTCGGCATTCGTTTCGGAAGCTCCAGCGACAGTCGCGGCGACGATTACGCCGCACCATCTCGATTACAATCGCAACGCAATGTTCGATGGCGGCATCCGCCCGCACTTTTATTGTCTGCCGGTCGCGAAGCGTGAGCATCACCGCTTGGCGCTGCGCAAAGCCGTGACGTCCGGATCGCCCAAGTTCTTCCTGGGCACGGATTCAGCGCCGCATGCCATCCACGCCAAGGAAGCCGCTTGCGGTTGCGCCGGCGTCTTCTGCGCGCCGCACGCAATCGAAAGCTACGCCAAGGTCTTCGACGAAGAAAACGCGATGGACCGCTTTGAGGCGTTCGCGTCTGAAAACGGCCCGCGCTTCTATGGTCTGCCTCCCAACGAAGAGCGGATAACGCTCGTGCGCGAAGCCCAAGCCGTGTCCGAGCGCATCAGCGCCGGCGGCACGGAGATCGTTCCCTTCCACGCCGGCGCGACGCTGGGGTGGCGACTGGCTTGAAGTATAGCGCGCGCGGGGCGAGCTACCTCAATCGGCCCCCCAACCCATCCCGATAAATCTTCGCATCATCTTCCGTGAAGCAGCAGAACACGATGCGCTTCAGCTTTGGCGCTTGCTCCAGCGCTTGCTCGCACGCGGCAATTGCGATGCCGCAGGCGAAGCCACGCGGCCAAGCGTAGACGCCCGTGCCTAAGCACGGAAACGCGATGCTCTCGAACCCGCGCGACGCCGCCATCTTGATCGACGACATGTAGCACTTGGCCAGTCCGGCGACCTTGGCGCCTTGCGGGCCCTCGTCGCTCCAGATCGGCGCCGCGGTGTGGATGATAAACTTCATCGGCGCGTCGAAGCCGGGCGTGATCACCGCTTCGCCGGTGAGAATCGGCGGAATGCGCTTGGTGGCTTCCGTGAGCCGAGGTCCGGCCGCTTGCCGGAGCGCGCCATCGACACCGCTTCCGGGCGCGAGTTGGCGGTTGGCGGCGTTCACGACCGCATCGAGCGCCAAAGTCTCGATCCGTCCCACCATGATTTCGAACGGCGCGCTCATGCTTCAGCTTTTCTAGCCCTGCGCTCCGACCTTGTCGCGACGGGTTTCAGCGAAAGGTCCGTTTGAGAGGAGGTGAGACCGGCGCGCCTCATCGCCCATTGCTCCCTCTCGCGCGCCACTGCGGTCCGGTCACTGGCCGGACCGCTTTTTTGTCCCCACATTGGGCAGCGTGGAAAAGCTAGATCGCATGAAGCCTGGCCAGCGCCGGGGGCTCACCCCTGGTGAGATCACGCTTGGCCGCTCGGTGTTTGGCGATGAGATGGTGTGGCGAAAGATCCGCATCCATCAGGCGTCAGCGCTCGGGTTTGGCGCAATGGTGCCGCTTGGCCGGACAATCATTTTCTCGAAATGGCGCGCCGCGCATGATTTCGCAGCTGCGCCAATTTGGGATCAAGGCTGGTTCGTCCACGAACTCACGCACGTCTGGCAGGCAGCGCGCGGTGTTGTGCTTGCTGGTGCGAAACTAGGGGCGCTGGGCAAGGCGGCTTATGCCTACGAGCCGAACAGGCCCAAGCTCAGCGCTTATAATATCGAACGTCAGGCCGAGATTGTGCGCCATCTGTTTCTGGCGCGCGCGGATGCACCCGAACAGGGCGCGCCTTCGAAAGATTGGCTGGAGAAAACGTGGGCGAGCCGCTGAGTCGCTAGGGCTCATTCGCACCCAAGGTGAATTCGCCGCGCCGCGTACGATCCGGCAACGTTGCGCAGAATTCCGCCACCGCATCCTGCCCGTAGCGATCGACCATGTCGGCGAGCGCCGCGTAGATCGCAACTGACGCAATGACTTCGGCCTCGGCGCCTTCGGCCAGGGCCTTGTCCCATGCATCGAGAATGAGCTGCAGCGCGCGGCCCTTCTTCTCCGGATCGTCTGCCGACATAGCTTTAGTGCCCGGTGTGACGCGCGCTCAGGCCTTGCGACACGCGCAGACCTCGCGCGCGCAGCTCCGCTTCCATCTGGCGCGTCGTTGCATCGCACACAGGAAAGCGCGCTTCTTCTTGCCGATAGCCCCGATTGAACCCTTCGACGAGCAGGCCGTTATATTGCGGTTCGCGCTCGATGACGCCGCGCATGTAATTGCGCCAGCGTTGATCGCCGCGACCGTCGCAGATGACGCGCAGATAGTGCGCGCCGCCGAGCACTTCTGAGAGTTCGACCAGCTGGCCGCGATACCAATCTTCGCCGCGCGCAGGCGGTTGCTCGGCTTGCGCCTGAGGCTGTTGGCGGCGGGGTTGCTGTTGCGCCGCCGCCGGCAGTGCGATGGCGCCGATCAGTGCAGCACAGAACAAAGTACGCAGTTTCATGGCTCTGCGGGTAGCTCCCAAACTGGGCGGGAGTGTGGAACGGGCGTTTAGCCCGCGTTCACCCCCGGCTTGCGATCGGCCCATGGCTGCGCCTGTTCAAGCTCGTAGGCAAGTTCCAACAGGCGCTTTTCCTGGCCTTTTGAGCTTGAGAAATGGACGCCGATCGGCAGCCCGGCGGAGGACGAGCCAAGCGGCACGCTCATCGCCGGGGCGCCGGCGATGTTTTGCATTGGTGTGTAGCCCACATAGTCGTTCAGCGTGTTGAACACGGCCATGCCCTTGGCGCCGTCGATCGTGCCGAGCGGCAGAGGCGGCTTGCCGAGAACCGGTGTCAGGTAAACGTCCGCGGTGCTTTCGAAGAACGTCGCGTACGCCGCCTCTACAGTGCGCAGACGGCCTATTGCCGCCTCAAGCGCTGGCAGGCCTTGTTGTTGCGCGTGTTGAGCAAGCTCAATGGTGAGTGGCTCCAGCAACTGATCCAGCGGCGCGTCGGCGCCGGCCTGGCTTTGCACCAACTGCACGACCTCCGCCGCACCGAAAGCCCAGAGTAGAATGAAATCAGCGCTGAACTGCGGTCCGTTGATCGTCGGGCGTCCCTCGGTCACGGTATGGCCAAGTGAGCGGCAAAGTTCAGCCGCCGCCTCGACGGCAGCCCGCACCTCCGGATCGGGCTCGTTGCCGAGCGCATTCGGAATATCGAGCGCAATGCGCAGGCGTTGCGTGTTAGGCGCGCTGACAAGGCCAACCGGCGCGAAGGCCGCGCCATCGCCGCTCGCCTCGGTCGCGGCCAGCCATGCGGCGGTGTCGCGTACGCTGCGGCTGACGCAGCCATTCACCGAGATATCGATGCCGTTGTCCGGGCGTCCGCCCAGCACGCTGCGGCCGCGCGATGGCTTCAAACCGAAGAGGCCGTTGCACGATGCAGGGATGCGGATTGAGCCGCCGCCATCGCTCGCATGCGCAATCGGGACCACGCGCGATGCGACGGCAACGGCCGCGCCGCCCGAAGAGCCGCCGCTGGACTTCGAAATGTCCCACGGGTTCTTCGTTGCACCTTGCAGCAACGTTTCAGTTGTCGCCGTCAATCCAAACTCCGGTGTCGTGGATTTGCCGAACGGCACCAAGCCCGCAGCTAGAAGCGCGTCCATGTAGGGCGGCTCTTCTTGCGCGACATTGTTCGCGAACGCGCGGCTGCCGTACTTGGTCGGCTGGCCTGTCATTGGCATCAAATCTTTGATCAGCGTCGGCACACCCGCGAACGGACCAGTCAGTGTTTCAGCGGCGCGCGTACGGCCATACTCGTAGAGGGGCGAGGCGACAAAATTCAGTTCGGGGTTGAGCCGTTCACTGCGCGCGATTGCCGCTTCCAACGCCTCCCCCGCCGTGATGCCGCCGTCGCGGATCGCTGACGCGACTCCCGTGGCGTCGAGGTCGCCCAGCGCATCCGAGGATTCGCCGAGACCCAGCCGATCGCAGGCGCCGGCGGTGGTCAGCGCACCAAGCGCAACGGCATTGGCCATCAGGCCGCGACGTGAAACTCGCATCGATTTCCCCCTTGGCCTGCTTTGTGGCCTTGGCGGGAACCTTGGCGCAGACGAAGCCCCACTCGCAAGCGGGGAAAGGGCCTTGCCTTGGCGTCAAGCGCGCGCGAGGAGGCGGCATGTCCCGTGTGCGCGCCGATCTCTTGCTGGTTGCGCGCGGCCTCGTTGAGAGCCGCGCCAAAGCGCGCGCCGCCATTGAAGCCGGCGGTGTGCTGGCGGGTGGCGTTGTCGTCGCCAAGCCGTCGGATTTGATCGCGGAAGACGCAACGCTCGACGTCACCGCGCCCCATCCCTGGGTATCGCGGGGCGGCGTCAAGCTCGTGGGCGCTCTCGATGCATTCAGCGTCGATCCGAAAGGGAGGATTTGCCTTGATGTCGGCGCGTCCACCGGCGGTTTCACCCACGTCTTACTATCCCGGGGGGCAGCCTGCGTTTACGCCGTCGATGTCGGGCGCGATCAATTGCACGCGTCTTTGCGCGGCGATCCTCGCGTCGTCTCACTCGAGCAGACTGACGCGCGCTCGCTTTCGCGCACGCAAATCGCCGAGCCGCCATCGCTGATCGTCTGCGATGCGAGTTTCATCGGCGCCTCAAAAGTGCTCACAACGCCATTCGCACTCGCCAGTGACCAGGCCGACGCCATTGTGCTGATCAAGCCGCAATTTGAAGCGGGCCCGAAAGCTGGCCGTGCAGGCGTTTTGGATGAGGAAATCGCACGGACCGCAGCGCAAAGCGCAATCGATGCGCTCGATGGCCGGGAAGGATTTCATCTCGTCGCCAGCGTCGACTCACCCATACGCGGCGGCGAGGGCAATCTCGAACGCCTCGCGCACTTCAAACGCTGAAGCTGCAAAGAAAGACCCCGGCCCTTGCGGGGCCGGGGTTCAGTCACAGCATTCTAGGTGGGGTTCACCTATGGAGATTTATTCCGTGCGCCAGACGCCATCGCGATCACGGCACATCAAAACTTCTTCGCGATATTCGCGGCCATTCGGCGCGCGCGTGATTTGCTCGCCCATCCGGCAATCGCGGTCGTCGTTGCGATAGTAGCCGTCTTCGTACGGGCCGCCGTAGAGATCATCGTTTTGCTCGCCGTAATAGGGGCGGTCTGACGGGTAGGCGGCTGCGCGGCCGGTGTAGGGGTCGTAGCTGCCTTGGACCTGACCGCAATTCGCGGTCGAACGGCCAATGGCGCCGCCGGCGACTGCGCCTACAACCGCACCGAGGCCCGCCCCTTCGCCGCGGACGCCGCGATCGGCGACTTCACGGCCCAGCAGCGCGCCAATGACGCCGCCGATGACCGCGCCGCCAGCCGTGCGGTTGCTGCGCGAGGTTTGGCATTGCTGCTGCGTCGCGACATGCTCGTCGTGGTAGCTGCGGTATTGCTGAGCGGCCGCCGGTTGGGCAAACGCCGTGGTGAGGGCGGTCGCCATAGCAGCGGCGGCGAGTAATGAACGGCGCATGGGGGTTGCTCCCTGTAACTTGAGCCTGAGAGAAGCAAATTCAGTCTGAACGGCACATGAAGCGTATAAACCGCCTTTCCCGCTCCCGGCCCCACCAGGCCCCGAAGGCCGATAGTCCAGCCTCGGAAGAGCGTGTGCTGGAGATTTCGGCCGTCGGTTCGCGGGGCGATTCAACCAGTGAGGGAGAAAACGGTCCTATCTACACGCCCTACGCGCTGCCGGGTGAGCAGGTGCGCGCGCGGGTCGCGGGCGGGCGGGCAGAGGTGCTTGAGGTGCTTCGCGCGAGTCCCGAGCGTCAGGCGCCGGCCTGCCGTCACTTTGGACGGTGCGGCGGCTGCCAATTGCAGCATTGGCAAGATCAACCTTACCTCGCCTGGAAGCGCGAGCAGGTCATCGACGCACTCAACAAGCGAGGTTTTGGCGGCGTCGGGGTTGAACCAACCGTTCCGGCGTGGGGCGAAGGCCGTCGCCGCGCTGCGCTTCACGCGGCACGCCAGAACAATCAGGTTCGCATAGGATTCATCGAACGAGGCGGCGCGCGATTGACGCCAATCACGCAATGCCCCGTGCTCGCGCCACAACTTGAAGTCGTCGTGCTCAAGTTGGCCCCGCTCGCAGAACTTGCGCTGCCATCGCGCGGCGAAATCACGATGCAATGTCTGCTGACCGATTGCGGCGTCGATATTTCGATCAAGGGCGCAGGCCGTGTAGATCTCTTGCATCGCGCCGCGCTCGAAAAGCTGATCGCCGAGGCCAATGCACTCAATCTGGCGCGGCTTTCATTCGAAGGCGAAGTTATCGTTGCGCGCGCCAACCCGACACTGCGCATGGGGCGAGCCGTCGTCAGCCCACCGCCGGGTGCATTCTTGCAGCCAACGGCGCTTGGTGAAGAGACGCTCGCGCGCTTGACGCTCGAAGCGCTTCAAGGGTCCAAACGTGTTGTCGATCTCTTCTCGGGGATCGGCACGTTTGCACTCCGTATTGCCGAACACGCTGAAGTGCTGGCATCCGAGGGTGACGCCGAGATGCTGACAGCGCTTAAAAAGGCAGCTGACGGTGCGGGCGGTGCGCTGAAAGAAATCACGACGCTCCGCCGCGATTTGTTGCGCACGCCGCTTTCGACGCTTGAAATGAAAAAATTCGATGGCGCGGTTATGGATCCTCCGCGGTCGGGTGCGCGCCAGCAAGCCGAGCAAATCGCCCGCGCTCCCATTCGCAAGCTGGCGTATGTCTCGTGCGATCCCGCGAGCTTCGCGCGCGATATCAAGGTTTTGATCGAGCATGGTTTCACGCTCACCAAGATCACGCCCGTTGACCAATTTCGCTGGAGCCCGCACATCGAGCTGGTAGGGGCGTTCGAGCGATGAGCACCAAGACCACGCTGCTCGATTATGAGCGTTCGCGCCGCAAGCGCGATCCCAAAGCGGACGCTGCGCCGCTTGAAGATGGCTATTGGCGCAAAAAGACACTGACCGAGATGAATGAGCGCGAGTGGGAGGCGCTCTGCGATCGTTGCAGCAAATGCTGCGTCATCTCTATCGAGGATGCGGACACTGGCGAGTTGCACCTCACGGATGTCTCCTGCAAGCTCTTTGACACGAAGTCTTGCGGCTGCAGCGACTATGCCAATCGCAAGCAATATGTGCCCGACTGCGTAAAGCTTACACCGAAGAACGTGCCGAAGCTCGATTGGCTGCCGCGCACCTGCGCCTATCGCTTGGTGTCAGAAGGAAAAGATCTCTTCTGGTGGCATCCGCTGATGTCGGGTGACGAGAACACGGTGCACGTTTCAAAGGCGTCGGTGCGCAACATGACGCGCCCCGAAGGTCGCCTCAAAATGCCGGGATTGATAAAGCGCATTACGCGCTGGCCGACTCCGCTCGAAAAGCCTCCCGCAAAGTACCGCAAGCGAAAGCGTGTGCGAAGATAGCAGAGGAAATGCGGGCCAATTGATGCTCCGCAAGCGCTCGCCGTAAAGTTCGCACTCAAACTGGCGCCTTAATGCCGTAGGGTAAGTCGGATGGCCAGGTATGTTGTGACAGCGCCCCTGGCGTCTGCGCCGATCAATTATCTCTATGTTTTGCCGGAAAAGGCGCTCGCGAAAATTCGAAGGCTGCAGCGCCAAGCGATTGGCTTTGAGATACATGACGCGAATTCGGGCGCACCGCGGAGTGTCGAAGAACTCGAGCGCAAAGTGACTGGAACCAGCTGATTCTGGTTGGCGCGTGCGACGCTCAATCAGCTGGAGATGTCGCGCGATGGGCGCTAGCGTCAGCTCATGAGCTTGAAGCGCGATCTTGGCCGCGCCCGTTACGCTGCTGCGCAGGGGGCGCGCGTGGCCTGGTACTTTAGCCAGTATCTGCTGGCGCGGCGGATATCCGGCCCGTTCGATCGGCCGGGCGAACCAAAGTTTGAGCCCAAGGCGGCCGAGGGCGACGCGCAACGCATCCGTACGGCGTTTCTCGAACTCTTCGCCAAAGACCGCATCAATATTGAACTGGGTCTTTATCCCGCGCCCGACGACATTCGTCTCGAACGCGCAGTTGCCGCGATGCGCAACACGGCAAGCTTCTTTCGCGATCTTCCGAGGGTCGATCAGCGCCGTTTGGAGCGCGACGGCACCGAAGTGCGCGAGCAGGTGCGTGGCGAGCAGCGCTACCCGACGTACTATTTGCAAAACTTCCACTACCAGACCGGCGGTTGGCTCAGCCAGGACAGCGCCAAGCTCTACGATACGCAGGTCGAGATATTGTTCGGCGGCGCTGCAGACGCGATGCGGCGTGTCGCTTTGGGCTCATTGGCGCGCGCCATCCGGGGCGTAGACCAGCGCAACGTGAAATTGCTCGATGTCGCGAGCGGCAACGGGCGTTTCCTGCGCCAAGTACTTGCGGCCTTCCCGCGTATTCCCGCGACCGGCCTCGATCTGTCGCCGGCCTATTGCGCCGAGGCCCGAAAGCGGCTCGCAGCTTGGCCGCAAATTGAGATCGTCAACGGCGCGATCGAGCAGGCGCCCTTCGAAGATGCGAGTTTTGGCGCTGTCTCGTGCGTTTATCTCTTCCACGAATTGCCTCCGCGCGTGCGGCGCGATGCGGCCAGGCAGATCGCTCGCATCACCAAACCAGGTGGCGCATTTGTGTTCGCGGATTCAATTCAAACCGGGGACGCCGCCGATCTCGACCGGATGCTCGAGTATTTTCCGGTTGGATTTCACGAGCCATATTTCTCCTCGTATCTCAACGAGGACTTTACGGCATTGTTTGGCGAGCACGGGTTCGAGGTTGAAGAGGTCGAGCTCGCCTTTCTCACCAAGGTGATCCGTTTCCGTAAGCGCTAGCCGCTTTGTCGTCGCCCGCTCCTTGCGCGATATCGCCCTGATAGGCTTCGTCGACGTAGGCAGCTTCCGGTTCAGGATCCTCGTAGGCAGTCTCCGGCTCGCTCTCGTAAAGCGACGCGATCTCTTCATAGAGATTCTCGCTTGAGGCTTCCGTGCTTACATCTGATGGCGGTGTGCCATCGTTGGCGCCGGCGAGATCTTCTGTCGTTGACGCCGCCGCATCGCCCACGAACATTGGCTCGTCCCAGGAGACTTCGCGGAAGGGGTCAGTAACGTACTGAGCGGCGTCCACGACACGCACGTACGCGCTGGGCTGGCGGCGCCATTGCTCAACGCGACCCGGTGCGAAATCAAAGCCGCCCGTGACCATTGTGTCGACGCAAGCCACAGCAAATACCGCGATGCCCGCGAAGGCGCCGAACGCCAGCAGTCGCTCTCTCAGAATTGGGTTGTTTTCCAGCATCGCCATCGGCCTTCGCGCGACAAACCATGCGGATGCGCTGCCAGTTCCGCAGCGAAAGCTCGGATTTCAGTTAGAAAGCTGGCTTGTCCGCCTGCGCTTCGTCTGTCGCGACCGGTTCCAGCTTGTCGCCCTCTGTCGCGATCTCCTCGACTAAAGGCAGTGTCGCTTGCTCCAGCTCGGGCGGACCGCCTAACAGGACTTCGGTCGTGAAGCTGTAATCGATGTCCGAGGCTGCGGACTTTACGGCTTCTTCGACCGCCGCTTCGTCTACCGGCGCGACTACGCGTGCCGGGGCAGGCGTGAGCATGCGCTCGGGCTGGTACTCTGCCGCATACGCAGAGCCAGGGGCGAAATCGGCGCGGCCCATAATGATGGCGTCCACGCTTCCGATGGCAAAAAGTCCAATGAAAGCAAACGTCGCAACCATCGCGGCGCGGTCTTGCTGTTCGGGGCTACGCTTGAAACGCCAAAGCGCCACGCGCCCGCGCCGAAACGCGGTGTGCAGGCGCGGGCCGATCTCGCGCGCCATTTGAGCGAACGAGACGCGGCGACGCCGAGCTTGCTTTCGCTTTTGCAACATTTCCCGATCCCCACAGGAGCGAATGCTTGTACGCCCGTTCGCCCCAAAGTGCCAGTGAAAGACGTTTCGGAGGCCGTTGCCCGGCGTCTAACCTGGCCGTAACCTCCGCCGGGGAGTGGGACATGTCAGAAGGCAAAGTCGCCATCGTCACCGTGCACGGCACGGGTGACACCGCAGAAAGTGCGGACGGTGCAAAGTGGTTTCAGCGCGGCTCGACGTTCACACAGCGCCTGCTGCAGCATCTGAGCGCGCAGGGCATTAACGGCGAAATCATTCCGCATCTCTGGTCCGGTGCGAACAGTGCTTGGGATCGTGAGCGCGGCGCCAACAAGCTCGCTGCGCGTCTGCGCGGCCTCTACAAAGACTACGACACCATTCACGTCGTCGCCCACAGCCATGGTGGCAACGTCGCCAACGATGCCGCGGTGTTGTTGAAATGGGGCCTGCGCCGCAACGCCGCCCGCGAAAAGTTCGACAGTCTCACCACCGTAGGCACGCCGTTCTTCAACGTGCGGACCGGCACGCCACAACGCTTCGCCGGCATCCTGTTCCTGATCATCGCGTGGGCCAGCGCGGTGGTGTTTCCTTTGCTCGCCGCTTTGCTGCTTTGGGGTGCGATCACCGGCGAGAACCTTATGGAGATGGGCAGCCAGCAAGAAGAGTTGATGGCGACCTTCGTCTACATTCTCGTTGTGGGTCCATGCGTGCTGTTCATGCTCAACATGTCGCGCCAAGGCATACGCCGTATTCTGCGGCCAAAGACCGGTGGTCGAACCCAGACGTCGGTTTTCAGCATCTGGCACCAGAACGACGAAGCCATTGCGTTCCTGCAGCGCGTTGAAGCGTTGAATCTTGAGCCGTTCCCGCGTGGATCGATGTTTCGTGGCTCTCGCGGCGCGGCCATCGCAATCGGCGTGCTTACGGTTTTGCTGATCGGCCTCGCAAACCCGCTACTCTATGCGCTGAATATGGCCGATTGGTTCGACTTCAACAGCACCATTGCCGATGACGATGTCGCCAGCAACATCGTCGCCGTCACGGTGATGAGCCTATTGCTTGCGCCGGCGATCTTCACGATTGTCTATCTTACCTATCGGTTCTTGATCGGTGGCGCGCAGGAAGTTGGCATGCGCGGCGCCATGAACCGCTACGTCGGCGGTGTCCTACGCGGCGTCGCCATGGGCCGTGACGGCGATCAATTGCTGTTTAACGTTGCGCCCCGCTCGCACACGCACATGACGCAGGAACTCGTCCTCGGCGGCGAATGCGCCAGGCGGATGCAAGATGGCGCAAATGCTTCAGCCGGCCAGTTGATCGATAAATATCGCTGGGCGTTGTTCAGCGTTGGCGGCGATTCAAGCGCTTCGCTAACCTCGCTGACAACGGACGCGATGACGTGGGAAAGCCTCATCCACACTACGTACTTCGATCAACCCGAGGTCGCGGCGGCTATCGGTGATCATATCGCGCGAACGGTGCGGGAAACCGCGCATTCGCCGGCGCCGGCGCCAACCGCATAACTACCTCAGCAGCGGGCCGGCTTTGGCCAGAAGCAGTGTCACAAGTTCCGGCTGCATGAAGCCGTAGCGGTCTGGAATATCCAGGCACACGAGACGCTTGCCCTTGGTGTGTCGCGCAAACTGCGCGCGCAGTTTGGTCGCTTGCTTACGCTCCATGACGAACACGATATTGGCCCAGTCGAGATGCTCTAAGCTCAGCGGAACTTCGGCGTCTGGATTGAGGCCCGCGGAGTCCGTCGTAACATCGTCCCAGCTCGCAAACACTTCCGCCGCTGTGGGACTACGTAGGCGGTTGCGGCCGCATACGAACAGCGCGTTGATCAACGGCCTGTTTGGCCGCGATGGCGCAGCATTGCGTCGGCGAGCACGCAAGCTACCATGGCTTCAGCCACCGGCGCCGCGCGTATGCCGACGCAAGGGTCATGACGGCCCGTCGTCGAAATCTCCGCGTTTTGCCCGTCACGTGTGATCGTCTGGCGCGGTGTCAGGATTGATGAGGTTGGCTTCACGGCGATGCGCGCCACAAGCGGCTGACCCGTTGATATGCCCCCAAGCACGCCGCCTGCCGCGTTCGACAGAAAGATCGGCTTGCCGTCGTTGCCCGCGCGCATCTCATCGGCATTCTCAACGCCGGTGAGTTCTGCTGCCGCAAAGCCCGCGCCGATCTCGACGCCTTTGACGGCGTTGATGCTCATCAGCGCGCCGGCAAGTTCTGCGTCGAGTTTGGCATAGACGGGCGCGCCCCAGCCTGCGGGAACACCCGTCGCTTCAACTTCCACGATCGCGCCGACAGAATTGCCGTCCTTGCGCGTTGCATCGAGCAAGTCTTCCCAGCGTTTCGCGGTTTCAGCGTCTGGGCACCAAAACGGATTGTTCTCCATCTCGGCCCAATCCCAGCGTGCGCGATCAATTGCGATCTTGCCGATTTGCACGACGGCGGCGCGGATTTGAAGGCCTTCGCCCAGCACGCGTCGCGCAACCGCGCCAGCAGCGACACGCCCCGCAGTTTCGCGCGCGGATGAACGTCCCCCGCCGCGATAGTCCCGCAAGCCGTACTTGGCGTCGTAGACGTAGTCCGCGTGCCCTGGGCGATAGAGATCGCGGATGTCGCCATAGTCCTTGGTGCGCTGATCGACGTTCTCGATCAGCAGCGAGATCGGCGTGCCCGTCGTCAGTGGGCCGCCGGTGCGATCGTCCTCGAAGACACCGGAAAGAATTTTCACTTCGTCTGGTTCGCGGCGCTGCGTGACAAAGCGGCTCGTGCCTGGTGCGCGCCGGTTTAGCCAATATTGGATGTCGGCCTCGGTAAGCGGCAGCCCCGGCGGGCAACCGTCGACGACGCAGCCAAGGGCCGGCCCGTGGCTTTCGCCCCAGGTGGTGATGCGGAAGAGGTGGCCAAACGTGTTGTGCGACATAAGCGAGGTCTAACTGACACAGCCCATGAGTCCGGGCAAATCAGTTCACGCGCAGCGGGCCAACCTCGCCAATGAAGCTTCGATCAGCGGTCGGGCGGTTTCCTGATCCATGCGCGCCAGATCCTGAATGCTGTGCTGCCGGCCCACTTCACGTGCGACCAGATAGCCAACGTAGTAGCCAAAGCGCGGGGGCAGTCTCTCATTCAGGCGTTGGAAGCTGAAGAGCGCGCCAAGATCGTTCTCAGCGCTTGAGTCCAGGCGCGTGCGCACCTCGCACACTGCTTCACGCAAATTTCTGTCGACTGCGGTCGGAATGTCTTCCGGCACGGTCAGCAATAATTGCGGCTCCGTGGCATCTGGGTTCAAAGATCTTGCGACATAGACGGCGAGGCCTTCGCTCCAAAGGCTGCACCAAACCTGCGCGCAACCGCCGAACGTCCTCTCATGGTACACATGGAAGAGTTCGTGATGAAAAAATGGCTCTTCATCCGCGAACGGATGCGACCGGCCCATGACGTCTGCCCCGAACATAAGGACGCTCGTGCCGGTAAAGTTGCGCGTGCCGCCGTCCATTTCTCCCAGGCTGTGGAGCAAGTACACAGGCCCAATGTCGCCCACGTCGGGGAAGGCCTGCGCGAACGAGGCGTACGCAGGATCAAGCAAAGCGGCGAATGAAGTGGCCTTGGCCGTGAAGCTCTCGCGAATTGCGGCGAAACCCTCGATGCTTGTGCCTATGCGCGCATCGTAGTCAGCTTGTGAGAGGCTGGGATAACGCTGGCGACCGTAGAATTCTGCAAATTGCTCGGCGACATCGGTCTTGAACGCCTTGATGCGAACCGGCAGCGGCATGCCTTCAGTCCGATCGTAGGCAGCGATGAATGCGCCGGTGAGGTCGGTCAGTTGGTAGGGCTGTGCCGCCGCCGCGCCCGTGGTTGCCGCAAGCGCTGCCAGCGCCACCAATACAAATCTCATGAAACTCCCCATCTTCCTCTTAGATGCGGCGGTTCGCGGGTTCGGATGCGCGCGCTTACCGTGCTAAAGAACCTGCCTGAGCCGGAGAAGCCATGTCAGGCGACAATCTCATTCCACCTTCGCCCCAGTACGATCCAAACGCGCCGCCAGCTCCAGACGATGCGGCGCTGTTCGCGGAGCGCGAGCCATTCGCTTTGTTCGAGCGCTGGTTCAAGGAGGCGAAGGAGAAGGAGCCTAACGACCCGAACGGCATGGCGCTCGCGACCGCCGACGCCTCTGGCTTTCCGGACGTGCGCATGGTCCTCATGAAGAGCTTCGAGGACGGCGGCATCGTCTTTTACACCAACGCGGAGAGCGCCAAGGGCAGTCAGCTCGCCGAGAACCAGCGCGCCGCGGTCGTCTTTCACTGGAAGAGCCTTCGGCGCCAAATCCGCGTGCGTGGACTGATCTCGTTCGTGTCCGACGCCGAAGCGGATGGCTACTTCCGAAGCCGTGATCGGGGGGCGCGGCTTGGCGCCTGGGCCAGCACTCAGTCGCGTCCCCTTGAGGACCGCCTGGCTCTGGAAAAGCGTATCGCCGAGTACGCTCTTAAGTTTGGTGTTGGCGAGATACCCCGGCCTCCGAACTGGCGCGGCTATCGGCTTACGCCGCTGCATTTTGAGTTTTGGCGCGATCGGCCTTTTCGTCTGCACGACCGGCTCGTGTTCGATCGCGAGGCGGCTGCCCAGGCTTGGCGGTCATCGCGGCTCTACCCCTAGCCGAGCGACGCTTTTGGTCGCGTAACGGGCGATTCAGGTCATAGCTATTTGACCCAGAGCGCGCGGCGCCGCTTAAGTCCTCCCAACGACATAATCGGGAGGCGTTTTGATGCTCGGGCTCATGCAGAATTGGCCGTTGACGGTGGATCGAATTCTCGAGCACGCCAACAACGCCTTCCCGCATCGCGAAGTCGTCACCCGTGCCGTCGAGGATGGGCAGCTCCGAACGACCACCTACGCCGCGGTTTACCGCCGCGCCAAACAGGTCACCAACGCGCTGCGCGAGCGTTCTGTCACGGTCGGAGACCGCATCGCCACCTTGGCGTGGAATACTGATCGCCACTTGGAAGCGTGGTACGGCACGATGTGCATGGGCGCGGTGCTTCACACCGTAAACCCGCGCCTCTTCCCCGAGCAGATCGCCTGGATCATCAATCACGCCGAAGACAAGATCCTCTTCTTCGACACGACGTTTACGCAGATCGTTGAGAAGATCGCGCCGCTGCTGAAGACGGTTCAGCTCTACGTCGCACTGACAGATCGCGAGCACCTGCCGCAATCGTCCGTCCCAATCGTCGCGTACGAAGATTTCATCGCGGGACAATCCGAAGAAGCTCAGTGGGGCGGCTTTGACGAAAACACGGCCTGCGGCCTTTGCTACACGTCAGGCACAACTGGCGATCCCAAAGGCGTGCTCTACTCACACCGTTCCAATGTCATCCACGCGATGGCCGCCAACCAGACGGACGTCTTTGGCTGCGGCGCAAAGGATGTGGTGCTGCCGATCGTGCCGATGTTCCACGCTAACGCCTGGGCCATCGCTTTCGTCGCGCCAATGTGCGGTTCGAAGCTCGTGATGCCGGGCGCCAAGCTCGATGGCCCGAGCGTTTATGAGTTGCTGGAAGGTCAGAAGGTCACGTTCACGGCCGCGGTCCCAACCGTGTGGCAGGGTTTGCTTGGCTTTCTCCGCGAAAACAATTCCAAACCAACAACGCTGAAGCGCGTCGCCATCGGCGGTTCGGCTATTCCCGAAACTGTGCTGCGTGCCTTCGAGGAAGATTACGGCGTCGAGGTCATTCACGCTTGGGGCATGACCGAGATGAGCCCCATCGGCACCACCGGCAAATTGCTGCCCGATCACTACGAGCAAGATCACGAAAGCCAGATCAAGGCGAAGATGAAGCAGGGCCGGACGCCGTTTACGGTTGAGATGAAAATCGTCGACGATGACGGCAAGCGCATTGCTCATGACGGCAAAGCCTTCGGCCGTCTCTTGGTGCGTGGGCCTTCGGTGGCGCGCGCCTATTTCAAGAATGCCGGCGCCAAGAACGAACGCGGCGAGTGCCTTGAGACTTGCGGCTATTTCGATACTGGCGACGTCGCCACCATCGATCCGCTCGGCATTATGCAGATCACCGATCGCGCGAAGGACGTCATCAAGTCGGGCGGTGAGTGGATCAGCTCGATCGACATCGAGAATTTCGCCATGGGCGCCGAGGGTGTCGCCAACGCCGCCGTCATCGGGGTTGCGCACCCGAAGTGGGACGAGCGCCCGCTTTTGATCATTCAGCCGAAGCCTGGCGCTAGTCCGACCAAGGAAAGCGTTCTCAAATTTCTCGACGGCAAGATCGCGAAATGGTGGACGCCTGACGATGTTGCGTTTGTCGAGCTCATTCCGCTCGGCGCCACCGGCAAGATCAACAAGCTGGCGCTCCGCGAACAGTTCAAGGACTACAAGCTGCCGACGACAAAGGCGGCAGAGTAGGGAGCTGCCTTCAAGGTTCGGCGTTCTCACGCCAGTCCACGCTGAAGGCGCTAGCCCACGGCCGCCCCCTTTGGATGAGGTCAATCGACGCCATTGAAACGGCTCCGGGCCACCGGGGCCGTTTCTGTGCGTTAGCGCGAACGGCATAGGCCGCTTGCCCCAATACGCGGCGCATCGGCGCGGCGCTAAATTGGCATCCTCGAAGAAACGAGGACGGATCGTGCGCTACCGGATCGAATTCCTTAGGCAAACCACCGAAGGGGGCTCTGTGTGCTCTGTACGCGCCCCGCTCGATGTCGAATTGGCGACCGCGCGCTTTCAGGCTCACGTTTGGAGCGCCTCAGTTCGCGAGGAATTCGGCGCGACGGGTTTTCAGATCCGTGATCTTCGCAACGCCGGCTGCATAGTGACGCTTGAGGATTTCGACGGCCCGCCGCCGACGTTGCATTGAGCTGTTAACGCTGTCTGACTGAATTATTTCGCGTCAGTATCGAATTTCTACACCAGCGCTCCCTACATTATCCACATGCAGACAAACGCTCTCCTAGCTGTGCTTTGGCGCTCGTTCGGTGGTGTGTTGGGCGTGGCCGCTCTGATCGGGATCGCCTTCGCGCTCGACCGTTTCATCAGCCAAGCAGGCATCACACTGGCTTAAGCCTTACGCGAGCCGGTACTCGGTCTCGACGCATGGCGGGTCGATGCTCACGACGCGTCCGAGTTGGACGAGCCTGATCATGTGCGCGAGCACCGAGTGGCACGCAGCTGGATGCAGGCGCTTATCGACGTCGGCGTAAATCACTGACACCATATCCTTGATGCGCGTATGCCCCGCCTGCATCTGCGCGATGATCTGCGCTTCACGTCCAAGACGGTGATCGATGAACGCCTGCACGAACGGGCGCACTTCACGCACAGGCGGCCCATGTGTCGGCCATAGCGTCTCGTAGTTGCGATCGCGGACCTTTTCGAGGCTGTTGAAATAGTCCGTCATGTCGCCGTCAGGCGGTCCGATCACGGTCGTTGACCAGCCCATGATGTGATCGCCGGGGAAGAGCGCGTTCTCTTCGATCAGCGCGTACGCCATGTGATTGGTGGTGTGGCCCGGTGTGAACACCGCTTCGATGGTCCAGCCCGGACCTGAGAAGCGTTGGCCATCCGCGACGTCGATGTCCGGCGTGAAGTAGTGATCGTCGCCCGCCTCTAGGCGAAGCTCGTCGCAATCGCTTGGTTTCGGCGGCAACGTGCTTGCGTACACTTTGGCGCCGGTGCGCTCCGCCAGCGGATGCGCCGCCGGTGAGTGATCCATATGCCGGTGTGTCACCAGAATGTGGGTGACCGTCTCGCCCTCGACCGCCTTCAGCACTGCTTCGATGTGTTCGGCGTTATCAGGTCCGGGATCGATGATCGCCACTTGGCCCCTGCCGATAATATAGACGCCTGTGCCCTTGTACGTGAAAGGACCGGGATTGTTGGCGACGAGCCTGCGGATCAGCGGCGAAACCTGCTGTGCCGTCTCATATTCAAAGTCCATGTCACGGACGAATGGTATTTGCGTCGCCATTAGCTGGCCTCAGCCGACGACGTACTTACGGAAGGCATCCCGCAGCATATAGGTCGCTTTAATCTTGTCGGGCAGGTTGAGCCCGATGGGCGGCCCCATGTCAGTTTTGTTGGCGTCGACGATGTAAAGCTTGCCGTCAACTCGGTCGCGCAGAACATCAACACCGCCCCAATCCAAACCGATCTCGCGCGTGAAAGCGCTGATCTGATCCATCTCTTCGCGGCTGAAGACTTCTTCCGGCGTCTGCAGCAGCACTTCCGTGTTCGTATTGAGGAAGCGCTTGGTTACTTCGCGGCGCTTAATGAACACGAGCACAGGCTTACCGCCGACGGTGCAGGTGCGCAGGTCTTCCACGAGATTGATGTCCGCGCCGATCCGATTGTCGACGACACGCTGATATGCGCGGCCAGGAACCGGATTTGTGGGGCACTGGACGATGCGTCCATCGTGCGCGGCATTGATCTCGGATTTTTCGACTGCGAGACCATTAAAGGTTGCAGGATCCACCGCCAGCGGATTGCCGAACGCCGCAGCGCAGGCGCGGGCCACGTTCGTTTTCGATACATCGCGGCATCCGAAGTTTACCAGCTTCACGCCGGGCTTCAGCTTCGCCGGGGGATCGTTAGGGCTATACGTTGCGTCCTCGAACTGCATCACGACGTCGGCTTGCGAAGCTTCCTTCGCCAGCTTGGCGCCTGCGGCGCGCGACACTGAGAAAATCAAATACCAGGGACGCGCCCGCTCGGGCGTGAAAAAGATGGTGAAGCGCGGTTCCAGCGGCTTGATCGCTTTCGCAGCGAAAAAATAGCGGAACCATGCAGTAACCTGATTGATGATCGACGGTGAATAGGGAACGCGCGCGCCGGTCTTGCGCACGGTTAAGCCCGTTAGCCCGAACTCAAAGTCCTTAAGCCACACAGACCCGGAAGTCTGGAACACACGGGGCGTTGCATCTGTCACGAGGTTAAAGGCTCCGCGGCCCAGCGCTTGCTAGGGAGCGCGTCATGCAGAACGCACTCTCCGCCTGCCTGTTCACGTTGGATCGCGTGCGCACTGTGCTGCTCGCCCTGTCGCTAATCGTCTTAATGAAGACGGCGTGGATACTGTTGCTGCCAGCCGTTGGCTAAGCCTTCGGAGCCAGCGTTTCGAGCGCCCCCCGCGCCCCGGTTAAGTCGTACCCCGCCTTTTGAGCCAAGGCGATAATTTCGTCAGGCGTATGGCCGCCCGCCAGCGCTTGGGCCAGGGCCCAGGCTGTTATTGAGCGCGTGCCGGTTCGGCAATAGGCAAGGACAGGGCCGTTTGCCTCATCTAGGGCAGCCGCCGTTTCCGCAACGATCGCTGGGGCGGGCGGGAAACCCGAGAACGGCAGCGCCTTATAGGAGAGGCCTGCAGCCTCAGCCGCCGCCTTGATTTCCCCTGCAGTAGGCTGGCCGGGCGCCTCACCATCGGGCCGGTTCCCGATAATCGTCCGATAGCCCTCGGCTGCAGCCTGGGCGACGTCCTTGGCCGTGAGTTGCGCCGCCACGGCGAAGTCCGGCGTCACGCGTTTGAATTCACTCATCGCACCACCCTACATCGCAAAGTTGACATGGCCTTGCGGGGACGCAAGGTTTCGCGCGCTTCGCCACTGCTTCGGCGCCACAGGACCTGAGAATGCTAGCTCAAGCCGTTCGGCGCCTTTTGTTTGCGATACCTACGTTGCTCGCCATTGTCGTGGCTGCTTTTGTGCTGATGCACTTGGCGCCCGGCGGGCCGTTCACCAAAGAACGCCAAATGCCGCCCGAGATCGAGCGGCGCCTGCTGGCCGAGTACAATCTCGATCAACCGATCCACGTTCAGCTTGGCCACTATCTGGCCGGTCTCGCACGCGGCGATCTTGGCCCGTCGATGACTTACAAAGACAAGGACGTCGTCGACATCATCGCTGAGGGCGCGCCGACGAGCGCGATCCTTGGACTGAGCGCGATGGCGCTTGCGCTTCTTGTCGGGTCCAGTCTGGGCGTTGTCGCTGCGTTACGCCAAAATAAGGCGCAGGATTATTTGGTGATGGCGCTGGCGATTGCTGGTGTTTGCCTGCCGCCCCTTGTCGTCGGGCCGATCATGCAACTCTTCTTTGGGGTGGAGTGGGGGATTTTGCCGTCGCAGGGACTTCACCGCGACGAGTTCGGCGTCATCTATTTGCTGTTGCCGGTGCTGACGCTGTCGCTGCCAATCATCGCGATTGTTTCTCGACTGATGCGCGCCTCAATGATCGAGACGCTGCGTTCCAACGCCATTCGCACCGCCCGCGCCAAGGGGCTCCCTGAACAGCAAGTCATTTGGCGCCATGCGCTGCCGATCGCGATGCTGCCAATCATCTCCTATGCCGGGCCCGCGCTTGCGGGCGTGATGGCGGGTTCGTTCGTCATTGAAACGGTGTTCTCGCTACCGGGCATCGGCAAACAATTCGTGCTGGCCGCGCAGCAGCGTGACTACACGCTGGTGATGGGCGTCGTGCTCATCTATTCGTTCCTCATCATTCTCCTGAACCTCGCCGCGGACCTTATGTATCGCGTGCTAGATCCGCGGGCGCGCACGGCATGAGCGATATTCTGATCGACGACACGCCGCAGCCGCAGGCCGTAAAGGGACGTTCGCTCTGGGAAGACGCGCGCCGGCGCCTGATGCGCAACCCCGCCGCAGTCGCCAGCCTGTATGTCGTCGCCATTCTGGTTCTGATCGCCGTGTTTGGCCCGTTTTTGTGGGTCCACAAGTACGACACGATCTTCCGTGACAGCGTCGCCATCGCCCCGACGTTCAAGGACATGCACCTGCTCGGAACCGATACCGAAGGCCGCGACATGGTCGCGCGTCTCATTCTCGGGCTCGGTATCTCGATGCTGGTCGGCCTGGCCGCGACTGTCGTTGCGCTCACCATTGGCGTTGTCTGGGGCGCGGTGGCCGGGTTCGTCGGCGGGTTAGTTGATGACACGATGATGCGCGTTGTTGACGTGCTCTACGCCATTCCGTTCGTTTTCTTCGTCATCGTGTTGATGACGGTCGTCCAGTTTGACGATCCGGTGCTGAACCTGGTGCTGATCTTCTGCGCCATCGGCGCGGTTGAGTGGCTGACTATGTCGCGGATCGTGCGCGGTCAGACGCTCTCGCTTCGGCAAAAAGAGTTCGTGGAAGCCGCGCGCGCCGCCGGAGCCAAGCCGCTGGAAATCGTGTTCCGCCACATCGTGCCAAACGTCGTCGGCCCTGTTGTGGTGTTCGCGACGTTGAATATCCCAGTCATTATCCTGGCTGAGAGCTTCCTCTCGTTCATCGGCCTTGGCGTCCAGGAGCCGCTGACCTCGCTGGGCAGCCTGCTCTCGGATGGCAAAGACCAGATGACGACCGCGCCGTGGATGCTTATCGCCCCATCTGCGACGATGCTGATTACGCTGCTGGCGTTGAACTTCCTCGGCGACGGCTTGCGCGACGCGCTCGATCCGAAAGAGCGCTAGGCGTCAGCTATTGCTGACGCCGAACACGGAGCGCTGGGCCACCGGCGTCCACACGCATGAGATAGCTGCCGAGTGAGGCGCGTTCGATCGTCACCGTGCCGCCTTCGCGCACGTTGCGCGCCACTTCGTCATCGATCTGAACCCAGACCTGACCATTCGTCATCCGGAACGTCGACGGCATGTTGCGGCGATGGGTGACGCTGGCGACCGTCATTTGGATATTGTCGACGCGCTCAAACTGCGGGTTGTTCGGATTGTTGCTCGCGGTGTTGTCGTTGCTACCGAACAAGCGCGAGAGTGATGGCAGCGAGAAACCAAAGGCTTCGCGATCGACTTGCTGTGCGTGTTGGCGATCAACTGCGACAAGGTTCCCTGAATCTTGCGCTGCGCGGAGGTTGCCCACTGCCGCGTCGTAGCAGGCGAGGCGCTGGGCCTCGTCCGAAATGTTGCGGCAGGCATAAACGCGATCGAGCGCGTCCGGTGTCACTGTCGGCTGTTCCTGAGCCGCAACTGTGCCGGCCATTGTGATAAAGGCCAAGCTGGCCAAGACGATGCGCATAAAGTCCCCTCCCGTCGGAAGCCGGATCATCCTAGACTTTGCGGACAAACTTTGTCAGCCCGCGCGAGCAGGGTGTGACCGGAGAAGAATATGGCGGCGTTCTGGACCGATCGGCGGCGGCTTCTGGCCGGAGTGGGGGGCCTCACTGCGGCGGCTTCGCTGGGCGCCTGCGCCAACGGCAAGATCACCGGCTTCGACCGCGAAAAGCGTTCGCTCGACATCTGCAACCAAGGCGAGCCGCTGTCACTGGACCCGCATAAGGCGTCAGGTCAGTGGGAGAACAACATTATCGGCAACATGTTCGTCGGTCTCACCACGGAAAACGCCAAGGCCGAACCGATCCCCGGCATGGCGGAGCGTTGGGAAACCAGTGAAGACGGCCGGACATGGACGTTCTACTTGCGCCGCGCGCAATGGTCGGACGGCGAGGCCTGCGACGCGCATGATTTTGAGTTTGCGATCAAGCGTATCCTCGATCCCGCGAACCTCGCTGAATACGCAGCTATTCTCTATCCAATCAAAAACGCCGAGGCCGTAAACCAGGGTCATATGGCGCCGGACACGGTTGGCGTCACCGCGCTCGACGACCTGACACTCGAAATCAAGCTCGAGCATCCAGCGCCGTATCTGCCCGAATTATTGATGCACTACACCGCTTACCCGGTACCGAAGCACATCGTTGAAGCGCACGGCGACGATTGGGTCCACCCTGAGAACATCGCCGTCAATGGCGCCTTCACGCTCATCAAATGGTGGTCGAACTATATTGTCCACCTTGAGCGCAATCCGCATTTTTTCGATGCGGCCAATGTCGTGATGAACGACCTCTACTTTTACCCATCGAACGACGTGAACGCCTCTGCACGCCGCGTGATGAGCGGTGAGGCTGGCTGGTCGACGCGCTTTCCATCGAACCAAGTCGAGACGCTGCGCCGTGATTTGCCGGGCTACGTGCGCGTCGCGCCCTACCTCACGTGCAACTATTTCTCGTTCAACGTGACCAAGCCGCCATTTAATGACGTCCGCGTCCGCCAAGCCCTTGCGATGGCTTACGATCGAGACTGGGTCGCCGCGAATATCTACCGGACAGGAGAGCAGGCGGCCTACAAGTTTGTCCCGCCGGGCATCTCCAACTATCCAAACACCGCGCGCTATCCATGGGCGGACCAGTCGATCGAACAGCGCCGCGAAGAAGCCGTGCGCCTGCTGCGAGCGGCAGGCTACGGTCCCGACAATCCGCTGCGCTTCGAATACTCACATCGCAACACCAGCGATAATCCGCGTGTTGCCGTTGTTGTTCAAAACAATTGGCGTGAGATCGCGCCGTGGGTGACAGTCGAATTGCGCGGCGTCGAAACCCAAGTGCACTACGCCAATTTGCGCGCAAAGAACTTTGATGTCGGCGACGGCGGTTGGATCGCCGACTACAACGACGCGAAGAACTATCTCTATCTGTTCGAAACCCGCACGGGTCCGCAAAACTATCCGGGTTACAGCAACCCCGAATACGACCGCTTGGTGCACGAAAGCGATTTCGAAGCGGACGCGACCCGCCGCGGCGAGATGATGGCGCGCGCCGAGCAGATTGCGCTCACCGATGCTGTCATCTGCATGAGCGTGTTCATCAACTCAACGAACCTCGTTCACCCCGACCTCACCGGTTATGAGGATAATCTCAACGATTATCACCGCGCCCGCTGGTTCGGGATCAAGAATGACTAGAGGCTGGCGCTAGAACGGCCCGCCGGCCTCTTCGGCGCCGATCGCTTTGATCGCGAACGCGTAATCGTGAGCAAGCTCGCGCAGATATTCAAAGCGCCCAGCCGAGCCGGCATGGCCCGCGCCCATGTTCATCTTGAGTAAGATCGGTTTGCCGCTCGTTGTGTGCGGGCGAAGCTTCGCAACCCACTTCGCAGGCTCCCAGTACGTTACGCGCGGATCCGTGAGGCCGCCGGTTGAGAGCACGGCTGGATAAGCCTTCTGCGTCACGTTCGTGTACGGGCAATAGGACGCCATGTAGTCGTAAGCGGCCGGGTCTTCGAGGGGGTTGCCCCATTCGGGCCATTCCGGCGGCGTGAGCGGCAGTGAGGTGTCACTCATCGTGTTAATGACGTCGATGAACGGCACGCCGCCGATTACGCCCGCCCAAAGATCAGGCCGCATGTTGTTGATCGCGCCCATCAACAAGCCGCCCGCAGAGCGGCCTTCGCAAACGATATTGCCTGGGCGACCGTAGCCTGCACCAATCAACTCCTCCGCCACAGTGACGAAATCGCTGAACGTGTTGCGCTTGTTGAAACGGCGTCCATCCTGGAACCAGCCGAAACCCATTTCCGAGCCGCCGCGCACGTGGGCGATCGCGTAGATCCAGCCTCGGTCGACCAAGCTGAAGCGGCGGATCGAGAAATCCGCATCCATTGAGATGCCGTACGAGCCGTAGCCATAAAGATAGAGCGGGGCCGTGCCGTTGAGCTGCGTGCCGCGCTTGTAGAGCACCGTGATCGGAATGCGCTTGCCATCGCTTGATGTCGCGAAAAAACGGCCGGTGAGATAATCGTCCGGATTGTGACCCGACGGAATTTCTTGGGTCTTGCGCAGCACCTGGGTTTTTGCGCCCATGTCGTAGTCGAACCACTTCAGCGGCGTGGTTGGCGACTCGTAGATGTAGCGCAGTGTGGCCGTGTCGAACTCATAACCGCCAGCGACTTCGATATTGTACGCCTGCTCAAGCAACGAGATGTCGTGCTCGGCGCCGCTGCGATGGCGGACGACGATGCGCGGAAGTGCGTTCACGCGCTCGGAACGGATGAGATAATCCTTCGTCGCGTGGAGGCCGAGAATGTAACGGCCCGCTTCGTGCGCCATGAACTCGCGCCACTGCGGGCGACCTGTGCGCCCAGGTTCTGCGGTCATGATCTTGAAGTCGACCGCGCCATCGGCGTTGGTCACGATGTACCAGCGTCCGTCCCAATGCGTCGGCGTGTAGAGCATGTCCGGTTCACGGCGGCTAAATAGAGCCGGCTGCGCCGTGGGGTCGCTCGCGGCGATCGTGTAATATTCCGACTGACTGCCGTTGCCGGCGCTGATCAGAATGAACTCTTCGCTTTCGCTCGGGCCCACGCTGAGGAAAAAGCCGTCATCCGGCTCGTCGTAGACAAGCGTGTCTTGGCCGCCGCGCGCAGGGCGCCGATAGATTTTAGCTGGGCGCCCGTTGTTGTCGCGGAACGTCCAGAAGATCAGCTGTGAATCCGGCGACCAGCAGAAATCACCGGTGCAATCGCCAATATGAGACGCCAGCGTTTGGCCGGTCGCGAGATCCTTCACATAGACCGTGTAGATTTCCGAGCCCTGCTCATCGACGGCGTATGCATAGAGCGAATGGTCCGGCGAATGCTGTGCAGCGATGACTTTATAAAACGTTTTGCCCTGCGCTTGTGCATCGACGTCGATCAGCACTTGCTCGGGGCCCTCACGACCGCGCGGGCGGCGAACGAGCTTCGGATGCTGCGCGCCGGTTTCAAAGCGGCGATAATATTCCCACGGACCATCCGGCGACGGCACAGATGAATCGTCCTCTTTCGTCCGCCCGCGCATCTCCTGATAGATGCGTTCCTGCAGCGCCGCGGTCGAAGCCATCATGCTTTCGCGATAGGCGTTCTCTTCATCGAGGTAGGCGCGGATGTCGGCCTTCAGCAGCGACGGATCGCGCATGACTTCTTGCCAATTGTCGTCCTTCAGCCATGCGTAATTGTCGATGCGCGTGCGACCCAATTGTTCGATGATCTTGGGTTCAATGCGTGCGATGGGCGGTGCAAGTGGCGTGGTGGTGTTCGGCATGGTGGCATCCGTGGAGGCGCAAGCGGGAAGGAGGGCGGCGATAGGCAGAGCGGCGCTGGCCTGGAGGAGTTCGCGACGGTTCATGGTTCGCCTTCTGCGGTGAAGCGGAGTGTGCGGTCAAACGCCTTTAGGTGAGCCGCAACAAAATCGCGGTTGCATCGTCGCTTTGCTTAAAGCGTGGATGTTGTGAGCCGGATGCGTCGGCAGTTTCGATGGCGCGCAGTTCGCGGCCAAGTTCCTGCAGCCCTACGTTCACGGCTGCTTTCACCAAAGCCGCTGGCTCATAGGTGCGGTAGCGGTCTGTCAGCGCGGCAAAGCCGTCCGTCATAAGCAGCAGGTGCGCTGGGCGCTTGAGTGAGATCGTCCAGGTTCGCGCATGATCGGCGCAGGCCGGATGCAAGCCAAATGTCCAGAAGCGGCCGCCCTCCTGGTTGATCGCGGCGCGGTTGCGGCGCAGCGTTTCGATGGCGGCTTTGCGCTTTAACAGCGGCTTGTCCGCTTCGGGTTGCGAAGCTGCCAGCTTGATCTCGTCGTCGAGCCCGCCATGGCCGCCGACCGTCTGCACGCCGTTCGCATCTAGTGCGAATACACGGCAATCGCCAAGGTCGATGCCCTCAATGACGCCGCTCTCGTTTTCCGTGAGCATGAGCAAGGACGCAGTCGGTAATTGCCAACGTTCGATGCTCTTTCCGCGCGTCATGTAGGAGAATGCGTTCGCCGCCGTCTCGCTCGCCGTGCGCACTGCCTCGCGAAGATCGCCGTAGGTCCAAGCATTGAGGCTGGTGTTGGCGACCTGCGCGACCCAACTGGCGTCGGAGGCGGTTTTTGTTAGCGGCGTTTCGCTGAGATCGGTCGCGCCGTCGATCACCCATGCGCCGTTACGCTGAAAACCCAGCGTATCGTCGTTTTGTTTGTTGCGATCGCCGGCAAGCGAGATCGCTTCAACGAAAGTGAGCATCAGCCCGGGAAGATCAGCGAGACGACCTCAGCCACGCACGCCGGGCGCTCTTGGCCTTCGATCTCGATGGTGAACTCGTTGACCACCTGATAGCCGCCGCCGCGCGGCTCGCAGGTGAGCATTTTGGCGCGCATCCGCAGGCGTGAGCCAACTGGCACCATGTTGGTGAAGCGGACCTTGTTCGAGCCGTAATTGATGCCGCGCGACACACCCGTATAGCTGACGATGTTCTTGGCCAGGAACGGGATCAGCGAGAGCACCAGATAGCCGTGCGCGATCGGCGCGCCGAGTTCTTTGGTGGCCCGCTCAACATCGACGTGGATCCACTGGTGATCGCCCGTGGCGTCAGCGAAACGATTGACCCGGTCCTGGGTAATCTCGAGCCAGTCGGACACGCCGATCTCCTGGCCCACCAGGGTCTGGATGTCGGACAGCGGAATTTCGCGCATAGGGAAGTCTCCTTAGGTTTTGGGAGTAAGCCGGGCGTTCGGACTTGTCGAGTTGTCGCCACGTTCCACCTGGGAAGGAGCCCTGCGTGGTTGCGCCAGGCGGGCCAATTGCCCCTCCAAGCGACACACGCTATCTGCCGCCCATGTCCCTAGATCCGCTCGCGCCAGGAACCCTGGCTCTCGCCGAAGAATTCGGCCTCTCCAAGGACGAATACGACCTGGTGCTGAAGAAGCTCGGGCGCACCCCGAACACCACCGAGCTGGGCATCTTTTCGGTCATGTGGAGCGAGCACTGCTCTTACAAGTCGACCCGGGTCCATCTGGCGAAATTCCCGACCAAGGCGCCGCATGTGATCTACGGCCCGGGCGAGAACGCCGGCGCTATTGATATCGGCCAGGGGCTGGCGGCCATCTTCAAGATGGAAAGCCACAACCATCCAAGCTTTATCGAACCGTTCCAGGGCGCCGCGACCGGCGTCGGCGGCATTTTGCGCGACGTCTTTACGATGGGCGCGCGTCCGGTGGCGATCATGAATGCGCTGCGCTTTGGCGAGCCCGAGCATCCGAAGACGCGCAAGCTCGTTGACGGCGTCGTCAGCGGCATCAGCTTTTACGGCAATTGTGTCGGTGTCCCGACCGTGGGCGGCGAGACCAATTTCGACGCGCGCTATAACGGCAATATTCTGGTCAACGTGTTCTGCCTGGGCATCGCCGATAAGAACAAGATTTTCACCAGCGCCGCCAAGGGTGCGAACAATCCTGTCGTGTACGTCGGCGCCAAAACCGGCCGCGACGGCATCCACGGCGCCACGATGGCGAGCGCCGAATTTGTCGAAGGCGAAGATGGCTTGCGTCCGACGGTCCAAGTCGGCGACCCCTTCCTCGAAAAGCTTCTGATCGAAGCCTGCCTCGAACTCATGGCCACCGACGCGATCATCGGCATTCAGGACATGGGCGCTGCGGGTCTCACTTCGTCATCGGTTGAGATGGCCTCGAAGGGCGAAGCCGGCATCCTGCTCGATCTCGACGCCGTGCCCGCGCGCGAAGAGGGCATGACGCCGTACGAATTCATGCTCTCGGAAAGCCAAGAGCGTATGCTGATGACGCTGAAGCCGGGACGCGAAGAAGAGGCCAAGCGCATCTTCGAAAAATGGGGCCTCGACGCCGCCGTCATTGGCCAAACAACCGACACCGGCAATCTGACGCTCCGCTGGCATGGCCAAATCGTTTGCGACATTCCGCTCGGGCCATTGGCTGACGAAGCGCCGAAGTACGAGCGTCCGTACGTGCAGCCGCTAAAGGCTATTCCGCTCACTGAGGGCGAGCAGCAGCGTCTCACGAGCGAGTATCCCGGCTTCGTCAATTCACTCACGACGTTGCTCTCGCAGCCCGATCAGGCCTCCAAGCGCTGGATCTGGGAGCAATACGATCGCCACGTCATGGGCGACACTTTGGCTGACAGCGGCAGCGATGCCGCCATTGTGCGCCTCTACGGCTCCAAGCGCGCACTCGCGATGACTTGCGATGTCACGCCGCGTTACGTCGAAGCCGACGCGTACGAAGGGGGCAAGCAGGCCGTCGCTGAGGCTTGGCGCAATCTCACGGTCACCGGCGCGCGCCCGCTCGCGGTGACCGACAATCTCAATTTCGGCAATCCGCAACGACCGGAAGTGATGGGCCAGATCGTGCACGCGATCGAAGGGCTCGCCGAAGCTTGCCGCGAACTTTCATTTCCGGTGATCAGCGGCAACGTCTCGCTCTATAACGAGACCAACGGCCAAGCGATCCTGCCAACCCCCGCGATCGGCGGCGTGGGCATCATTGAAGATCTCGAGCGCCGTGCGACGGCCGATGCGTTGAAGCAGGGCGACACGCTCGTTCTGATCGGCGAAACGGCCGGCCACCTTGGTCAGAGCGTTTACGCCCGCGATCTCTTCAAGCTCGGTGGCGCGGCCCCCAAGGTTGATCTCGCGCTTGAAAAGAAGAACGGTGATTTCGTGCGTTCGCTCATTTCAGAGGGCGCCGTGCGCGCTGCGCACGATCTCAGCGACGGCGGCCTCGGCATTGGCGTCGCTGAGATGGCGCTTGGCTCAAATATCGGCGTCTCGCTCGGCTATCAGGGTGATCTCGGCGACGCAGCGTTTCTTTATTCTGAGGATCAGGCGCGCTATCTCATTGCTGTTCCCGCCGGCAAGATCGACGACCTCGACAAGCGCGCCCGCAGCGCCGGCGTGAGCTATCTCGTCGTCGGCGAAGCCGGTGGCCGCGAGATCAGCTTCCTTGGCGCTGGCGGCGATCGTGAGCGCATTTCACTCGATGACCTACGCAAGGCTCACGAAAGCTGGCTCCCAGCCTATATGAAGAAGGCGCACTGAGCGCCCGGAGGGCAAATGCCCCAACACGATTACGACCTCATCGTCATTGGCGCGGGCTCCGGCGGCGTACGCGCGGCGCGTTTGGCCGCGAAGACCGGCGCCAAGGTTGCAATTACAGAACAGGTTCAAGTCGGAGGCACGTGCGTGCTGCGCGGTTGCGTGCCGAAAAAGCTCCTGGTGTACGCGTCCGAATATTCGCAAGCATTCCGCGACGCCAAAGGCTTTGGCTGGACTGTGGATTGGGCGCGCTTTGATTGGACTACGCTCCGGGATTCCGTGCAGGCCGAAGTGAGCCGCCTGAGTGGGCTCTATCTTCAAAATCTCACCAATGCCGGTGTCGAACTCTTCGAAGATCGCGCCGTGCTCACCGATCCGCACACTGTGCGTCTCGTGAGAGAGGGGCGTTATCTCAGCTCCGATAAGATACTCATCGCCACCGGCGGTCACACCTATCGGCCAGAAGAAACGCCGGGCCAGGAACTCGGCATCACATCGACGGATGCTTTTCTGCTGAAGGATCTGCCATCGCGCGTCGTCATCGCGGGCGGTGGTTTCATTGCAGCAGAATTTGCGACGATTTTTTCCGGGCTCGGCGTTGAAACCACGATCGTTTATCGGGGCGAACGCATTTTGCGCGGGTTCGATCACGATGTTCGCGCTCACGTGCAAGCCGATCTGGCGCGGAGCGGCGTCAACATCATTTGTGGCTCGACTATCGATGAAATCGCGCCGCTCGCCGCCGACCGCAAACTCGTTACGCTCTCAAACTCAATGCGCATAGAGGCCGATCAGGTGCTGTGGGCAGTGGGCCGTGTGCCCAACACGATGAACATGGGACTTGAAGCAGCGGGCGTTCGCCTCACAGAGCGCGGCGCTGTCGCGGTTGACGAATACTCGCGCTCTAGCGTGCCGCATATCTCAGCCGTCGGCGATGTGACCGACCGCGTGAATTTGACGCCGGTCGCCATCCGCGAGGCGATGGCTTATGTCGCGACCGAGTTTTTGAGCACGCCGACTGCCTTCGATCACGCCGATGTTGCGAGCGCAGTGTTCTCGCGCCCGCCAGTTGGCGCCGTAGGGCTGACAGAGGAGGCCGCGCGTGCGAAGGGGCGCAAGCTCAAGATCTTTCGCTCCACCTTCCGGCCGATGAAGCACATCCTCGCCGGCAATGAGCAGAAGACTCTGATGAAGATGATCGTCGATGTCAAAACCGATCAGGTGCTCGGCGTTCATATTGTCGGGGCTGACGCACCTGAGATCATCCAGGTCGCGGCAGTGGCGGTGAAAGCGAAGCTCACAAAAGCGCAGTGGGACTTAACCTGCGCCGTCCACCCGACCGCCGCCGAAGAATTGGTGCTCATGGGCGAGCCCGTCAGCCACGACAACGAGGCGCCCGCCTAAGCGGACGCCTCGCGTCGCTCCACGTTAGCGTCGACGTTTAGCGGCGTTGGGTCGGTCCGCCTTCGAGCCAATCACCGCGATCGCGGCTGTCGCGATCGTCACGGCGATCATCGAAGCGGCCGTCACGGCCATTGCGATAATTGCGGTCATTTTCGTTGTTCCAGTTGCGGTCGTCCCGGTCGTAGTCGCCGAAGCGGCCATAGTTGCGGTCGAAGTCGCGCGCTTCACGCCATGCGTAGCTGCGGTGCGAGATGTGCGGCGCGAAGATCCGATCGATCGGGCGGCGGTGGCGGCCGTCGAACACGAACGCGACACAGCCTTGGCGGTTGCAGCGATCGGTGTACGCGTACGTCATGCCAGGCTCGAAATTGAACGGCCGTTGCAGCAGGCGATAGAACATCCGGTCGTTTCGATCGAAGGTCATCACGCGACCGTCCTTGCGGATGGTGATTTCGATGCCGGTGCGAAAATCACGGTCGTAGCCACGATCGCGGTCACCGCGCCGGAAATCCTGCGCCGAGGCGGCGCCAGCGGTCGCGAGGGTCAAAGCGGCGAGAGCCGCAGCAAAAAACTTCGTCTTCATGGTACTTTGCGCTCCCGGGACGACTCTTGTCGTCCTTGTGTCTCAACGACCCTCGAGGCGCACATTGGCGCCGTGGCGCTGAATCCTGACTGAGGTTCATGTTCGGATTGCAGTGGGGAACGCTGCGTCCATGGCTTGACCCAAATTTACCAGAAACTAACCCTCCGCGCCGACCGTCCGGGGTTCAAAAATTATGGACGAACAGAAAGGGGCAAGAATGCCCGCGCGCATTATCTCGGTGATCAACATGAAGGGCGGCGTCGGCAAATCGACGACGACGGTCTCCCTCGCCGAAACGCTCGCGCATCACCAGCGCCGCCGCGTGCTCGTGATCGATCTCGATCCGCAAACCAACGCTTCGATCATGGTCGCAGGCCCTGAGAAGTGGAACGGCATGCGCGAAGCCGAGCGAACGCTCGATTTTTATTTCGAGAGCTACATCGTTCAGCAGAAGCCGAAGCCCTTCAAACAACTGATCGAAAAAAACGTCAGTGACTTGAAGGGCAAACCCGACGTCGCACTCTGTGCATCCGCGCCGGAATTCCGCATCGTCGAACGCGACATGATAGAGAGCTTCGTCAAACGCGGCTTCCAGATCGACATGATCCAGAAGTGGATCCTCGAGCGCTTCGCCAACGGCATCAAGAATGTCATCAACGACTACGATTACATCCTGATCGATTGCCCGCCCGGCATTTCACTGTTCGCGGAAGCGGCGCTGATTGCGGCGGACACGATCCTCGTGCCTTCGATCCCGGATTACGTGTCGCGCTTGGGACTTATCACATTCCGCAAGCGTGCGCTGCGCCTCATCAACGAGCGTCGCGGCGGGCCGTCACAACTCATGGTGCTCGCCACCAAGTACGAAGACGGCTTCTCGCTGCATCGTTCTGAAGCGCAATTGCTGAAGGACAATCTCGGCGACGCAATGTTCGATGTGCGCATCCCGCAGCACGTCGATATCGCCAAGGCGGCGGAATGGTCGGAAACCCAACGTACTTTCGAACAAAAGTACGGCCAGATGGCTAGCACTGTTAAAAAGCTCGGCGAAGAATTCCAGAGCAAGGTGGAGCTCGCGCCCAGTCTATGAGTCTCAACAAAACGCTCGATCGTCTGTTCGATGAAATTCGCCGCGAGGCGAAGCGCAATCCCGATTTCGCCGATCGCCTCGACGCCGTACTGCAACGTCACGACAGCCGCCGCGATGTCGCCGAGGACGTGTTGGATGAGGTCGCCCGGGACGAGGACGCGCCGGTCGCTACGGCGTCGGGAAGGCCCAAGCGCAATAAACCTGGCGCCGTTGTGCCGAGCGCACCGCAGCCTTCTGAATCCGTTGCTTCGCCGGTCGGCCTGGCGCCCGAGATCAATCCTGCGGGTGTCTTCCGCAAAGGCGGTGAAGATGGCTTGCGTGCGGCGCTCGCAGATCAGGATCTAAGCGCACTTCGCGCGCTTGTTGCCGAGCACAATCTCGATCCGAGCGGCGTCACGCCTTCGCTCACGCGCGATGAACTCGCCGCCCACATCGTCGCGCAAGCCAAACGCCGCGCCGAGCGCGACGAAAAGATGTTCGATTACTAGTTCTCGGCGATCCACGCGTCGCGCGCGAACAGCGCGTCGCGGAGTTCGGGAATGAACGCCTGCTTCGTGCGATCCCAGATCGGGAATGCGCCGGCAAAATCCCAAACGCACCAGCCAAGCCCGTAGGCGATGCACGCCTCGCGCGCCGTGCGCGTCCACGCTACGCGCTGCGCCAGTGGCGCAGCGGTGTTCACGCCGAACTCCCCGAGTTGCATCGCGTATCCATATTGGGCGCCCCATTGGTGGGCGCGTTCGATGTGTTGGCGTACGAGGTCGCGATCAGCATCCGTTCCCCAATCACGGCCAAACACGGGCGCGTCCGCGCCCATCCATTCGGCGTTCTGGTGCGTGAAGGCGTGCGGCTCGTAATAGTGCACGCTCACGGCAATGTTTTCTCCTTCCGGCGGGCGCCAATCGCGCAGCGCATCGATGTTCTGCCAATTGCCTGGCCCGAGCACGATTAAGCGCTCTGCTCCGCCGCGATCGCGGATGACTGCAACAACGTCGCGCTGCAAATCCATCAACGCGCCCGCGCGCCAGTTCGGCCCGTTCGGTTCGTTGAACGGCTCCAGGATCAACCCAGCCGGTGCGCCGCGGTAGTGATGAGCGATCACGCTCCACATACCGAGAAAACGATCACGTTGCCGCGCCGGTTCGCTGATCAGCCGCTCGTAGTGATGCATGTCGAGTTGCACCATAAGTCCGAGGCCCAAGGCGTGCTCGACGATCTCGTCGACCCGGCGCCAGAAGTTGCCACCCAATGCATAAGGCGGCGTCGAGCCGGCGTGTGCGTCGAACCGCACTGGCAGGCGTACGCCATCGAAACCCGCGTCGCGGATGGCGTTGAGATGCGGCAACTCGATCCGGTAGCCCCAGTCGCCCTCATTGGGCGCTTCGAGCGCATTGCCGAGATTGACGCCGCGTCGCATGGGAAAGGGCATGACGGGCGCTTGGCTCTGAGCGGGTTGAGAGCAAGCCGCGAGGGCGGCCGCGCCTGCAATGACTTCACGACGATTCATGTTGACACCCTACCACCACCCATTCCTGGAGCGATGCGGAACGCGGAGCCCGAGACCCATAAGCGCTTGTGCCTGAGCGTTACCCGCGAGCAGGCGAGGTTTATGGGCCCCGGACTGTTCGCCAAGCCCTCGCATCCGGGGGATGGGTGAGAGGATGACGGATCGAATAAACCCCGCTAACACCGCCCCGATGTTCGATAAAATCCTGATCGCCAATCGCGGCGAAGTCGCTGTCCGCATTATCCGCACCGCTCGCCGGCTCGGGATCAAGACGGCGATCGTCTATTCTGAGGCCGACGCCGATAGCCTTGCCGTGGATATGGCCGATGAGGCCGTTTTCATCGGTCCGCCGCCCGCGGCGCAATCCTACCTCGTTATCGACAAGATCGTCGCAGCCGCCAAGCAAACCGGCTCGCAAGCGATCCATCCAGGTTTTGGCTTCCTTTCGGAGAAAGCGGAGTTCGCAGACCGGCTCGAAGCTGAGAAGCTCGTATTCATCGGTCCCAACGCTCACGCCATCCGCGCCATGGGCGACAAGATCGAATCCAAGAAGAGCGCCGCCGAAGCTGGCGTCTCGTGCGTGCCAGGGTTTATCGGCGAAATCGATGGCGTCGAGCATGCCATGCAGATCTCCGAAGAGATCGGCTACCCGGTGATGATCAAGGCGAGCGCGGGCGGCGGCGGCAAAGGCATTCGCGTTGCTTACAATCGCAAGGAGGTGGAAGAGGGCTTCCCGGCGGTGCGCGCTGAAGCCAAAGGCGCCTTCGGCGACGATCGCATCTTCATCGAGAAGTTCGTCACCGCTCCGCGCCACATCGAGATCCAAGTGATGGGCGATAAGCACGGCAACGTCGTGCATCTGTTCGAGCGTGAGTGCTCGATCCAGCGCCGCAACCAGAAGGTTATCGAAGAAGCGCCGTCGCCACTGCTTGACGAAAAGACGCGCATGGCGATGGGTGAGCAAGCCTGCGCTCTGGCGCGCGCCGTGAATTACGATAGCGCCGGCACCGTCGAGTTCGTCGCCAGCGGCGCCGACAAGAGCTTCTACTTCCTCGAGATGAACACCCGTCTCCAGGTTGAGCATCCGGTATCGGAAATGATCACCGGCCTCGATCTCGTCGAGCAGATGATCCGCGTCGCCGCCGGTGAGCCTCTCAAGTTCAAGCAGAAGGATCTGAAGATTAGAGGCTGGGCGATCGAAAGCCGCATCTATGCCGAAGATCCTTACCGCAACTTCTTGCCGAGCATCGGCCGTCTGCGCGCCTATCAGGCGCCCGCCGAAGGCAAAACCGGCGATGTCACGCTCCGCAACGAAACTGGCGTTCGCGAGGGCGACGAGATTTCGATGTTCTATGATCCGATGATCGCCAAGCTCATCACTCATGCGCCAACGCGCATCGCGGCGATCGACGCCCAAGCCGCGGCGCTCGACAATTTCCTCATCGACGGCATCGCCGACAACATCCCGTTCCTAGGCGCGGTGATGGAGGAAAAGGATTTCCGCAAAGGCGATTTCACCACCGCCTACATCAAGCAGCATTTCCCGGGCGGGTTTGAAGGCGTTCCGCCGACAAGCGAACAAGAAAAGCTCTTGATCGCGACCGCCGCGATCGCTCGTTCTTTCACCGCTCGTCGCGCTCGCGACATTAGCGGCGGCTTAAACGGCGGCGCCAAGAGCTGGCAGCGTGACTGGACCGTCATTCTCAACGGCGCCCACCATCTCACCAGCGTCGATCTTGATGACACTGGTGCTGGCGTCACCGTCGACGGCAAAACCCATCGTCTCGACACTGTCGCGCGCCCCGGCGCCCGCATCATCAGCGGCAAGTTCGATGGCAAGCCGTTCTCGGTCAAAATTAAGACCGCGCCAGGCGGCTACACGCTCCGCCATCGCGGCGTAACTGTGCTCGCGCAAGTTGCAACGCCGCGCGGGGCCGAACTCCATAAGAAGATTCCGGAAAAGCAGAAGGCTGACACCTCTAAACTTATCGTCTCACCGATGCCGGGCCTCGTTATCTCCATCGACGTGAAAGCGGGGCAGGAAGTAAAGTCAGGCGAAGGCGTCGCTGTCGTCGAAGCGATGAAGATGCAAAACATCATCCGAGCCGAACGCGATGGCGTAATCGCGAAGGTGAATGTCGCCTCGGGCGCCAGCGTGGCGGCCGATGAGGTGATGATCGAGCTGGCTTAGGCTCGTATGGGGCTGGAGTGGGCGTCTTAACCGGCGCCAATGCCTTCTCGGGTCACTCGGCCCAGGTGTCGTGTCTTCGCTTATTTTCTCTGTTTGGTTCACCAATGTAGCTCCGCCAGCCCCGCACGGTGGTGGCTATCTTGTGACGAGCGATGTTGATCGCGTCGGATTGCTCAGTGCGCTTTTGGTCTGGCCATTTTAAGTTTCTATCCTTTTTCGAGGCGCGCGCACGATCTCGGTTGGTCAGGCTTTCGCGTAATCGCGGGCCTGTGCGTTGTATATTTGTGCTCGGTTGCGGTGTCGTTCTGGCCGTCGATCGACGGGGCTTGGCCCGACATCGCGCTCGCTATTGTGCTGACGTTGCTCTTATTGTGGTTGTTGTTCGCGCCAGGGCAGACCGATGCCAATCGATTTGCTGGTCCGCCGCGAAATGAGTGGTTGCCGTAGGCTTCGTTCGCCGCGCCATGGGACGCTCGTCGATTTCTGGCTAGCGATCTTTCGCGCGCTCCGCCAATCTGCGCCTCGCAAGGGGATCGCCATGAACAAGTTTATCGCGCTCGCAGCCGCAGCATTGCTGACGCTCGCCGGCTGCAACCAATCCGCTAACTGGGATCAATTCCAGAACGCCTTCATCGAACGTGCGTTCGAAATCGATCCGACATTCGGCGCCAGCCAGGGCCGTCACGAATTCGATGGCCGTCTCCCGGATTGGAGCGAAGGGGGCCTCACTGGCGCCAAGACATTCCTGCGCGATACGATCACGCAAGCTGAAGCCATGAGTGGCCTCAACGAAGAGCAGGCCTTCCAGCGCGACTATCTCGTCGCTGTCGCGCGCGGTCAGCTCTTCTGGCTCGAAACCGCCGATCAGCCGCACGCCAATCCGGCATATTACATGGGCGCGCTCAGCCCCTCGATGTACGTCGCGCGTCCTTATGCGGCCGCGGACGTCCGCCTGCGCGCTTACATTCGCTACCTCCAAGCCGTGCCGAACGCCGCACAACAAATCCGCGCCAATCTCCGCACGCCTATGCCTCTGACCTTCGTCAATTACGGACGCTCGTCCTTCGGCGGCCTCGCTGATTATTATCAAGGTGACGGCAAGGCAGCGTTCGCAGAAGTCACTGATGCGGCCTTGCAGACCCAGCTGACGGAAGCATCCAACGCCGCCTCGGTAGCCATGCGCGAACTCTCCGACTGGGTCGAAGCGCAGCGTCCGAACGCCACCAGCGATTTTGCTCTCGGCGCCGAGCGCTTCTCACAAATGCTGCGCGACACCGAAATGGTCGATCTGCCGCTTGAGGAAATCGAACGCATTGGCCGCGAAGATCTCGCGCGCAATCAAGCCGCGATGCGCGAGGCCTGCGCGCAATTCGCCCCAGGGGTCACAATCTCGCAATGCATGTCGCGTATGGGCGAGCACAAGCCGGAAGGCGGCTCAGTCGAAGGTGCGCGCGCGCAGCTCGCGGGGCTTCGCCAGTTCATCGCCGATAATAATCTCGTCTCTATTCCGGGAACGGAGGAGGCGCAGGTCGCTGAGGCGCCGCCTTTCCGCCGGCAGAATTTCGCCTATATCGACATTCCCGGCCCATATGAGACGAACCTTCCGTCTGTCTATTACATCGCGCCGCCTGACCCATCATGGCCCGCGCAAGTTCAGCACGACTTCGTGCCGGGACGCGCCGAACTCCTGTTCGTTTCAGCGCATGAAGTCTGGCCAGGCCACTTCCTCAATTTCCTCCACGCCAACCGCTCGCGAAACCAGTTCGGCCGTGTCTTCGTTGGCTACGCTTACGCGGAGGGCTGGGCGCATTACACCGAAGAGATGATGTGGGATGCGGGCCTCGGCAACGGCGATCCGGAAACGCACGTTGGCCAGATCTCCAACGCGCTTCGCCGTGATTGCCGTTTCCTTTCGGCGATCCTCATGCACACGGGCCGCATGACTGTCGATCAGTCGCGCGAAATGTTCGTCAACGAATGCTATCAGGACGAAGGCAACGCGCGTCAGCAAGCAGCGCGCGGCACCTATGATCCGGCTTACCTCAACTACACGCTGGGTAAGTTGCTGATCCGCCGGCTACGCGAAGATTGGACCGCCACGCGCGGCGGCCGAGAAGGCTGGCACGATTTCCACGACGAGTTCCTGAGCTATGGGGGGCCGCCAATCCCGCTCGTCCGCCAACAAATGATGGGCGGTGAAGCGCAGGCGGTGTTCTAAAGCCGCTTTGCCTTCATCACCGCCGCATCCAGCGCCGAGAGAAAGCGCGAGCGGTCCGCTTGGCTGAAGGGCCGCGGGCCGCCTCCGCCTTCGCCGAACGAGCGCAGATGCTCCATCAGTTCACGTTGCGCCATCGCCGCCCCAATCGAGCTTTCCGTGAACGCCTTGCCGGTCGCGCCTAACGCGGCGGCGCCCGCTTTCAGGGTGCGGTCCGCCAGCGGAATGTCGTTGGTGACAACGATGTCGCCGCGCTGCACGCGCTCGGCGATCCAATCGTCGGCGATGTCCGGGCCCGCTTCGACCACCGTGAGTTTCACATCCGGCGGCACCCGCATGAAGCTGTTCGCGACCACCTGCACCGGACAACCTGTCCTCCTCGCCACGCGATAAATCTCTTCCTTCACAGGGCAGGCGTCAGCGTCCACAAAGATTGTCGGAATAGGCATTGGCTCTCCAGGCGCCGTTTCAACCCATGTAACGCCGTCTGCCAAGCGCCTAGCTCGCGCCACGTCATTTGACTTGCCTCAACAGCTGGGGCCCCGACTGGTTCGAGCATGCCGCTGTGGAGCGCGTACATGACCGAGCATTTTGACGTTTTGATCGCAGGCGCCGGCATTTCCGGCATCGGCTCAGCGTATCACTTGAAGCAGCAATGCAGCGGCAAGAGCTTCGTCGTGCTCGAAGCGCTCGAAAGTTTTGGCGGCACTTGGCTGATGCACACCTATCCCGGTGTCCGCTCGGATAGCGATCTGCACACATTCGGTTATCGCTTCAAACCGTGGATTGGCCCGCCCATCGCGACTGCCGCCGAAATCCTCGACTACATGGGCGATGTCATCAAGGAAAACGATCTCGCGCCGCATATTCGCTACCGGCACAAGATCATCTCGGCCTCATTTTCGCGCACCACCAATCTCTGGACCGTGGAAGCCGAACTTGGCGACGCGGGCGAACGGCGCGTTTTTACCTGCAACTTCCTTTGGATGTGCCAAGGCTATTACGAGCACGCCCGAGGCTACACGCCCGATTGGCCGGGGATGGAAGATTACAAAGGCGAGCTGGTTCATCCGCAAACTTGGCCCAAGGACATCGACCTAAAAGACAAGAGCGTGCTCGTCATCGGTTCGGGCGCAACCACCGCCACCGTCGTCCCGGCCATCGCCAGTGCGTGCAAGCACGTCACTGTCCTCCAGCGCTCGCCGACCTATTTCATTCCGGGCCGCAACATCAATGAACTGGTGGAAATGCTGCGCACCATCGGCGTTGACGAAATGACGGTGCACGACATTGCCCGCAAGAAGATCCTCTACGATCAAGACAAGTTTACGCACCGTGCGTTCGATGAACCCGAAACCGTGAAAGAGGAGCTGCTAAGCGGCGTGCGCCTCTTCCTTGGCCCCGATTATGACATGACCCATTTCACGCCGCGTTATCGTCCGTGGCGTCAGCGCATTGCCTTCGTACCAGATGGTGATCTCTTCCAGGGCATCGCCGCCGGCAAGGCAACCATGGTCACAGATGAGATCGATCGCTTCACCAAAGCCGGCGTGCTCTTAAAGTCAGGGCGTGAGCTTGAAGCGGATGTGATCGTCACCGCGACTGGCTTCAATCTCAGCGTGCTCGGCGGCATTGCGTTCACCGTCGATGGTGGGCCGGTGAATTTCGCCGACACCGTCACGTATCGCGGCATGATGTTCACCGGTGTGCCGAACATGGTTTGGGTGTTCGGCTATTTTCGCGCCAGCTGGACGTTGCGCGTCGACCTCATGGGCGATTTCGTCTGCCGTTTGCTGAAGTTCATGGACGAGAAGGGGGTGCACCGCGTCGAAGCTGTCATTCCCGAGAGCCAGCTGAATATGAAGCGCTTGCCATGGATCGACCCCGAGAATTTCAATCCAGGTTATCTTATGCGCCGCATGGACCTCTTGCCGAAGCGCGGCGAGAGCTATGAATGGCAGCACACACAGGATTATTGGCGCGAGAAAGAAGAGCTTCCGGCGATCGATCTTGCCGCGCCGGTGTTCAAATACGGCTAGCGGATTTCAGTACGAACACCGCGTCGGACGCACCATGCAATTTTCGCACGCGCGATTTTGCCATCCGGCGCCGTTCGCACTGAGTGCGGCGGCGAGCCATTCGGCCAATGGCGCGCCGCCGCTTTGCTCGGTGTAGAAGCGCGGCGTGCGCAAGATTGAGTGGGTTTCGCCGGAGGCGAGGTAGGAACGGAAATTCCCCGCATGCTGGCGCTGCGCGAGGGCTGTCGTCATGTTCGCGGTCCAGGCAAGACAAGCGTTCTCCGCACCCATCAGGGCGTAGAAGCTCGACTGAGTAATATCGTGCGCGGTTGTGTACTGCGCGAAGCGGTCGCCAGGATAGCGGGCAGCGAGCCGGCCTACGACATCGACTTCCGGTGTCAGCACCGTGTTGCGTGCAAACACTTCCCGCGGCAGTGCAAATCGCCAGCTCGCATTGCGTTGATCAAGGAACTCTTGAGTCATCACGCCTTGCCCGGCGTCGCCCAGCATCAGCGCGCGCCCGCGCGGGAACGCGGCGCGGATGCGCGGAAAGTGCGTTGAAGCGCCGTAGGCGCCGGCGCTTGATCCCGCGACCAGGATTTGCTCAGGCTGGGGAAAGTTATCTTTCAACCAATGCAGGACGACACGGAAATTGTCGGCGCCGCGATGTTCGATTGTATAGGGCTCGCCAGTGTCCGGATCCCTATAGCGCGCCGTGTTCGAACCTGAGTGAACATCGCCGGTGCAATAGGGCACATAGACGAAGCTCCAATCGCGCACCGGATTGCGCGGATTGTCCAAGTCGAAAATGCCGCTGAAGCGGTTCGGATTGTCGCTCGGAATGAGTTCGGCTTTGTAGAAACCGTCATCGTCGCGTTCGGCTTCGCGCCGGCGTGGGATCGCGCACGTCACATCATCCCAACACGCGCCGCCGCCGTCGAAGAAAACGACGAGTCCATCCAACGTGCCGCGCCGAAACCAAAACCGGTACGCCGGATCGGTGCCTGCAGCATGCGAGCAGGTAGCTTCGTAGAGACGTCCATCGAGCCGCGTGGCGTCGGGCGTGATTTGCACCCAACCATTTTGTGCTTCGGCCGGGGCATCAGCCCGCGCGGCGCCGCAGCCGGCAAGCGCCAGCGCCGCTAAAACCACCCATGCTCTCAAACCGCCCAACATCGCCTCAGCCCTACCGCCAAGCTCAATTAGACGCACCCGCCAAGGCGGGAGCGGCGCGGAAATGCGGAGATTTGATGAAACGGCTTCGGCCTGTGCGCAAACGAAAGGCCAGAGACCGTCGAGGTCTCTGGCCCAGATTAGAAGCGGTGGTGTGTAGCGTTAGCTCTGAGCGCGGCGCTTGGTTGCATAGTCGATGATCGAGAGCAGCAGGAAAGCCGTTCCAACCGAACCCAGAATGATCGCCGGGATCCACATGCCGTGGCGCGCATCGCCGCCCGGATCGAAGCCGTCCATCACGTAACCGGTGGCGATGAAGCCGCCCGCCAGAGCCAGCAGGATCACGGCGCTGCCGAGGCTTTTACGGGCGCGATTGCCCTCGTCGAGAAGGTTCTGCGTTAGCTGCTGAACCAGGGTTGGGTCGAGGTTCTGCCCGCGCGAGAGCGCTTGCGAAACGAGATCGTGCGCCGAACGCTTGGTGCGCTCCTTCGAAAGCTGCGGCACCAAGATGATCGCAGCTAGAAAACCAAAAAACACAAACGGTACAAAGATTTCGGCGTCCATTGTCAGCTCCATAGCCTAGGGACGTTTGCCCTATTGCTGACACAGATGCGGGGCGCGGCGGCTTTGGACGCAGGGCCGCTAAAAAAAAGCTCAGCGACTGGGGCCCGCGTCGATCCACAAGGTGAACGTTGCGCCTTTGCCGGGCTCGCTTTCGCAGCGGACATCGCCGCCCATCAGCCGGGCCAAGCGGCGCACCAAGGTCAGCCCGAGGCCCGAACCGTCGGAGCGCCGCGCGGCGCCGGTTTGCCCTTGCACGAAGGGGTCGAATATCCGCGCCTGGTCTTCCGGGAGAATGCCGGGGCCGGTGTCTGCGACGCTGAAGACTAGTCGCTCGCGTGCGCCCAGTTGTTCGCGGCGCGCGCTGACGCGGATATCGCCGTCACGCGTGAACTTCGCGGCGTTCGAGACCAGCTGCATCAAGCACTGATGCAGACGCATATGGTCGATCTCAGCTTCGCCAAGCGCATCGCTACCAGTCACCGTGACGGTGTTATTGTTCACCATCGCCAGCGGCAGCGCCGCTTCGCGCAATTGTTGCAACACCGCTGTTGCGAGCCCGCGCTCGCGCCGAAGCTCGATCGCGCCCGTCTCCAGTTTCGAAAGATCCAGGATGACATCGATGACGCTCAGCAGCTGCCGCGCCGAGGTGCGTATCTTGGCTGCATCCTCGGCAATGGGGCCGCGTTCGGCTTCTTCTTCGATGAGTTCGGCATAGCCGATGACCGCATTCAGCGGCGTGCGGAGCTCATGACTCATAGTCGCCAGGAATTGTGACTTCGCGGCATTGGCCTGTTCCGCGCTCGAACGCGCGCTTGCGTGCTTGGCGAGATTGCTCAGAAGCACCTGGCGATCGAAGCCGAACATGGATGCCGCGAGCAGAAGCGCCGCCAGAGTCGAAACACCGATCGCCGCCTCGATGCTCAGCCCCTCGGTCACGAGCGGCGCTGACAACGACATGAACGCCAATGGCGCGACGCATGAGAGCAACAGCCAGCGATTGGCGGAGAAATAGACGAACAAGTGGTTGGCCGAACCGCAGATCCAAGCCGTCGCGAGCACCATCCCCACCGGCACGCCCGTCGTGAACACCGCCACCGGATAGATCGTGTACGCCACCGCGCCGATGAAATTGAGCGCCGCTAGCCAGCCGAAGCCGCGCGCCGACGAATGCTTCGCGGCCGGCAGCGCGAATGTGCGTTCGAGCCACGGCCGTAGAGCGAGCTCCCAGCCCAGAATGAAGGCGAACCAGATGAGCGCCGGCACGAGCGGCAGCATGGCCAACGAAAGCGCCACCATCGCGCCCGTAAACCCAACGCGCGGCCAAGTTCCCGTGCGCACGTTAGCGACGACGTCCTCAACCGTTTGCGCGCCATCCCACGCGCGACCCCTGATCGTGTCGGGGAGAGAATCAGCTGTCATCAATTGACCCTATCGCGCTGTGTGTTGCGCAGGTGTGATCGTGGTGTGATGCCAGTTGGTGCTGCCGCGAGGCAAAGAGAAGGCGCGCTTGCGAGGCGCGCCTTAAAGTCTGCAAGAGAGGAGGGTGTGAAGTTCGCCGCTACGTGCGCAGCGCGGCGCGATCCGCCGGCGGATGCTATTATCTCTCGCGGCCTAGGCCGGGGGCGTAGCAAGTCCCGTCGGTCCAAAAATACGATGAAAAGAACTGCGCAACGCCGCGTCGGCATCGCTCATCGTTACGGGCAAGCCAAGATCGACCAGGCTTGTCACGCCGTACTGTGGCGCTGAGATTCCGCATGGCGTGATGCCGGAGAAATGCTCCAAGTCGGGTTCGACGTTGAACGCAATGCCGTGAAAGCTCACCCATTTGCGCAGCCGTACGCCGATCGCAGCAATCTTATCTTCGCGCGCCCAGCCCGGGCCTTTGCGTTCCACCCAGACGCCGACACGGCCTTCACGGATTTCGCCTTTGACATTGAACGCCTCGAGCGCGCCGATGATCCAGCGCTCCAGATCGGTGACGAACTTGGTCACGTCACGACCGCGTTCGCGTAGATCGAGCATAACGTAAGCCACGCGCTGGCCGGGGCCATGATAGGTGAACTGTCCGCCGCGTCCGGTGCGGAAAACAGGAAACCGGTCCGGCGCGAGTAGGTCGTGTTCCTTGGCGCTGACGCCTGCCGTGTAGAGCGGAGGATGTTCCAGAAGCCAAATGAGTTCGCTGGCCTCGCCGTTCGCGATGGCCGCAGCGCGTGCTTCCATCGCCGCCACGGCGGCTTCGTAGTCCACAATTCCAGGAGATACCGCCCAGCCGATCATTCGTTCACACGCTCGCAACCCTTTCAGGTTGGACTAGAGCAGAATCAAATGGGGTCGTCGCGTGTCTGCTCAAAGCCAAGTTCACCATGTCGATATCGAGCTCTCCGTTGTGCTCGGCCGCTGCTCGATGCCGATGCAACAGCTTTTGCGCATGGGCCGGGGCGCGGTGATCCCGCTCGACACTAAGGAATCCGACGAACTCTGGATCCTCGCCGCCGGCCATCCTATCGCGCGAGGTGAAATCACCATCCAGGGCGACCGCCTTTGCATCACCGTCACGGAACCCGCGGACGTTCACGAATTTAACGCCGCCGCCTAAAATTTTGGGGCTAGACGGAATCTTGCACAACCGTTCATGTTGGGCTCAGGCGCGGGACGCCAGATTGCTATTGCGCACCAGAGCCCGGTGCGCACTCAAACGGGGAATCTTATGACGATGAAGTCGCGTATAGCCGCTGCGATCGCGGTAGCCGCCGTTGCTTTGACCGCCGGCGTTGCTTCGGCCCAGAACTGGCAAGGTGCGCCCACCTACGGAAACGTCCGCCTCGCGGCAGGCTTCCAACCTGATCCGTACAATGTCCAGCTCGTTGCGGGCGGCCCGATCGATTCGCGCGCCGCACTCGGCGCAGCATGCCCCGGCTTTATCGCCAACAACCCGGACTTCGACCTCTACTGGACCGCCGGCAACACCGGCCTTCCGCTGGTCATTTCGGCCAACTCGAACGCCGACACCACCCTCGTTGTCCGCACGCCGAACGGCGAATGGCTCTGTGAGGACGACGGTGGCTTCAACGGCATGAACCCGGGTCTGCGTATCGATAACCCGCAAACCGGCCTCTATGACATTTGGGTCGGCACTTACAGCCAGGGCAACGCCCCGGCCGTCCTGTCGATTTCTGAGCTGACCAGCAACTAAGCCGCAGGCTTAGGTCTGATCCACAAGGCCCGGGCGCAACCCGGGCCTTGTTCGTTTGCAACGGGTCTGGTAACCCCCCGGCCCTAAATGCGCTCGTGGCGGAATTGGTAGACGCACTGCCTTGAGGTGGCAGCGAGTAACATCGTGGAGGTTCGAGTCCTCTCGAGCGCACCATTTTCGATCGCTCTGCGATCGAAAATGTCTCGCCGGAGCCCGATGGGCTAAGCGGGCGCAGTTCTGAAAGCCCAAAAGATCAAACTCGATGTCAGCCCGTTGGACATCGTGCGCGCCGTCGTCGCCATGTCGGCGTACGCCAAGCCCTTCTGGGAAAAGAATGCCCACAAGATGATCGACATCGTTCTGGCCGGAATGAGCGCGGACTAAGCGTCCTTGCGCCGCCACGGAAACAGCGCGCGCAGGTTCTCATCGCGCAGCCACAACCCGCCCCACATGATGAGCCCGAGATAGACGCTGAACAGCGTGTGGCTGAACAGCGGCTGGTCGGCCCGCAAATTCGTCGCCATCGCGCCGCCAAGTAGGCCCATGAACAGCACCGCGCCCAGCATGCTCGTCGGCCGGTACGCGTAGAGCAGCGTCAGCACCAGTTCGAGAATGCCGATGTAGAAGACATAGCCCGCTCGCCAGCCGAGCCCGGCCATGATCTCTTCGGCGACCGGCATGCCCATGAGCTTTGGCGTGACCGAAGCGCCCAGCATGAACAGCACGAAAAGCCCGCTCAGAACGCGCCCAACCCAAACTGATGCATTGGCCTTCATGGATCGTCTCCTTGTTCGCGCCCGTAGAACGATCCTAGCTGTCGCGATCCGACATCGTCATCCGAACTTCATCGAAGCGAACTTTGTTGCGCGTGCGGGGTTGACGCGAGGCGCAACGCGGCGTTTTGGGAGGCACGAACCTATTCGTCCCATCCTGTGAAGCGGCCCGCCGATGAACACCGAGACCGAACCGGCGGCGGAACAGCGCCATGCGCCGTCCGAAGACGCCAACTTCATCGTCAACATTATCGCTGCCGCCGGCGACCATGATGGTCCGGCGCTGCGCCGTCAGCTCGCCAATCTCGATCCGGCGGACATCGCAGACGTCATTGAGCACGTGCCGCTCGAGACGGCTCGCACCATCGCGAAGATGGTGGGCCGCTACCTGCCGCCTGAATTCCTTGCCGAGCTCTCCTGGGAGCGACGTGAAGAAATTCTGCCCGAACTGCCGAACGACTACGTCGGCCGGGCCCTCGGCCAGCTCGACACCGACGACGCCGCCGCTGTCGCCGCCGACATCGACGAAAAGCAGCTCGGCCGGGTTCTGGCCGCCGCCGACGAGGACACCCGACTTGCGGTCGAAGAGGCGCTGTCGTTCGAAGAAGAGACGGCCGGTCGTCTCATGCAGCGCGAATACGTTGCTGCACCGGAAGGCGATAGCGTTGGCGACGTCATCGATCGCATGCGCGAAGATTCGGCCGAACTCCCGGATGAGTTCTTCGAGATCTACGTTGTCGACGCCCTGATGCGTCCTATCGGCGCTGTGCGTGTGTCCAGCCTGCTGCGCGCCCGCCGTGAAACGCCGTTGATCGACATCATGCGTTCGCCGCTCATCCTCATCCGTCAGGAGATGGACCAGGAAGAGGTCGCGCAGACTTTCCAGAAATATCACATGGCCTCAGCACCCGTCGTCGATGGTGCGGGGCGCATCAAAGGCATGGTGACGGTCGATGACATCGTCGATGTTATCAGTGAAGAAAGCGAAGAAGACTTGCTGAAGCTCGCCGGCGTTAGCGAGGCTGCGCAGACCGACAGCGTTTTTAAATCCGTGCGCGCCCGCGCGCCGTGGCTGTTGGTGAACCTCGGCACCGCCATCATCGCCTCATGGGTGATTTCGAATTTCGAAGGCTCGATCAATCAGTTGATCGCGCTTGCCGTGTTGATGCCGATCGTCGCCTCGATGGGTGGCAATGCCGGCACACAAGCGCTCGCAGTCGCCGTGCGCGCCATCGCCTCGCGCGATCTCACTGAAGGCAACGCGCCGCGTTATATTCTGCGCGAAGCCATGACGGCCGTGTCGAACGGCGCAATCTTCGCCGTCGTTCTCGCGGTCGTTGTCTCGATCTGGTTCCAGATGCCGCTTCTGGCCTTGGCGATGGCGCTGGCGATCCTCATCAACTTCGCTTGCGCCGGCCTTGCTGGCATTCTCGTTCCGCTGACGCTGCGTCGCTTCGGCGCCGACCCCGCGGTGTCGTCCTCGGTGTTCGTCACCTTCGTGACCGATATCGTCGGTTTCCTGGCTTTCTTGGGTCTCGCAACGCTTATTCTGCTGAGCTAGTCGTCGAAGCCAACGAACACCGTCGCTTCATCGACGCGCTTGCGCTCAGACACGACTGCATTGGCCGGAAAGCTCTCATCGGGCCATCCCAGCGCAACGCTCTTCATGATTACTTGGTCCTCGGCGATGCCGGCATGCTCGCGCACCACCGGCGATTGCATGATGCCTTGGCTGTTGATCACGGTGCCGAGCCCGCGCGACCAGGCCGCGTTCACCAGCGCCGTCGTCACCGCCCCGCAATCGAACGGCGTGTCGTCGCTACCGTCCACCACTCGATCGTATGTCACGATGATGCACACCGGCGCATCAAATTGCCGGAATCCGCGTAGCACCCAATCTTGACGCTTTTCCTGATCGTCTCGCGCAATGCCCATTGCCGAGAACAATTGCTTGGCGACTCCGATCTGGCGCTCTCGGTGCTGGCCAGCGAACGCGGGGCCAGTGCGAAATTCGCGTGACTGCGGGATGCCAGCGATCATGCGCTCAGTGTTGCCCGCGCGGATGCGGTTCAAAGGTTCGCCAGTGATGACGTAGAAATTCCACGGTTGCGTGTTCATCGATGAGGGCGCGCGCATCGCAAGACCGATAATCTCCTCGATCAGGGCCCGAGGCACCGGATCGGGTTTGTAACCGCGAATGCTCCTGCGCCCCAGGATTACTTCGTCAAACTTCATGTCTTGTCCCATCAAAGCGCTGGAATGAATGTGTAAGCGTACCAGCCGGTCAGCAGCCACATCAGCGCCACGGCCACAATCTGTGTGCGCGATCCACCCCAGAGCCATGCCGCGCCGATCAGTGTCAGTTGACCGATATTGACCCATGCCGCTGCCTGCAGCGGGCCGATCGCCAAATTTCCGAAGATGCTGAGAACTTGATAAACGAAGAGGGCGGCGAGAAATTTTCGCCGGTTGGCGTTGTGGAACGCATTGAGGTCCGCGTCCTGCGATGACTGGTGATCTCCCGGTGTCGCCAAGCCGCACGCGACGTAGAGCACCGTCGCCATCAGCAGTAGGAAAGCGACGAAGCCGAGTGACCAAACCATGTTTGCGTCGCGAAGATGCCAGACTGAGAACCAGTAATCGATGCACCAAAACAGCAGCAACCAAAACCAGCCCGCATAGGCCACGGAGAATTTCACGCCCCTCGCCTGGATGAGGCGCACCGCGCCCGCGAGGAGGTGGGTGAAGGCCAGCGATACGACGATCGAGAGCAAGACGCTCACATATTCGAATGTCGCCATGCCGTGGCTTCCCCGCGGCGCCATTCCGCACGCGCTAGCAGACAGAATCCGCCCCGAGCGTCAAGCATCGCGCGGGCGGAGCGTTCATCACTAACGGCCGTTCACCTCGCTGACGCGTCGTTGGCGCCGCACTTGCCTGAAAGGGGAAAGCCGCCGTCCCACCAGCACCGGAACGGGACGGCGCTGTGAGAAATACAAAGGCAAAGCCCATGACGAATGCCATTTCCGCCCACGGCCTCGCTCTCATCCAAGAGCTCGAAGGCTTTCAGGCCGAACCGAAACAGCTGCCGACTGGCGGCTGGGTCGTTGGCTACAGCCACGTTCGCACCGAGCAACCGGGCGAAGCTGTTAATGAAAACGAAGCGATCGAGCTACTGACTGGCGATCTCGCTACGTTCGAGACGTTGGTGAATACGCTGGTTACCCAGCCGCTTACGCAAACCCAGTTTGATGCGCTGGTTTCTTTCGCATTCTCCGTCGGCTCGGAAGCTTTCTCCAAGAGCCAAGTCCTGCGCCGCGTCAACGCCAACGATTACCTCGCCGCCGCATGTGCGATGGAAGCGTGGCGCAAAAGCGATGTCGGGGGTGAGCTCGCCATTATCGATTCACTCGTTTGCCGCCGCGCGGCCGAGAAGGCGCTCTTCTTGAAACAATTGCCTTATGCCGCCGCACCGTCAGTGTTTGTGCGTCCCCAACTCGATCACGCTGCCATGATCCTCGGCGCCCCGGTCGCCTACACGCCAGCGCCGGAAGTCGGCACGATCGCTCCTCAGCAACCGAAGCAGGAGGCCGCCCAGCGTCTAACTGAAATTCTCAGCAGCGAGCCTGCCACGGAAGCACTGTTGCTGACGCAAGTGATTGCAGACGAAGCTGTCGAACAAGATGGTGAGATCACCACCGCGCACGCCAAACCCGTCGCGCGCCTCGATTTTGAGCCGCCCATCGCGCCGCGCTGCAGCAAACCGGTCGATAAAAAGAGCTTGTTCTCCAAGTTCCAATTCAAGAATGAGCAAACCGTCGGTGAAGTCGTCATGCCGGCGTCGAAGGCGATGAGCGCCGAAAGCCTTGGTCTCGCTGCGCTGATGCTTTGCGGTCTCGGCCTCACAGGCACAGCTGTTTCGCTGCTGATCACCGGCGTGGGCGATGTGGCTGACTACGCTGGCGCCGCCGCGCTTGGCACGCCGGGCATTGCTGGCGTCTTGATGGCCGCTTACGGTCTCTGGCGCTCGCCGCGGGCTAAGCCGGCGCTGGTCCAGGCCTAATCCAAATTTCCTTTGGCTGGTGAGCCGGGGGCGGGAGCAATCCCGCCCCCAATTTTTTGGAACGTCGCCTCGCTCGCGCGCATTGAGCGCGGAGGAGGAATTCATGCCTGCAAAATCGAAAGCTCAACAGAAGGCGGCGGGCGCAGCTCTCGCGGCCAAGCGTGGCGAGGCCAAGCGCGCGGATCTCAAAGGCGCATCGCGTCAGATGTACGATTCCATGAGCGAAAATCAGCTGGATGATTTCGCGTCCACCAAGCGCAAAGGCAGACCGGATTACACAACCGATGGCCCCATCCCCGCCAAGAAGGCGAAACGCAAGGCCGCGGCCAAGAAGGCGGCGAAAACGCGCGCGAAGAATGCCGCCAAAAAGAAAGTCACGAAGAAGAAGGTTGCTAAGAAGCGAAGATAGTTCGTCCGCACCTCACCGCGGCAGTGTCAATATAGCCGAAGGGCCGCGACGGTTTCCCGTCGCAGCCCTTCCATTGTCTGTCCCGTGCGGGGCAAAGCTTAAGCGATGATCCCACCCGAGGTGGTCCATACCTGCGACAATGCCCCTACAGAGTGACAATGAGACATGGATCACCTCCTTTCTTAAACAAGCCGGCGCAAGCCGCCGGGAGAACCAAGATAGGTAAGATGCAAATCTCCGCAAGCGCCTTGGCTAACATGTGGTGCATCTGGCGAACGTGCGCGGCGGGCTGACGATAGGAGGCGAAATTGCGGCGCCTCATCTTCGCACTTGCGCTCGGCCTGCTTGCGTGCGCAACGGCGCCTGCCGGCGCTGATGCATTGCAGTCGGACCCGCAAATTCTGCTGAAGTGCGTCGCGCAAGCCGGCGCGGATCGCGCGTCGCTTGGTCGGTGCAATGGGCTCGTGACAAGCGCCTGTGTCGAAGCTGAAGGCGGATCAAATTCCATGACGGATGTGCTCTATCGCGGCGCCGAGGCTGACGTTTGGGATGAACTGATCGCGGAAGCAACCGCGCGCATCACTGCCGCAGACGCCGTCGATGGCGCGCTGCTGGCGACCGCAAATCAAGCATCGAAAGCGTGGCGCGAGACCGAATGCGAGTATCGCGCCTACGAATACGGCGGCGGCTCAGGCGAGCAATTGGATCGGATCGCTTGCTATCTCGAACTCACATCCGCGCGAGCGATTTTCTTGACCGCGAACTAGTCGCTTTCGGGCGTCTTTGAGCCCAGTAGCGTCGCCGTCGTTCCAGACACCGCGACACACGCATTGCTCTCGCTGCCGTCGGGGTAGCAGAACAGGGCGCTCTGATTGCCACGCGCTTGTTCGTAAACGTTGCGCGCAACAGCTGGCTGGAAGCCTGGCGGCCGCGCGGCGCCCGAAGGCCAAACCGGCAATTCGCCAGCGCTGCCGGTCTCGGAAACATTCTGTGTCCACGAGTCGATTTCATCGCGGAGGCCGGTTTGATCATTGTTCGGGCGGAAGGCGAGCGACACATCCCGGATCGGGTAGTCGTGCGTAAACAACACTTGGCCCTCGGTCGACTTGATGCGGATCGTCGCCACGGCCTCGGGGCACGTTGCGCCATGAGCTTCCGCTTCGACGATATAGTATTGGCTGCCAACCGCAGACCAATCGCGCGTGGCGTTCGCATCGCAACCTGCGCGAACCGATGTGCCGGCGACAGGAATCTCGGTGGAGGTGGTCGGCGCTTCTGGCGCAGGGGCGGGCGTGCACGCGATCAAACCCAGCGCCATCAAACTTACGCCAATTCGCTTCATTCCACCGTCTCCTCGACGTCACGATCAAAAAAATGTCCTGCGCCACCGGCTGCAGGCTCCCAAAACACGCACGTCTGCCGTGCTGTTCCAGAAAAGTGGCATAACATCGGCAAGTCTCGAGCCTGGATGTCGGCATATGTGAGTTCATCGAGCGTCGTTTGGCCCGGATAAAGTTCCCCAAAAGGTGGCGCGCTAGACGTCGTCTCGACTGCCGGCTGGGACCACTCTTCCAGGAATGCCTCGACGCGCTCTGGTTCGTCGGCGGTGAACACATCGCCGAACGCCCGCGGCAGAGGCGAGGCCCATGCCCAGATTGGGTGACCTTCGCCGTCAGCGATTTCGTAGAGGCCAATCGCCTTATCGCAAGCGACGCCAAAGGTACGCACGGTGACACGGTCTGGTTCGGCGCCGCCACTGAACGCAATCTCGCGGCTGTGCGTGAAATCGCAACGTCCAGCCTGTTGCTGCGTGCACGCGCCGGCAAACGCCAGTGCGCCGATGAAGAGAAAGCGGATCACGGGCCGTACGCCACGATCATGGTCGGCGCATGAGAGGCTGGATCCACGAGCAGGCATTGCGTCGCCTCCACGGCCGCCGCGTAGCAGATCATCGGCAGATTGCGTGCGCGTAGCATCTCGTAAGTCTCGCGCTCGAACGGCGTGTCATATGCGAATGTCGTTGCGCTCTGCGTCAGCGTTGCAACGCCTTCGCGCCATTCGGGGAGTTCGCCCGAATGCATGGTCGAGACGTCGGCCCAGCCGGCCAGAAAGGTGTCCATTTGCTCGTCGGAAATGGCGGGCGCGCCTTCTGGCGGAATGCCGCCGGCGGTCATGTCGTAATAGGTAGAGGCGAACGTCCACAACGGATTGCCCGCGCTGTCGCGCGCCACGAAAGTGACGGCAGCCTGCGCGCAAGTGGGCCCTTCTGAGCGCGTTGTGATTGTGTCGGGCGCTCCCTCGGTCGTCCAGTTGATCTCATGCGTTGCACTTCTCGCGCAACCTGGAGCGTTTGACGCTGCCATGTTCGATTGATTGCAAGCGCTGAGCGCCAGCACGGCCGCGAGCAATACGATACGCATGAAAACGCCTCTGGATTCGGGCGGACCATACAAAACGAGCGCGCGAGCGCTAGCCTAATCAGCTGTTTCCAGCGACGACCAACCCGCAAGCGAACCAATCGTATCTTTCTCGGGCTGTTGGAACAGGCCATGTGGGCGTTGCAGCGCAGCAACCGCCGACTCGTATCCAGCTGTGACCGCATCATCGAAGCGCTTCCAATCACGCATATCGATGTCGGGCATTTCCGGCGCGATGAGCACGTCAGCGCCAGAGCGGCCCTCCCAGGGATCGATCGTCAACGTCGCTGCGCGCATGAGCAAGGATGCAATCGGAGGCGGCGATTGCATGCCATGCGCCGCTATCCAGCCGAAGAAGCCGGGCGGAGCGCGGAAGTCTTCGATGTCGATCCCGTCTCGCCTGGCGACATCGACACCGATGATCGGGCCGCGATGCAGTTCGCGCATCGTATCGACCGGGAAGTTGCGCAGCACCGCGCCGTCCACCAGCAAGCCGTGATCGCCATCGACGACAGGCGGCAGGATGCCAGGTAATGCGATCGATGCGCGCAGGGCGCGCCGCAGCAAGCCCCCTCGATGGATGCGTGGGGTGCCGGAAACCAGATCGGTGGAGACCGCGTAAAACGGCACTTCCAAATCCTCGATCAGCGTCTCGCCAAAGTTTTCTTCGAGCCGATCATCAACACGTTTGCCGCGTACGAGCCCGACGACCGGCAGCACGTAATCCCCGAGCGGATTGGTCTCAACGAAGGCTTTTGAAATCCGCTGCTCAATCTCTTCGTTAGACCAGCCCATCGCGACGCAAGCGGCCACCACCGCGCCCATTGAGGTGCCGCCGATGACGTCGAAAGGCAGGCCCGCTTCGCGCAAAGCTCTGACTACGCCGATGTGGGCGTAAGCGCGGGCCCCGCCGCCGGATAGCACAAGTCCGATCGAACGGCGTGCGATAACACGCGCCAGCCGCGCAGCGTCTTCGTCTTCCAGGCCGCGCCAGTGAAAGAGGCGCGCAGCATCGCAGGCGACTCGCCATTCGTTGGTGGTCGCCGCCTTCCGATCCATGCCGTGATGCAACAGCACGACGTCAACGAGTCTAAACTGGCGGGCCGGCGAGGGCTCCTCTGGCGGTAAGATGGGCGTGGAGGGACGTGCATCAGCGCGGGCGAAAAACCAGATGCGATCGGCTTGGCGGATGCAGGTGCGGAACCAACGTGTGTCGGCAATCGGGGAAACTAGAAATACCGCGTCGTTCTTCTGTTCAAGTGCATCGAACCAAGCGCTGTTCATCCCCTCGCTGGAGATCGCCAGCACGTCGGCTTCGGTGATCACCACCGCGCGTGCGCCGAGGCGCTTGAGCGCTGCCTGCAGTGTGCGTGCGCGAAGTTCGATGTCGATCGTCGGCGATGTTGAGATCATCGCGTAGACTTTGGGGTCGGAGCGCGGGCTTGATTTGCCGGTTGAACGCGCGCGCGCCAGCATGATGCGGGCGATATGCTCCATCATCGCCGGGTGTGCGTGCACGAGCAGATCGAAGGCGCCCGGCGGCAATTTCAGAACTTCGCTATCGCGCATAGCGAATACGGCGCCTGAGTGCGGTTCGCGCGCGATCATCGCCATTTCACCAACCGGTTCGCCCGGACGGATGTAGCCAAGGAGCTGGTGGCCGCCGCGATCGGTTGGCCTAAAGGCGGCAAGCGATCCAGATACGAGGAAATAAACGCCGTCCGGGGGCTCGCCTGCGGTGATGAGCGGCCAGCCTGCAGGAACCGAGAACCACTCGGCCAGGGCGTCCAACGCCGTCAGGACGTCAGGTGGGATACCCTCCAGCGGGGTCGCTTCGACGAGGCTCGGCTTCATGCTTCGCCACAGGATAGGAGCCGATTGTTAAGGCGCAATGAGAACAAGTGTGGGTTAGGCGCCGACGCAGGTTTGCGGGCAGGGCGCCGGGGGCCTAAACACCGCCCCATGACCGTATTTCTCGCCCACGCCCCATCCGACCGACAAACGGCGGAAGCGCTTGAGACAATTATCGAGCGACGCGGCCAGTTCTGCGAGTTGGACGATGGCCATACCGCTCTCAAGCCTGTCGGCAATGGCGATGCTTACGTTCTGCTTGTTTCGCAGGCGCTGACGTTCGCGACCGCACGTTTGCGCCTCGAGCAGAGGGCCCTGGATGCATGGGCTCAGGGACGTCTCGTGGTTGTGAAGCTTGATCACGGGATCGCGCCGGTTGGGCTTCGCGACTTGCCCGCGGTCGATGCGACCTTCGAAGCAGCGCGCGAGTTCAAGTGGAATGAAGTCGCTGATGCAGTGCGAGACGTTATGCGCTCGCCAGCGGTTGAACAATCCGACGACAGCGCGCCCGCCGACGCTCAGACGCCTGCGGCGCCGCCTGCTCCGGTGCAAGCCAAAGACTCGGGCGGCGGTGGCGCTCTCGGCGCGGTGTTGTTTCCAATATTGCTGTTGCCCGGTTTGCTCGCCTTCGCCGCAAGCGGTTCGATCTGGCTGGCAAACCGAATTGGACCGACGCCAGGCGGGTGGCCTGAACTCCTGGCTGGAATAGATGGCTTCGGCGTTCGCTACGGTTTGCCAAGTGGCGTCACGCTCTGGCTGTTCGTGGTTTCAATCGGGTTGTTCTTCGCGGTGCTTGGCTTGATCGTTCGCGGCTTCTTCGTGCGCAAGCCGAGTACGGACGCTGCTCCGCGTCAGCCCCGCAATCCGCACAAGCCGCGAGCGCGTCCGCGTGGCGCAACGCCAAGCGCAGATGCGGTCTTTGTGTCCTACGCGCGCGCCAATGACATGATGGTGCTGCCCCTGGTCGAAGGCGCTAAGCGCGCGGGACGCAAGTTCTGGTTGGACCAGCAAGGCATCAGCGCAGGCGACGGCTGGGCCGGTGAAATCGTGCGTGCGATCAAAGCGGCAGGCGGCGTGGTTGTTATGTGTTCGCAGGCCGCCTTTGAGAGCGATCATGTGAAGCGCGAGATCTATTTGGCCGATCGCTACAAAAAGCGGCTGGTGCCGGTCTTTATCGAGCATGCGACACCGCCGGAGGACTTCGAGTATTTCTTTGCGGGGGTTCAGAGCCTAAACCTCTATGACACGCCGGAAGAAGAGCGCTCAGAAGCGCTGGTCCGGATTTTGGGAGCCGTCGCATGAGCCTCGAACCGGAACCAGTGCTGCTTGAGGTGTCAGGCGAAGGCATCGCCGTGCTCACGCTCAATCGCCCTGCCAAGCGTAACGCGTTCGACGAACTCATGATCGCCAATCTGAGCGAGCATTTCGAGACGCTGAAAGGCGCCGATCACGTCCGTGCTGTGTTTGTACGCGGGGCGGGTGAAACCTTTTGTGCAGGCGCCGACATCGACTGGATGAAGCGCGGTGGTGAGCGCACCGAGGCGGATAACGAAGCGGACGCGCTTTCACTGGCGCGCATGCTGAAGCACCTGCACGATTTGCCTCAACTGACTGTCGCGCTTGTTCATGGCGCAGCCATGGGCGGCGGCGCGGGGTTGGTTGCAGCGTGTGATGTGGCCGTTGCGGTCAAGGACGCGAAGTTCCGTTTCAGCGAGGTGCGGCTCGGCCTCACGCCGGCAACGATCTCGCCTTACGTCGTGGAAGCTATCGGTCCGCGCATGGCGCGTGCGCTATTCGCCACCGGGGAAGCCTTTGACGGCGCCTATGCCGAAAAGATCGGCCTGACCCAGTACACCGTCGACGATATGGCAGGATTGGCTTCGATGATGGAGCATCTGTCAGGATTGGCGTTGGCCGCTGCGCCGGGCGCCGTGGCTGATTCAAAATCGCTGGTGCGCTTCCTGGCTGATGAAATTGATGATCGTGTACTGAAGGAAACGGCTCGCCGGATCGCCAAAAGGCGTGCATCATCTGAAGGTCGTGAAGGGCTCGCCGCGTTTCTTGAGAAGCGCAAGCCGGAGTGGAATTCGTGAAGCTAAAGCGCGGCCTCAGCCGGATCTGGGCCCACCTTTATCGTGTGAAGCTTGTGCGTCCGCACATGCCGTTCTGGCGGGTGGTAGTCGAAGCCCGTCTGGACCGCCGTGCGAAGAATTGGCCGAAGCGCTTCGATACAGCCGTTGCGGCAGTTTATGTTTGGGCGCGCACCATTGAGGAAGCCGAGGGCTTGGCCGCCCTTGCCGTTGAGGGCGAGGGCCTGGAAGCGTTGACCTGCGACGCCAAGAAATGCGCCCCGGCAGCGGCTCCCAGGCGCGAGCCCGCGGCTGTCGCCCGTGGTGAATTGGGCTTCCTGCCGCGCCTGGACGGCGAAACTGGCGCAGAAGGCCCTTCTCGGCGCGACGCGCGGGCTTGATCCTGTCCGCTCCGCGCGGGAAGACTCTGAGCCATGAGCGGGGAAATTGAAGCAGCCGGCGCATTGGCGACGGCAGGCGCGGTAGGCGCAGCGCTGGAGGGTCGCGAGGGCGGCCCGCGGGGCGGTGGTTCTTGTCCCAATTGCGAGGCGCCGATCGCCGGACGCTTCTGCTCCAATTGCGGCCAGCACGCGCACCCGAATCGCAAACTCTCCGGCGTCATCGGCGAGTTCATGTACGGGCTTTGGAATTTCGACACCAAAGCCTGGCGTACCGTGCCGATGTTGATCGTGCGGCCGGGAACGCTCACGCGCAATTACGTCTACGGCAAACGTGCGCGCTACCTGGCGCCGCTGACGATGTTCTTGTTCGCGATCTTCCTCATGTTCTTCGCCTTCTCGACGATCCAGGCGCCGACGAACATTCGCGACAGTAGCGTTCACATTACGCAGCGCGACTTGGACGAGGCGCGTGCGGGGCTCGCGGAGGCGCAGACCGAGTTGGCGAATGCGCGCGCGCACCCTGATCCGGATGAGCCCGCCGGCCTCGAAGTGACGCTGGCGGAAAACGCGGTGCGCTTGGCGCAACAGGAAGTGGATCGATCCGAGCGTCAATTGGCGCAGGCGCAGGCGCGTGAAGCGCGGCGGGCGCAGGCGCGCGCAAACACTCCGGTGCAAGTCACCGTCGATCCCTCGCTCTCAACGCCCGCGACGACGGCGGAGGCTCCGGCAACGACAACCGAAGGCGCGGCGCCAACGGCGGATGCGCCGCCCGCAGCCGCCGATGATACCGGCGACGATGTCGAGACGTGGCAAGACGGGATGCGTGAAGTCGCCGAGAACGACAATTTCGTCGTCTTCGGCAATGCCAATTCAGAACTGAATGAACGCGTTCGGCGGAAGTTCGCGAACCCCGATCTGGCGCTCTATCAGGTGCAAGATGCGGCCTCGAAGTTCTCTTTCCTGTTGGCGCCGCTCTCGCTGCCGTTTATCGCGCTGTTGTTTTTGTGGAAGCGCGGCGTGACGCTCTATGACCACATGGCGTACGCGCTTTATGCGTTGGCTTTCGCGGCAATCTTGTTCTCCGCCGTGGTGCTGTTGGGGGAAATACCCTGGATCAGCTGGGCTTCGGCTTGGCTATTATTGGCGCTGCCCGTGCACATGTACTTCCATCTGAAAGGAGCGTACGCGCTCGGCTGGTGGTCGGCCGTTTGGCGAACGTTCTTCATGCTCAACTTTGCGTTCATCGTCGCGTCAACGTTTACGGTTCTGGTGATCGTGTTGGGGCTTGCGGGCTGATGCAGAACCCATTCGGCGTTGCAGAATTGATTGAACTCGGCGGCTCGGCGGCCGTCATTCTGCTGATGGTTGTCGTGGCCGCGGTGCTTGGCTTTCGGATGTCGGCCCGGATCGATGAAGGTGAGCTGGTTCGCCTGGCGGAAGCTGAAGGCGTGCGTGTCGACGGCGCAGTGATCGCACAGAACGGACGCGCGGCGCTGGCGCGTCTGTCCGACGGTCGGGTCATGGTGGCGCGCGTTATGGGCGCCGATGTGAGCGCGCGTTTCGCATCTGCGAAGGCGGTGCGTGTGAATGTTGCCGCAAGCCGGCTCAGCGCAACATTTGCAGATGTTGGGTTCCCGCCCCTAAAAATGCGGATCGATGACTTGCCCGCATGGCTGAATGAATTCAGTGGCGGAGGAGGCGCCACGTGACACCCCCGCAAACGCCGTTCGAAATCCCGCCCATCATCACCTATGCGGTGCCTGGCTTTGTTTTGCTAATCATCATCGAGATGATCGTGGTGAAGCTGACCAAGAAGGGGCGTTACGAATATCGCGATAGCGCCACGAGCTTGATGATGGGGCTCGGCAATCGCGTGTTCGGCATCATGTTCGGTGGCTTGGCGCTGCTGGCTTACTTTGCCGTTTATGAGTTCCGCCTCTTCAATCTCGGCTGGACTTGGTCGGTGATGGTTGCGTGCTTCTTTGCCGAAGATCTCGCCTATTATTGGTTTCACCGGATTGCGCACGAGCGGCGCTTCTTCTGGGCCAGCCACATCATCCATCACTCGTCGCAGCACTATAATTTGACAACGGCGCTGCGGCAGACCTGGACCGGCGCGCTTGGGTTGACGTTTATCTTCTGGCTGCCGCTCGTATACCTCGGCTTTCCGCCGCTCATGGTGGTGATGTTCTCAGGCATCAGCCTTGTTTATCAATTCTGGATCCACACCGAATTGGTCGGGCGAATGGGGCCGCTCGAGTGGGTGATGAACACGCCGTCGCATCACCGCGTGCATCATGCGACCAACCCGAAATATCTCGACGCTAATTACGCTGGCGTGCTGATCATCTGGGATCGCCTCTTCGGTACGTTCGTTCGCGAAGACGATAAAGAGAAGCCGCACTATGGCATCGTGAGTCAGCTGGGGACGTTTAACCCGCTCCGTGTCGCGTTTCACGAATGGCTCGCCATTGCGCGCGACGTGGCGGGCGCGAAGAAGCTTAGTCACGTGTTGGGATATGTGTTTGGCCCGCCAGGCTGGAGCCCGGATGGCTCGCGAAAAACCAGCGCCTCGATCAAGGCAGAATGGGCGGCGCGTCAGCAAACTTCGCCTTCGGCGCCGGCAGTCGCGGCGGAGTGACGTGTACGTCCCGGAGCACTTTGCAACGGATGACGCTGATGCGCTGATCGGGCGCCTTACGCGGCGCTGGGCCGGAGTGTTGGTTACGGTAGATAGCGACGCTGGGCCGGTCGCGACCCATCTGCCCATCTTGTGGGATGCGGAAAGTGGGATCGCGATGGGCCACATCGCGCGCGCCAATCCTCAATGGAAGCGTGGCCCTGGCAAAGGCCTGATCGTGCTTGGCGGCGTTGAAGCGTATGTCACGCCGTCCTGGTATCCCTCGAAGGCGGAGAACGGAAAGACGGTGCCGACTTGGAATTATGAGGCGGTGCATATCACCGGGCAGGTGGAATGGTTCGAAGACGCTGCGCGCATCGAACGTGTCGTGGCAAAACTTTCCCAACTGCACGAGAGCGGTCGCGCTGAACCTTGGGCGATTGGCGATGCGCCGCGCGCCTACATCGATGCATTGCTGCGCGGCATTGTTGGCGTTGCGCTGAAGGCTGAGCGCGTCGAAGCAAAGCGAAAGCTCTCGCAAAATAAAAGCGCAGCGGATTTTGCGGGCGTTGAACAGGGCTTGGCGGGGAGCCCGGAGCCGATGGCGCAGGAGGTGGCGGCGCTAATGCGCGCTACACGCGCCGTTGCAGATGATCCCGACGGCAACTAAGTGGGCCGCAGCCAATGACTGTCCATATCGTGAAACTGTGCGTCGGCGCCGATAGCGTTGAAGATCTCGCCGAATGGCAGGTCGGGCAGCTGAAGCGCGCCAAGAAAGAAAAGTGCAAGATCGTGGCGCCCGTCTGCGGCACGCGGATGTGGCCGAAGCGGATCCAGGACGTGCTTGCGGGTGGTTCTCTTTACTGGGTCATCAAGGGCGTTGTGACGGTGCGCCAGAAGATCATCGCCATCGATGATGTAACGGACGATCACGGTGAGCGTTGCGGGCTCTATCTGGACGCGCATCTCTACCGCACCGTGCCGCAGCCGCGGCGTGCGTTTCAGGGATGGCGTTATCTCGATCCAAAGGATGCGCCCGCCGATCTTGGAGAAGCACAGGGCGGGGCCGATCTGCCGGAGCATTTGCGCCGGCAATTGGTCGAACTCGGCGCCTGGTAATTAGCCCAGCACGCGCGCAACGCCCGCACAGAACGCGTCGACATCGGCTTCATCGTGATAGATCGCGAGGCCAATGCGCAAGATATCGTCGCGCGCATCTGTGATGATGTTTTGCGCCATGAGCTGCGACTTCCACTCAACGGCCCTCGGGTGACGCAGTGAGATGAAGCGCGACTGAGATCCGCTGGCGTTCGGCTTCAGCAATTGGGCGCCGCGCAGCGTTTTGCCAGCTATCCCGGCTTCGATCGCTTCGACCATCCGTGCGCGCAGCGCTCCGCAATGTGCGCTGATGGTCGCTGTGTTCAAGCCTTCTTTGGCTAGCATGCGGCGGATGGCGTTGAAGCGATAAAGGCCGGTTGGATCGTAGGTGGCGCCAAGAAAGCGCGAACCATCGGTGTTGTATCCCACTTCGCCTTGCTTGCCCTCCATGGCGCCGAAATCGGCGAACCAGCCGGTTTGTGTCGGGCGCGGTGCGTAGCCGTGCGGTGCGTGTAGGTAAGCGGCGTTTTCACCGGCCATCGCGTATTTATAACCGCCACCCATGAGGAAGACGCGGTCGGCGACGCGCGAGAAATCGCACGGCATGGCCATGAACGAATGGTAGGTGTCGAGTACAACCCATGGGCCATCGGGCGAAGCGTAGCTGGCGAGTTCTTCGACGCCGTCGAACCGTAGGCCTGAGCGAAACATCACGTGACTGAGGAAAGCTACATCGGCGGGTTGCTCGCGCATGGCTGCGAGGAAGCGTTGGGTGAAAGTGTTGAACGGCTCGCACGGCACGATGCGGCGCTTGACGAAGTCTCGTTCTTCCCAGCGTGCGCTCTGGCGGCGGAATGAATGAAACTCACCGTCAGTGGTGAGAATGTCGATCGTCTTGTGGTCCCATTTGCTGGTAAAAATGCGGCCGAGATATTCGTGGGTGTTGGCGCTGAAGGCGATGGTGCGCCGGTCCGGCAGTTTCAGCTCGTCGGCCACATGTTGCTGCGCCTCGGGGATAACTTCGCCGAACACCTTCTCCCACTTGCGGTCGGCCAACGCGACGCCATCGTCCCACGCCGCCATGTGGCCCTCGCAGGAGGCGTCGGGCCAAAGATGGTGCGAGTGCGCCGCGAAGTGGATGCGGCCGGGCGACGAAGCGAGCGCGCGTGAAAAGAGGTGCTTGTAGCTTTTCATAGTTTCGTCCGAAGCGACCAAATTTCAGGAAAGGCGCGGCGTGTCAGCGTCTGTTGCAAATAGCCGACGCCCTCGGTGCCACCGGTGCCACGCTTGCGTCCGATGATGCGCTCTACTGTGAGCACATGCTTGTGCCGCCAGGTCAGCAATGCATCATCGAGATCGATGAGCTTTTCCGCGAGCTGATAAAGCGCCCAATACTTAGTGGTGTCCCGATAGACGGCGAGCCATGCGGTCTCGACCGCGTCGCTTGGCTCATAGGGCGCGCCTGAGGCGCGGTTGTATGATGATGCGGGAACGTTGAAGCCCGCACCCGCAAGTTGGCGCAATACGTCGTCATAGAGACTTGGGGCGCTTAGCGCCTCGTCCAGCATCTTGCGATCGGCGCCGCCGTCCTCGTGAAATTTGAGGAAGCTCGGATCCTTGATGCCGAGTTTGTATTCGAGGACGCGGAACTGCGCGGATTGAAAGCCTGAACTGGTGCCGAGAAGATTGCGGAAGCTGAGATAATCGGCTGGCGTCATCGTCGCGAGGATGTCCCAGGCTTGGGTCATCACTGCTTGGATGCGCGAGACGCGCGCCAAATGTTTATAGGCCGGAACGAGATTGCCAGATTGCACTTCGCGTTGGGCGGCGCCGATTTCGTGGATCGCCTGCTTCATCCAAAGTTCCATGGTCTGGTGCAGGATGACGAAGAGAAGCTCGTCGTGTTCGCCGGTTTGGGGTGTCTGGGCCGCCAAAAGTTCCGGCAAACGCAGATAGCTTCCGTATGTGACGCCTTTGCTCATTTCGAGGCGTTCCTTCCCTTGAATCACGGCCTTAGAGCATGCGGCGCCGCACTGGAAAAGCTCTCAAAGACGGGTTCGCAACCCTGCCTCCCACAATTTCGGTTTGGTCAGCTCAGCCGATTTGGTAGGGAAACGCCGCCGAGGGGGCAGAAGCCGAAGGAGGGCAGGCACAAATGGCCGCTGTGGGACGCACACTTTTAATCGTAGTTGTCGTGGTGCTGGGACTTGGCGCTGCGCTTTATTTCTTGGGTCCGAAGACCGCTAGCCGCAGCCAAACGCTTGAGATTGAGCGTCCTGCCGCCACCGTTCTGGCCCGCCTGTCTTCGACGCCAGTCGGCGCGACGGTTGTTGAAGGCGTGACCATTTCTGAAGTCCCGACCACCGAAGGCGACACTGTGACCGCACCGGTCGCGTTCGCTGACGGCGCAACCGGCCGCGTGACGTACACCGTCACTGCCGATGGCGAAGGTTCCAACGTCAACGTGAAGCTCGAGCAAGATCTCGGCGCCAACCCGATGAATCGCTTCGCAGCGATCACAGGTGGCGAAGTGGCTCCGCTGATCGCGGGCGCCGCAAGCGCTGTTGAAACCGATCTCAATGCACTGCCGAACGCATCGTTCGCCGGCCTGCAGTACTCTGTCGTCGATTTGACGGCGCGTCCGTTCTTTTACGTTGAGAACTGCTCGGACACGTCAGTTGACTCGATCACCTCGATCATCGGCCAAGCCGTTGTAGCGATCCCGCCGGTGATGTCGGCGAGCCGCCTCACTGTGAATGGCCCGCTGATGGCGGTAGAGCCGCGCGTTGTTTCGAACCAGTATTGCTACCAAGTCGGTTATCCGTATGCGGGTCGTCAGCCGCGCGCACTGCTGATCGGCAAGACGGGCGAAACCCCGGCCGGCCAAGCGCTCCGCGTGGTCTATACGGGCGAAGAAGCCAACGTGATTGGCCAAGTGTACGATCCGATGGACGCACTCCTCGGCGCCGCGCACCTCGACAATCCAGCGACGCGTGAAGACGATTGGGTCACGTACGAAGTCTATAACGATGACGCGACGCAGGCCGGTGGCTCGCGCAACCGCGAAATCTACTATGTCGTGCCGCAAGGCGTGGACATCGCCGCTCTGACGCGCATCCAAGCGCCGAGCGAAGCGGCGGCTGTTCCGGCGAACGCACCGGCTGAAACGCCGGCGACGACGGAAGCTCCGGCAACGACCACGCCGGCTCCGGCGACGACGACGCCGTAACGCTTAACGAGAAGCGAAAAAGGAAGGGCCGTTGGCGATAGCCGGCGGCCCTTTTGTTTGTGCTAGCTTTTGATCCAGTAAGCGTTGCTGTCGTGAACTTTGATTTCATCGGTAATGCCATGGCGGGCGCGATAGTTCATGACGGCGGTTTTGCAGCCGATGAGATGCCAATCATCGATGATGACGATGCCGCCTGGTGAAAGCAGTGGGTAAAGGTAGACGAGGGATTCTTCGACGGAGTCGTAAGAATCTGAATCCAGTCGCATCAACGCAAATTTCTGATCGCCGATATGGGGCAAGGTGTCGGCAAAAAAGCCAGGCACAAACTCGATACGATCATCGAGCAGACCAAAGCGCGCGATGTTTTGTTTCACTTCATCCAACGGCGCGATCCAGCGATCACGCCATTGATCGACGGGATCCCCTTTAGCTCTGACGTTCTTTGGAATGCCGGCGAATGAATCAGCGGCGAAAACTTTGCGAGCCTTGATATTGTTGGCGGCCAAGAGTGCGCGCATCAAGATGATGACGCCGCCGCGCCAAATGCCGGCCTCGATGAAATCGCCCGGGACGCCCCGCGCTTCGATCGAGAGCACGCATTGCTCGATCAGGTCGAGTTGCTTTTTGCTGAGCAAAGTGATCGGCCGCGCTATGGGGTCGATCTTCCATTGAGCTTCGGTGAGCTCGTAATGAATGACACAGCGGTAGTTCTCGAAGGGAACGTCGCCGCCCAGGTAGCCATAATTCGTGATCGAGCGCTTGATCAGGTCGACGTAGGCGTCGCCCATCCCGGTTTCGGTCGGTGCGAGCATTCCAGCGAGATCTCCGAAGACGATCTTGTTGGTGTAGCGATGATTACGGCGGGTGCATTTCGATTGCGATGACGCGTTGTCCGGCTGCGATGAGTGGTTCGAGTTTATCCAGAGACGGTAAGCGCTTCCCCGCGGCTCTTATGGACGCATGCCAAAGCTGCTGGGGCCTGTTTCACCAACGCGCTGGGCCAAGTTTATCCACTCGCAGAGCAGCGGGCGCGTGTTGCGAGGATCGATGATTTCTTCGGCATAGAAACTTTCAGCCGTGCGGAATGGCGAGCGCAAGGCTTCGGCCCAAGCACGGATTTCGGCGAGGCGGGTTTCGGGGGCGGGGTGCGCTTCAAGTTCGGATTTGAATGCGGCTTCAATGCCACCTTCGAGGGGAAGCGATCCCCAATCGCCGCTCGGCCAGCAATAGCGGAGCTTCGTCCGCGTCGGATTCATCATTGCCGAGCCGGCGAGCCCGAAAGCTTGGCGCACGACGATCGAGCACCAGGGCACTCGTGCTTGATAAACCGCAGCCATTGCCTGGACGCCAAGTTTCACGGTCGCGGCGCGTTCATGCTTCACACCGACGGCAAAGCCTGGGCAGTCGACGAAGTGCACGACAGGAAGGTGGAAGGTTTGCGCGAGATCGACGTGCTTGATCAGTTTGCGGCAGACGTCGGCGGTCCATGCGCCACCCATGAAGTGCGGATCGCCGGCGAGCACGGCGACACTGTACCCGTCGATGCGGGCAAACCCGGTGATGAGGCCTCGTCCCCATTGGCGACCGGTTTCGAAGAATGAGCCTGCGTCCACGGACGCTTCGATGATCCTGCGCATCTTGTAAGGCACGCGGCGATCGCGTGGCACGATACTGACTAGAGTGTCCTCGCGACGATCGGGGACGTCGCGTGGTTCGATGCGTGCGGGCAATTCGTGGATGGAGGCTGGTAAGTAGGAAAGGAACTTACGCGCTGCGGCGAAAGCCTCCGCTTCGCTGGTGACGATGTCATCGACGACGCCGTTCTTGCCGTTGATGTCGGCGCCGCCGAGACCTTCCTTGTCGACGTTCTCGCCGATCGCGCGCGCAACAGGGGGGCCGGCGACAAAGACTTGGCTTAGCCCTTGCACCATGACGCTGTAGTGGCTCGCAGCGACGCGGCCCGCGCCGAGCCCGGCGCACGGGCCAAGCGCCAACGCAACGACCGGCACACTCGCCATGTTGGCGACGACCCATTCCCAGCCTGGCGTTTGCGGAATGTAGGTGCGTGGATCTTTCTCCAGCATCTTCACGGAGCCGCCGCCGCCCGTTCCATCGACCATGCGGATCAATGGCATGCGATATTCATTGGCCATCTGCTCGGCGAAGACGAGCTTTTGCCAGATGCCCGCGTCAGCGGCCCCGCCGCGTACAGAGAAATCGTCGGACTGAACGCACACGGGGCGTCCATCGATTTCGCCGCGGCCAATCACGAAAGGCGTTGCGCGAAATGACGCGAGTTCGTTGTCGGCGCCGTATTCGGCTTTGCCGGCAATCTTTCCAGTCTCGTGAAACGAGCCTCTGTCGAGCAGGGCGTCGACGCGTTCGCGCGCCGTTAATTTGCCGGAGGTCTTTTGGCGCGCGACGCGATCGGCGCCGCCCATCGCTTCCGCCAAAGCTTCGCGGCGGCGCAGTTCTTCGAGGTCTTTTTCCCAGCTCATGGCGAAAGCCTAAGCGGGCGCGCGGCAAAGAAAAAGGCCGCGGGGCGAACCCGCGGCCTTGAGGAGGTTGATTTGTTGTCGCTTAGAAGGCGCGACGCACCGTCAAGCCGAGTGTACGCGGCTGGTTGGTGGCGAAGGCCAGACGCGCCCGGCCGCCGCGCTCACGATCGAACGAGAGGTTGGCGTTTTCGTCGGTCGCGTTGTTCAGGAAGAGCGTGACCCCCCACTCGTCGTTCTGGATGCCAGCGCTGAGATTGAGGAGCGTGTAGGCGTCCAGTTCGAGGTTGAGTGCGGTGATCTCCGCGCCGCTTGCGCCGCCGAACGGCAGGCCAGAGGCGAAGTTGCCTGCGCCTGGGACCTGATCGCTGGGTTGCGTGTAACGGCTGCCGACGTGCTGCACCGAACCTGCGAGGAAGGCTTCCATGCCTTCGCCGAAATTGATCGGCCAGTAATAGGCGGCCGTTGCAGCGGCTTGGTATTCCGGCACTGAGGCGAGGCGGTTGCCCTTTTGGATGCCGCCGATGACAGCGCCCAAGCCCGTGGTGACGGTCGAGTCGAACTCGGCTTCGACGAAGCCGCCGGCGAAGCTCAGTTGCAGGCCGTCGATCGGCTCCCAACCGAATTCCACTTCAACGCCGGATGCGTGTGCGTCCGGCACGTTGAACGAGATGCGCGATGAGCACGAACCCGCGTCGAGCGTGACTTGCAGATCGCTGATCTCGTTGTAGTAGGCGGCCGCGTTGAAGGTGTAGCGCGAACGCGTGACCTTCACGCCGGCTTCGTAGTTCCACGACGTTTCGTCTTCGTAGCTTTGGAAGCCGCCGAAGATCGCCGCGTCCTGAACGCTGCAAAGCGGCAGGTTGAGCGGATCGTTCACGCCGCCGAGACGGAAGCCTTGGCTCGCTTGAACGTTCAAAGCGATATCCGGCGTCAGATCGTAGCTGGCGATGATGCGCGGCGTGACGCCATTTGAAGACGTCTCGTCGTGACGGTTGTCGCCATTCGCGAAGAGGCCGCCCGAGATGAAGTCGCGAGCTTCGTCGAATTGGTAGTAGCGCGCGCCGATCGTGACGTTGAAGCGATCGGTGATGTCGTAGCTGCCTTCACCGAACAGCGCCCACTGGCGGATGTCGTAGGGCAGATCTGAGTTGTAAGGCGAGTTAGCCGGGAAGCCGTTGGCGACTGCCGCCGATGTGCCCGGGCCGAAGCCGCCCGGCGCCGGAGCGTCGGTGTAGGCGTCGTAGCCAGGCGTTGGCAGGCGCTGGCGATAATTGCGTTCAACGTCCGAATAGAAGGCGCCGACCAGCCATTGGAATGGGCTGTCGGTGTCCGACGCCAGGCGGAGTTCTTGCGTGAATTGCGAGAACTCGGTGGTGTCGCGAAGGTTGGACGGCAGCAGCGCCGCAGCGGGCGGGAAGCCGAGGTCAATCGAGACGCTGCCGGTGAGGGCGCTTGCGTCGCGGCTGGCCAGGATGTTGCGATGCAGATAGCTGGTGATCGAGGTCAGCTGAGTGTTGCCGAGATCGTAGTTGACCGAAACATCGGCCAAGAACGTCTCGTCGCTGAACTCTTCGTCGAGCAGCAGGAATTGCTCTCGCTCGCTGAAGGTCACTGCCGGGCGCGTCGTCGTGAACGGATTGGCAAAGAGGTTGTAGCGCTCTTGCCGGTTGAAGCCGTTCACTTCGAGGTGTTGATAGAGAATGCGCGGCGTGATGGTGAGGTTTGAGTTCGGCGTGATCGAGAGCGATGCACGGAAACCTGAACGCGTGCCGTCATTGACGTCTTCGGTGCGTCCGCCGCCCTCGCGGAGTGCATCGATGAAGCCGGCATACTCAGTGTGATAGGCAACGACGCGGAGGCCGAGAACATCTTCAACAAGCGGAATGTTGATCATGCCCTTGAGGTGGCCGCCGATGCCGCCGTCGGTGACGGAGTTGACGTTGCCTTCGATCATGCCTTCAAAGTCACTCGAATTGGCGCCGTTGGTGATGTAGCGGATGGTGCCGCCGACAGAACCGGAGCCGAAGAGCGTGCCTTGCGGACCGCGCAGCGTTTCAACGCGGTTCAAATCGAAGAGATCGATATCCGGCGTGAACAACGAGAGCGAGATAACTGAGTCATCAAGGTAGACGCCGACTTGTTCTTTGACCCCCGGCTGGTCGCGCACAATCTGACCGGCGGACACGCCGCGCAGTGAGACTTGGCTTTGACCTGGCCCGAGGTTTTGAACCGACATGCCAGCCACGTTGCGGCCTATGTCTTCAAGTGACGTAGCGCCGGAGCGCTCAATGTCTTCTTGCGTCTGTGCGTTCACTGAGAACGGCACGTCCTGGATTGAACTTTCGCGAAGAGTCGCTGTGACGACGATCTCTTCTTCTTCAGCTGGTGCAGTATCCTGCGCCCACGCCATGTTGGGCGTCATCATGAGTGCGATTGCGATCGCGCTCACGGCGTATGCCCATTTGCGTTTGCGGGTCATCGTTGAGCTCCCCTCGATTGGCGCGCTCTCCCGGTCGCGCCAGGGGGATAGGATTAACTACGACCGGCCCAGGTTCCGTCACAAACGCCTTGGTGGGGAAATTTCCGCGCTTTGCGGCGGAGGAATACGCCTGACGGTCGCTCTAATCAGACGGCCATGTTGTCGATGAGCCGGGTCTTGCCGAGCCATGCCGCCGCGAGGATGCGAGCGGGGCGGGAAAGATCGGTGATCGGCGCCAGTGTTTCAGCGTCGCGAATGGCGATGTAGTCGACGCTGGTGAAGCCGGCAGCCGTGATGTGGCGCGATGCTTGCGCCTCTGCTGAGGCGATAGCCGCGCCTGCGCGCGCGGCCTTGATGGCGTCGTGCATTATAAGGTTGAGACGCGCCGCAATCTTGCGCTCGTCTGCGTTGAGGTAAGCGTTGCGCGAACTCATCGCCAGACCATCGCTCTCGCGCACCGTGGCGCAGCCTTCGATCGCGACGGGAATGTCGAGGTCGCGTGTCATCCGCTTGATGACCTGCAGCTGTTGATAGTCTTTTTCGCCGAAGAACGCGGCGTCGGGCAGCGATTGAAGCAGAAGCTTGCTGACAACGGTCGCTACGCCGCCAAAGAAGTGCGGACGAAACTCGCCCTCGAGCGGCGTTGAGACATCGGTGACGATGACGTTGGTCGCAAAGCCTTCAGGATACATGACGGCGCGATCGGGCGCGTAGAGGAGGTCGCAGCCCGCGCTCGCGAGCATGGCGGAATCGCCTGCCTCATCGCGTGGGTAGCGTTCGAAATCTTCGTGTGGCGCAAACTGGCGCGGATTGACGAACAGTGTGGTCACGACCCGGTCGGCTTTTTCTTTGGCTGTCCGAACGAGAGAGAGGTGGCCCTCATGAAGCGCGCCCATGGTCGGCACGAGCCCGACACGCAGGCCGGCTTTGCGCCATGCAGCGATTTCGTTTCGCAGAGAGGGCACGTCGCGGACGACGGGAAGAGGCGCGTTCATCGGTTTCGCATCCACGGGTGTTAAGAGCGCGTCAAGGCGGCTTAAGCGCCCCTTAACCTCGATCAACGAGTTTCAACGCATGTGTGTCGGCGCACCGGTCAGATTCAAGTCTGCCGCGCCCGTCCAGATGGGCGGGGCGCGCCGATGAGCCTTGCCTACGCCCACGAGCCCGAAAACGTGCCGCGTCGCGCGCATGTGATCGTGGTCGGCAATCAAAAGGGTGGTGCAGGAAAGTCGACGGTGGCTATGCACGTCATCGTCGCGCTCATGCGAATGGGGCGGCGCACTGGCGTTCTGGATCTGGATGTCCGCCAGCGTTCGCTGACCCGCTACATCGAAAACCGCGCGCGCTGGATCGCCTCACGGGGCGCCCAATTGCCGTCGCCGCAGATATTAGAGCTGCAGGAAAGCGCACAGCGCTCGCTCGATGTCGCCGAAGCTGAAGAGGACGCGGCGTTCCGCTCGGCCCTGAAGCGGCTTTCGGAGACCTGCGATTTCATCGTGATCGATAGCCCGGGCGGCGATTCTTACCTGGCGCGGCTGGCGCACTCATGGGCCGATACGCTGATCACGCCGCTCAACGATAGTTTCGTGGATTTTGATCTCTTAGGCGATATCGACGAGCACTGCGACGATATCGTCAGGCCGTCGATTTATAGCGAGATGGTCTGGCAAAGCCGCAAGCGGAAGGCGCTGGCGGAGCGCACCCCGATCGACTGGGTGGTGCTGCGTAACCGCACGGCGACCTCGAAGATCGAAGCTAAGAACAAGCAGCGGGTGGGCAAGGCGCTCTCTACGCTATCGAGCCGCATCGGTTTCCGGATGGCGCCGGGCCTCTCAGAACGGGTCATTTTTCGCGAACTGTTCCCGCAGGGTCTGACCCTGCTTGATCTCGATAGCGAAGGTGTGCCCGTCGATATGCGGATGGCGCACGTCGCGGCTCGTCAGGAGCTTCGCGACTTGTTTATCACTCTGAAGCTGCCAGGCTTTGACGGGGAAGCGCTGAAATTCTGATCGGCGCGTGCTAGCTCGCGCATGCTGGCCGGCCCTTCGCACGGTCGCGGAGGTGTCGTGGTTCTCGTATTGTTGGCGCTGATCGGGATCTTCGGCGTGCTGTTTTTGACCCGTCTAGGAGGCGCGTACCGAGCCGAGCTTCAACGACGCTGGCCGGCCGTTTTGTTCGCAGGCGCAGCATTTTTCTGTCTGCTCAGGGGGCTCATCGGGCCTGCGATTACTTTTGGCAGTCTCTCGCTTTTGACCTGGACATTGTGGCCTCAGATTGAGCGCTGGCGCCAGCCGAGAGCCGCGCCGGCATCGCAAGATACGCCGGAAGATTTTGCAGCTCGGCGCGCTCTTGGGGTTGGCCCGAATGCGACACCCGAGGAGATCCGGGCGGCGTACCGAGCCAGGATGGTGCAAGCGCATCCCGATCGCGGTGGCTCACATAACGAAGCCGCGCGGCTGACAGCCGCGCGGGATCGTCTTCTAAAGAAGAAGCGCTAGGCGCGCTTATTCCATTTCTTCGGTGGCGCCTTCGTCACCTTGGCCGACCGGCTCATCGATCGGCGCGCGGACCGGCGCCATCGTTTCGATAACCATGCCTTGGTACATCTGATAGGGCGAGGGCGGCAGTGGGCGAGCGGCGTTGGCTTGCAGCGTACCCGGGGCAAGCTGCACGTCGAGGCGGCGCGTCGGTAGCGAGGCAAACTGAGCGGCATTCGGATCTTCGCGGCGAGCGAACTCTTGGTAGGCGCCTTCAACGAGGTAAGCGACCTGCGCGTCACGAGCGGCGGCCGTCTCGCCACCGAGCACGACAACAATCACGCGGTGGCCATTGCGTTCAGCCATCGTGGCGAGATTGAAGCCCGAAGCGCGGGTGTAACCGGTCTTGATGCCATCGACGCCTTCGACTTGGCCGAGCAGGCGGTTGTGGTTGCGGCCCGAGGTCCGGCGCCACGCGAAGCTGGGCGTCTGGAAGACGTGATAATGTTCAGGAAAATCGCGCCAAAGGGCTTGCGCCAGGGTTGCCATATCGCGCGCGGTGGTGCGGTGGCGGACATCCGGCAAGCCGCTGGCATTGGCAAAACGGGTCTCAGTCATGCCGAGTTCGCGGGCGCGGGCCGTCATGTTGGCGGCGAAGCGGGCTTCAGAGCCACCTAGGCGTTCGGCCACTAACACGGCGACGTCGTTTGCTGATTGAACGACGAGAGCGTTGATCGCTTGTTCGACCGTAATGCTGTCGCAGCCGCGGCGGCGCGAGCAGGCAAGGCCCAAACGTGAAGGAGGCTGACGAGCGGCATTGCGTGACGCCGTCATGCGCGTGTCCATGGTGATATCGCCGCGCTCAAGCGCTTCGAACAGCATGTACAGCGTCATCATCTTGGTAAGTGAGGCCGGGAAACGGGCGGCGTCCGCTTGGTCCTCAAGCAGCACCTCGTTGGTGCGGGCGTCCATGACGATCGCCGCGTAACGGTCCTGAGCCGCAGCCGGCTGGGCCACCCCGAACGCAAAAAGCGCGAGGAACGCGCCCGCAATCATCCGCATCTTTGAAAGTCCCGCTGACGTCATCTGCGTCCAATCCCGCACAAACACGGACTATTTCAGGCAAATCGCGTGCCGTGCAGCTTACAGATTCATTAGACCCGGTTAAGCCGCAGTTGCAGCGCAGGGTTAATGTCTGCTGCTAGGCGAAGCGATTCACGCTTACAGGCATAGGTTGTGGAAATCGTGGTTAACGCGAAATGAATGACAAGGCTGAGTTCTGCCGAAAAGTCAGGGCTGCTCATCATGTTGCATTGCAGCAAAATTATCATTGACTTCGCAGGTGCAGCATAACATATAGGCTCCACAGAGTCGCTGTTTCCCCAGCGGCTCATCGTCAATTTGGGCCGGCAGCGGCCCAGGCAAACCGAACGGAGACCATTATGGCCACTGCGAAGACCGCCCCCCGCGCCGCCAAGACGGCCACGGAAGCGTTTGAAACCTTCACCGCGACGTCGCAAGAGACGGTTCGCGAGAACATCGACCGCGGCATCGCGGCGTTCTCGGAAGCCTCGTCTTTCGGCAAGCAAAACATGGAAGCCTGGCTGGCTTCGGCTACCGCCGCTCAGAAGGGCTTTGAGGCTCTCTCAGCCCGCGCCGTAGCCTTCCAAAAGGCTGCTCTCGAGAACCATGTCGCTGTTGCGAAGTCGCTGATGACCTCGAAGAGCGTCCAAGAGTTCACCGAGAAGCAAAACGATTACGCGAAGACCTCGTTTGAGGCCTATGTCGCGGAACTGACGACGGTTTCTGACCTCGTTCAGGGCGTCGCCAAGGAAACGCTGCAGCCGATCAACGAGCGCGTGAACGCCGTCGGCCAGCTGATCCAGACCGCGGGTCGCTAACAAATAAGCTTCGGGAGCTGAACTCCCGAGGGGCTGAATAAGATGGGCCTGGCTCTCGCGAGCCGGGCCCATTTTTTTTTGCACTTGCGCCATAGGCTGCGCTGACTACTTCGCAAGGCCTTCCATCCGCGCGCTTGATCCATAAATTGTTCAGCAAGTGAGCGAAGGCTCATTCGTGGACGAGTCGGTCCAGGGCAAAACGGGCTTCAATGAGCGGCGGCGGATTTTGGGATGACAAAGACGGTGAGGACGGCGGGGCCGATGGCCGCGCTGGAACCCAAACTGTCACCCGCACAAAAAAGCCATCGCTCTACCGTGTGTTGCTGCTGAACGACGACTACACGCCGATGGAATTCGTCGTCTACGTTTTGGAGCGCTTCTTCCAGAAGAACCAAGAAGAGGCGACCACGATCATGTTGCATGTGCACCAGAACGGTGTGGGGCTGTGCGGCGTGTTCACGTACGAAGTGGCCGAGACGAAGGTCGCACAAGTTTTGGATCTGGCGCGGCGGCATGAACATCCGCTGCAATGCACGATGGAAAAGGAATAACGTCGAATGGCGACATTCTCCCGCACGCTTGAGCACACGCTGCGCCGGGCGCTTTCACTAGCGACTGACCACAGCCACGAATACGTGACGCTCGAGCACTTGCTGCTTTCGTTGGTCGATGACGACGATGCATCCGGCGTGATGCATGCGTGCAAGGTCGATCTCGATAAGTTGCGTCAGAACCTTGAGGCGTATCTTGAGAATGAACTCGACGCGCTGCGTGTGAACAATCGCGAACACGAGGAGCCGCGTCCAACCGCTGGCTTCCAGCGTGTGCTGCAGCGAGCGATGCTCCATGTCGATTCCAGCGGTGGCCGGGAAGTGACTGGCGCCAATGTATTGGTTGCGCTGTTCAGCGAACGCGAAAGCCACGCCGCTTACTTCCTGCAAGAGCAGGACATGACCCGCTATGACGCCGTGAATTTCATCGCGCACGGCATGCCGAAGCGTGCGGGCGCGGCGCAACCGCGGCCGGTGCGCGGCGCGCAAGAAGGTGAGGATGGCGAGCGCGTCGTGAAGCAGGGCTCTGAGGCGCTCGCGGCGTATTGCGTGAACCTCAACAAGAAGGCGAAGGAAGGTAAGATCGATCCGCTTATCGGCCGTGAGGCGGAAGTGCTGCGCGCGATCCAAATTCTCTGCCGCCGTCAGAAGAACAATCCGTTGCTCGTGGGCGATCCAGGCGTGGGCAAGACGGCGATCGCCGAGGGCTTGGCGCGCAAGATCAATGAAAAGCAGGTGCCGGAGATCCTGGCCGATGCGACGATCTTCTCGCTCGACATGGGTTCGCTGCTGGCCGGCACGCGCTATCGCGGCGACTTTGAAGAGCGTCTGAAGAGCGTGATGAAGGAATTGGAGAACCACCCGAAGGCGGTGTTGTTCATCGATGAAATTCACACGGTCATCGGCGCTGGCGCGACATCGGGCGGCGCGATGGACGCTTCGAATCTGCTGAAGCCGGCGCTGCAAAGCGGCCAGCTCCGTTGCATGGGCTCGACGACCTACAAAGAATATCGTCAGCACTTCGAGAAGGATCGCGCACTGGCGCGGCGCTTCCAGAAGATTGACGTCAATGAGCCGTCGATCCCGGACACGATCAAGATCTTGATGGGTCTGAAGCCGTACTTCGAAGAGTTCCACAAGGTGAAGTACAGCGACGACGCCATCAAATCGGCGGTCGAGCTTTCGGCGCGCCACATCGGCGACCGCAAGTTGCCCGATAAAGCGATCGACGTGATCGATGAATCCGGCGCCTCGATGATGTTGCTGGCGCAGAAGGATCGAAAGCAAACGATCGACGTCGATGATGTGGAAGCAGTGGTTGCGCGGATGGCGCGCATCCCCCCAAAGTCGGTCACGAAGAACGACGCAGAGATGCTCGCCTCGCTTACGGGCGATTTGAAGCGCGTCGTTTTCGGTCAGGATGATGCGATCGATCAGCTTGCCGCCGCCATCAAGATGGCGCGGGCAGGTCTGCGCGAACCGCAAAAGCCGATCGGCTCCTATCTGTTCGCCGGCCCGACCGGTGTTGGTAAGACGGAAGTTGCACGTTCGCTCGCCAACATCATGGGTATCGAGCTCCTGCGTTTTGACATGTCGGAATATATGGAGCGCCATACGGTGAGCCGCCTGATCGGCGCGCCTCCGGGCTATGTTGGTTACGACCAAGGCGGCCTGCTTACCGACGGCGTCGATCAACATCCCCATTGCGTGCTGTTGCTCGACGAAATCGAGAAGGCTCACCCGGACCTGTTCAACATTCTGCTGCAGGTCATGGACCACGGCTCGCTGACGGACGCGAACGGCAAGAAGGTCGATTTCAGGAACGTTATCTTGATCATGACTACCAACGCCGGTGCGTCGGACGCTGCCAAGCAAGGCATCGGCTTCGGCGCCGGCAAAAAAGATCACATGAATGATGAGGCGATCAAAAACCTCTTCACGCCTGAGTTCCGCAACCGCCTCGACGCCGTGATTCACTTCAACGGCCTGCCGGCCGAAGTTGTCCGCAACGTCGTTCAGAAGTTCATCATTCAGCTGGAAGGCCAGTTGGCTGAACGCAATGTCCAGATTGAAATCACGGACAAAGCCGCCGATTGGCTGGCTAAACGTGGCTACGACGATAGCTTCGGCGCTCGTCCGCTGGCGCGCATCATCAATGAGCACGTCAAGAAGCCGATGGCCGACGAACTCTTGTTCGGCAAGCTGAAAGACGGCGGCATCGTGAAGATCGACCTCGATCCGAACGATACCGAGAAGTTGAAGTTTACCTACACGCAAGAGTCGCGTGGGTTGCTGAGCTTCGGCCGCAAGCCCGAGAAGGCCTAAGGCCCAAGCGATAAATGAGTTGCGGCGGTTCCCGAAAGGGAGCCGCCGCTTTCGTTTGTGTGCACCGATGTGCGACATACGCTTCGGTGTGAGTGGGGAGTGCGTGATGCGGCGAGGCCTTGTTTCATTGTTGGCGCTTGGCGCCTGCGCCAGCGCGTCCGCGCAGATCGCGCCATTGCCGATGGCGATTTGCGCGGGCTGGGAAGGCGAGCGGGTGTGCGAGCAGCTGCAGGAAGACGCGCAGATCCGCGTTCTGCATTGTACGTTTCCGCCGGGCGTGGGCCATGAGATGCACTATCATCCGCCGCACTTCGGTTATGTGCTCCAAGGCAACAGCGTGATGCGGATCACGACGGCGAGCGGTGTCGTCGACCGTCCAGTGCGCGCCGGGACATCGTTTTCGAACGATGTCGAGATTCAGCATTCGGCGTTGAATGTCGGCGCAGAAACGACGCGCTATCTCATCATCGAGAAAAAGTACGCTGACGCAAGGCCCGCTGGCGCAGTGGCGCCGGGGCTATGCCCGGCCGATCAGTAATCGAAACGCAATTCCATCGACTGACCGAAAAGCGTGCCGCGCCAATGTCCCTCTAGAGCGCGGAAGCGTTTGGTTGCACGCTGGACGAGATCGACCGTCAGCCAGATGGGCATAGTCGCTCCAGTATCAGACTGCAGGGCTCAGAAGCGCTCGACGAAGGCAGCGGGATCGAACTCCGTCTTAATTAGGCTTTGCAACGGTCAAGCGACGTACTCAACTTGGATCGCCGCTTCGGTCTCGTAGGATGCGCCGCGGGCAAGTGCGCCGAAGAAGCCCTGCGACAGCCCACCTCCGCTTTCTAGCGCGAAGTGAACGAGGTCGTGCACGAGGGTGCTGTGCGTTTCGAGCTCGCGGCCCTCACGGCTCCCGTCATCGCGTTCGACGTCCAGGCGTTGGTGGGTCGGATTGAGGCGCGTGAAGCGGACGATCACAGCGCCGCTGAAATTTGCGCCGCAATCGCTTGAAGCTCAGCGATGTCGGCTTTGTTGCTATGGCCGTGGCCTGCAAGGCGCTCGCCGCTGTAGCGTGGGATAATGTGGAAGTGCAGGTGGAAGATGGTTTGGCCTGCATCTTCGCCATTGAATTGGGTGACGGTGACGCCATCGGGTTTCAGCGCCTTCTCTGTCGCAATCGCGAGCTTGTGCACGCGCTCCATCAAGGGCGCCACGCGATTGGCCGGAAGCTCCAGGAAGTTGCGCGCACGGATGTTCTTCGGAATGACGAGCAGATGTCCGCGCGCCTGCGGAAAAATGTCCATGAAGGCCAAGACTTCATCATCCTCGTAGACCTTCACGGACGGAATCTCGCCGCGCAAAATTTTGGCGAAGAGGTTATTGTCGTCGTAAGTCCCGTACAGGCTCATGGGGCGGTGCTCCTCGGAACTGGAGGGTAGCGATGGGCGTGAGCGGAGGGAAGGCGAAGAAGGCGGCGGCGAACTCGGTGCTGACCGAACGCCAGCAAAAATGGTTCGCCAGCGTGGAGGCGAGCCTTGAGCGCGATACCGGCAAGAGCATAGTTGAGTGGGTGAAAATCGCGAAGAAGTGCCCGGAGACAGCGCCGCGCAAACGCGCGCAATGGTTTCGAGACAAGTACGGGCTGGGCGTCAACCGTATCGCTCATATCGTGTCTGTGGCGTTCCCCGGCGGCCCAAGCTGGGACGAGCCGGACGCCTTGCTTGATCAGCTTTGGAAGGAGAAGGACGGGCGCGCCATCTATGAGGCGGTGGTAAAGCTGGTGCGCAAGGAATTTCCCGAGGCCGTGATCGGTCCGCGCAAAACCTTCGTTTCATTTTCCCGCAAGGTTCAGTTCGCGGGGATTCTTCCATCGAAGGTTGGCAAGGCGGAAATCGGTCTCCCCTTGCCCGTTAGTGCGAGCAAACGCCTTGAACCAATGAAGCGCCGCCCGTGGGCGGAGAAGCATTCAGGATTGCTCGTTTTGTATTCACCGAAGGACGTCGATGCTGAGGTGAAGCGATTGTTGACGCTCGCCTGGGCGAAAGGCGCTTAGTCCGCCGGCGATTGTACGTTGCGGACCATTTTGAGTACTGTCTTGCGGGGCATGAACTTCACTAGGCCGGCACGAAAAGCGTTTCGGCTGCCCGTAATGATGACCGGACGGTTCTGCTTCCATGCGTTGTAGCCGGCGCGCGCTACCGGAGCTGACGGCATCGCCGCGCCTGCTGATTTTGCGAGTCTTGTTTTGCCGGTGCCGGCGCGTTCGCGGAATTTCGACACCGTCGGGCCAGGGCAAAGGCAGCTGACGTGCACCCCTGTGCCGCTCGCTTCCTCCCACATCGCCTCAGAGAAGGAGAGCACATAGGCTTTCGATGCATAGTAATTCGCCATCAGGGGCCCGGGCTGGAAGGCGGCCGTCGAAGCGACGTTGAGCACGCCGCCGCGACCGCTCGCGAGCATGCGATCCCAATAAAGATAAGTGAGTTCGACGAGCGCGCGCACGTTGAGGTCGATCATGCCGAGCTGCGTTTGCAGATCGGATGAGGTGAGTGCGCCAGCATGGCCGTAGCCTGCATTGTTGACGACGACATCGACGTTGAGACCCCTCTCGGCAATCTTTGCGGCAACGGCGGAGCCGCCGCCGAATGCGCCGAGGTCTTGCGCTATGATGTGAGCCTTGACGCCGTGTGCGGCCGAGAGGCGGTTCGCGACCTCCTGCAACGGGCCTTCGCTGCGAGCGGTGAGGATAAGGTCATAGCCGTCACGCGCGAAGCACTCGGCGAGATCGACGCCGATCCCGGCGGACGCGCCTGTGACTAGAGCCGTTTGGCCTTCGCCAGGTTTACGTCGCGCCATCTTGCCTCTCCCATTCTTTGCGCGACGATAGGCGCGTGCGGTTCCCGTTCCAAGCGGTACGGAATGCTGTGCTAGGAGGGCGCATGAGCGCCAACGAATTTAAGCTCAACAAAGACGAAGAGCCGTTTGACCCGCCCGACGCTGAAAAGCCGAAAGCGGCGCGTCCGCGCGACGCCGCCACGTTGATCCTCGTGCGCGCTGGCCGCGAGGTGATGATGGGCCAGCGCTCAAAAGGGCACGTCTTCATGCCGGACAAGTGGGTATTCCCCGGTGGCCGGGTCGATCCCGGCGATGCGCGCGCCAAGGCGGCGACAGAGCTTACGGCTGAGACTGAGGCGCTGCTCAAGAAGGGCGCTATTAGCCGGCGCCCACCCCGAGCTTTCGCCCTTGCGGCGACCCGGGAGACGCTGGAAGAGGCTGGCGTTAGGGTTGGCGGGCCGGGCGGGCCTGAGCTGGACAAGCTCAACTTCATCGCCCGCGCGATTACGCCGCCCTACCGTCCGCGCAGGTTCGACGCCCGTTTCTTCATGGCCGACGCCGAGGCGGTCCTGGCCGACGACAAGCCGGTTATGGGCGAAGAATTGCTGCATGTACGGTGGTTTAGCCTGGCCGAGGCCAATGCCCTCGACCTGCCGTCCATAACCCGATTTGTGCTTAAAGAGGTCGAGGCGCGGCTTGCCGGGGAGACAGTCGCGCCGCCATTCCTGCGCTGGAGCCGTGGGTCGCATACTCTCGAGCGTCTAACGAGTTGACTTTGGGGCCGCGGTCCCTATTTTCCGCCGCTTCCTTGAACCAGAGAATTTCCGGGCCCGATTATGGCTAAGCCGACCGTCATTAAGATCCGTCTGAACTCGTCGGCCGATACGGGTTATTTCTACGTGACCAAAAAGAACCCACGTACGAAGACCGAGAAGCTCAAGATGAACAAGTACGACCCGATCGCGAAGAAGCACGTCGAGTTCGTCGAAGGGAAGATCAAGTAAGCACGCGCCGCTAGCGTTGCTGAAGTGATGGGGCGTGGGCTAGGGCTCGCGCCCTTTTTGCTGCGCGTTCACTTCGGATAGAGGATCATCTGCGTGCAGCGGAAGAGCGCGATGGTCTTGCCCGTGGCCTCTGCGGTGACGACGGCGTCCCACACTTGGGTGGTGCGGCCGCCATGCGCGAGCTTCGCCTCGACGCTAACGCCGCCTTCGCGCGTTGTGCCCAAAAAGTTCGACTTCAGCTCGATAGTCGTGAAGTTGAGCGAGCCTTCGGGGCGGGAAATGATGCAGCCATAACCGCAGGCGCTGTCAGCGAGCGCGATCACGCTTGCCGCGTGGAGGAACGTGTTCGGCGCCAGATGGTGCGGCTTCACATCGAAGCGGCCTTTGACGAAGCCGGGGCGTGCTTCCAGCCATTCGAGCCCTAGATATCCCGGCAGGGCGCCCTGCTGGCGCTCGGTCAATTGCCGGACATAATCGGGCTCACTCATCTCGTTTCTCCAGCGCTTGTGCTAACTTGCGCTCATGACGCAACGCCAAGTCAAAGCCGCCGTTCTGCTGATCGGAGATGAGATCCTTTCGGGCCGCACGCAAGATATCAACTTGCAGGCTATCGCTAAGTTCTTGGCGCCGCTTGGTGTGCAGGTGGCTGAGGCGCGTGTCGTAGCGGACATCCCCGAGGACATCATCGAAGGCGTGAACGCGCTCCGCGCCAAATACGATTACGTCTTCACCACCGGCGGCATCGGTCCCACGCACGACGACAAGACGGCTGATGCGATGGCCGCAGTGTTCGGAGTGCGCATCGATGTGCGCGACGATGCGCGCGCCATTTTGGAAGCGCACTACAAAGGTGCGACGAACTTGAACGAGTCGCGTTTGCGGATGGCGCGCATTCCGGACGGCGCGTCACTCATCGCCAATCCAGTTTCGCGAGCACCAGGATTTCAGATTGGCAACGTGTTCGTCATGGCTGGCGTGCCTTCGATCGTGCGCGGAATGCTGACCGATATCGGCCATCGCATTGAGGGCGGCGCAGTGGTGCGTTCAAGAACGATCCGCGGCAGGAGCGTGCGCGAAGGCGATATCGCTGCTGATTTGGAGGCGCTTGAGGTCGCGACGGAAGGCGCGGTTTCGTTCGGCTCTTATCCGTGGTTTGCGCCGCCGGACAGCTTTGGGCTGCACCTGGTGGCGCGCTCGGCTGATCCGGTTGCGCTCGAAAAGGCCGCGAACGATTTGATCGCGCTTATTCGTGCGCGCGGGGTCGAGGCTGAGGACGTAAACGACGCTAGTTGAAGAGGCCCGCCGCTAAATTGATGGTCAGCGCCAGGATGACGGTGTTGAACACAAACGCCAGGATCCCGTGTAGCGTCACGATCCGCCGGATTGGCTTTGCAGAAATCTGAACGTCCGCCGTTTGCGCCGCGACGCCAATCACCAATGCGAAGTGCATGAAGTCGCTGAAGTCAGGTTCTTCACCGCCAGGGAAGATAAGACCGCCGCGCACGCCACCGCCTTCGGCGGGGCCATAAAAGTCATGTGCATAGTGCTTGGCGAAGCTGGTGTGCACAAAGAGCCACGATAGCGCGACAGTCAGAAATACGAATGCCACGTGCGCGCTCTTACTCATTCCAGGCTCTAGCTTGGCTTGAAGTTCGAGGATGATGGCGGTCAGGCTGGCGAGAACACCTCCGATGGATACGAAGAGAACGAAGTAGCGGCCTTCATCGACGCGGGCTGCATGCTCGATCATGCGCTGCGAGGTAACTGAGCGCGTCTGCAGCCAAACCATGCCAAGATAGACGCCAACAGCAACGTCCCACGCCATGAGCGTCCGCGTCAGCGCGGCAAAGCCATTGTCTGTAAGCGCGAGGGTGACGCCTAGGCCCAGTCCGGCAGTCAGCGCGAACACGAGCGGTGTGTGGCGCCAGAACGCGCGCAGCCAATTCATGCGCGCACCCAGACCGCGTGGATCACTTCGCACCGTTGTTCAAAGCCTAGGCTTTTGTAGAGCGCGATCGCGGTCGTGTTGTCTGCGTAGGAGTGGAGGAAGGGCGTTGCGCCATCTGCGATGATGCGTGCGCCGACCGTGCGCATCAGGGCAGCCCCATAGCCGCGCCCTCGATAGTCGGGATGCGTGCACACCGCGCTGATCTCGATAAAACCCTCCGTCTGCAAACGTTCGCCCGCCATCGCGACGAGAACGCCGTTGTCGCGGATGCCGACGAAACGGCCTAGCGCATGGGTGCGGGTGCGGAATGGTCCCGGTTTGGTGCGCGTTGCAAGCGCTAGCATTTCGGCGGCGTTGTCATCGCCAAGCTGTTCGATGGCGAAGGGCTTTTCGTTCTTCGTTATGGCGCGCGCCACCATCTGCACACCGAGCGCGCTCATGTTCACGATGACGCCAGGCGGCGGCGCCGGTGGCGCGACTTGCAGCAGAGATATCTCGCTTGCTTCCGGCACAAGCGCACCCAGCGAAGCGATCGCAGCGGGCGAGGCGTCTGCTGCCGCTGCGAATGGACTAACGTCTAAGACGAAGCGCTTTGCGTCGGCGCCGCCTTCGCCAAAATGCGAGAGGCGCGAGTTGAGCGCGTTCCAAATCGGGTTGTCGAGTGGGTGGCCGTTCACGACGCGGGTTTTAGCAGGCGGGCGGCGTGCTTCAAAGGCGCCAATCGACCGCTTCCGACGTCGTCGCGCCAGCGCGGCGATGCAAAGACTCGCGCAGCTGCTCGATGTCGATGATCAGCAGCTCACGTTTGGTTTGCTGGATGACGCCAGCTTTGGCCAAGTTGCGTAGTTCCCGGTTCACGGCTTCGCGCTGGGCGCCGACCGCGGACGCGATGGCTTCGTGCGTCGGCGCTTCTCGGATCAACACTCCGTCGCTTGTCTGCTCTCCAGCAGCGGCTAAACGCAACAATTCGGCGTAGACCCGAAAGCGCATTTCCAGCGCTGCGAGTTCGAACACACGGTCTGTTAGCGCCACGACATTGCGCGCAAGATGCGCAGCGACAGCGAGCGCAAACGACCCGCTGCGTGCAAGCAGATCAGAGAACGCCTCGGCGGGGCATTCCGCGACGAGACCAGCCGTTTCAGCGACTACCCAAACCGAGCGCGGCGTATTGGTAAGCGCAGCGATTTCGCCGAAGTGCGAGCCGGCTGTCATTTGACGGATGGCAACTTGGCGCCCGTGCGCGGTTTGAAGCTTGGCGTTGAAAGTGCCTTCGACGGCGAAGAAGACGTGGGTATCGCGCGTGAGGTGTGAAACCACTTCTTCGCCCGGCTCGACCTCTTTCCATGTGGCGTTTGCGGCGAGGGCGTCGAGATCGAAGCGCGCGACATCGGCAAGTATACGCACCTCACGGAGGCGCTGGCGCGCTTCTTCTGGGGACAGCGTTTTTATGATCATCTGACTTTATCTGGAGCGATTTCCCCATCTGGCCAACCGTAGCGCCAAGCGGTGTGTGAACTTTCACGTAGCGAGGCCAGTTGGCTCGCCGTCATGCTCGGGGCATTGGAGCGGCGCTATGCAGAATGAAGCCCACGACACCCACGATCTCAGCGAGTGCGAGCTGATTTTGGCAGAGAAGGTGATCTCCGGCCGAAGCCTCAAGGACATCGCCCTAAGTCGTGGGCTTTCAGAGGTACCGGTGAGCGCTCGGGCGCGCCGTGCCTTAATGCAATCAAGGGTGGAGCCGCCGAATGAGATATGCACGTATAAATAGCAGTGTGGCTATAGAACAACTTTAGATTGAGTGGTACGAAGAGTTCGCGGGTGAGGAGCTGCGAACTTGCGGGATGTTGCGATCATCGGCGGTGGGGTGAGTGGCTGCTATTGCGCCTACCGTCTGTCGGCTTCCAAGCACGAAGAGGTCGCGCTTTATGAAGCGAGCGAGCGGATCGGTGGGCGGCTGTGGTCGACGCCGGTGAAGGGCGCCCAACTCCCGGCCGAAATCGGCGGTATGTTCTTTCGCGCGCTCCAGAAAAACGTCAGCGCTCTGGTCGAGCATCTGGCACTGCCGAGCGAGCCGGTTCAGTTTTCGCGGGTTGGGCAGTTCGTTCGCGGGCGCTGGCTGCCGGAGAGCGATTTTTCCGTTTCGGATTTTCCGTTCGCGCTCGATCCCAAAGCGCGTGGGGGAGGCCCTGCAGCGGTGCTGCTCTATGCGCTTGAGCAGATCGTCCCCGGGGCGACGGACATGTGGCCGGTCAACCGCGATCCCCCGCGTTCAGCCAATCGGACGTTCGATTGGTTGCGGACGCAACGGCACAATGGGCGGCCGCTTGAGGTTTTCAGTCTTTGGAGTGTGTTTGTCGATGCCATCGGCAACGAAGCCCACGCGCTACTCATTTCAACGCTTGGGACTTCAGCGCTCTTCAGAAATCTGAACGCGTTCGACGGTATCTGGAGTATTTTGCATGAAATCGGTGATGGGCAAGGCTTTCGTCTGCGCGATGGTTACCAACAATTGCCCGAGGAGCTTGCAAGGCGTGCGATGGACGCAGGCGTCTTTCTCGCGCGTTCTCACCGACTTCTATCCGTGGCGCGCGCCGGCGATGGCTTTGAGCTGGCGTTCGCGACGGAGCGCGAGGAGAGGCGGGTCGAGTATGCGCGCCGTGTAGTGTTGGCGCTGCCGCAACGCGCGCTGCAGCTGATTGCAATGGCGCCTGATCTCTTTGAGGACGCCGCCATTTTTAAACACGTGCGCGATCGCGCGGTGGCCCCGATCCGCTCTTGTAAGATTTTTCTTTCCTATGAGCGTGCGTGGTGGAGCGGCGCGAATGGGCCAACGCAAATCTCGGCGCGATACACCGATCTGCCGATGCAGCAATGCTACCATTTCGCCAAAGCGGCGCCCGAAGACACAGCCTTGCTGATGGGCGCGTACGCAGACGATGGGTTGGCGAATTTTTGGGGGCCGTTGAACGAAAGCGGCGCGTCGTTCGCGTCGGCGTCCGCAGACGAGGCCGATGCACAAGCGCTCGTTGCCAGCGAGGCGATGGTGGCCTCACTGCGCAGCCAACTCGCGACGGTGCACGCTGTTGCCAACACGCCACGTCCTGAAGGCGCACTCTATTTCGATTGGGGCGCCGATCCCTATGGCGCGGCGTGGCATGCCTGGACGCCCAACATGCAAAGCTGGAAAATTCGGCCATGGATGCGCCAGCCGAATCCAAACCTCGACCTCTACATTTGTGGCGAGGCGTACGCTCAGCGGAATGGCTGGGTAGAAGGCGCGATCAACTCAGCAGAGCGAATTCTCGAACGGCTTGGGCTCTCCCGGCCGGTCTGGATCACCGATCCCGACTTTCAGTTCGAGATCGATGATGGAGGAGTGGAACATGACGACTGCAACCATGCAGATGTTCAGCGCGATGTCTCTGGACATGTCGCTGCAGCGTAGCTTCGCCGAGAACAAGGAGCGCGTAATGCGCGCGTTCGGGCTCAGTGGCGAAGAAAAGGCGGCTCTGAACGCCGGCGACGAAGCGCGGATCAAAAAATTGATCGGCGGGGCGGAGCCGGTATGCTTCGTTCTTGGTCTCACGAGAACGACCAAGCCCGAGTAATAGCCAGGTCCCATCCGGCGGCTCTACTCGCGAGGAGAACGCGATGAGCTCGTCAGGGTCGCCGGTTGGGTATCTTTTTGCAGATATCGAAGGCAGCACCGAACGCTGGGAGCGGAACCCGGCGCATATGCAGATTGCCATCGCGCGGCTGGACTCGTTGATCGAGGAGGCCGTCACGCGCCATGACGGCCTCATTCGGGATCGCGCCGGCGATGGTCTGTTCGCAACCTTTTCATCGGGCAATCCATTGCAGTGCGCGCTTGATCTTCAGCTTGAGGTGCAGCGAACCGACTGGAGCGAGGTTGGCGGCCTTGCTCTGCGCATGGGCGTGCATTCGGGCGAAGACGATGGCTCAGGTCAAGTCGACCGCGTCGTCGCCAACCGCGCCGCACGCATCATGTCGAGCGGTTGGGGTGGTCAGATCGTCGTGAGCCGAACCGCTGCCGAGCGCTATCGCGCGCCGGACGGCGCTGCGCTCGTCGATCATGGCGCGTGCCGCTTTAAGGGCATTGCTGAGCCACTTCATTTGGCGGCTTTGGTTCATCCGGACCTGCAGCGCAACGAGTTCCCGCCATTGCGAACTTTGCTCGCGGATGGTCCTGGCGGTCAGGGCGTTTCCGGCCCGATTTTCGGACGGACGCGCGAACTCACCGACGTGTCTGGCAAGCTCGACGCCTCCCGCACTGCAACGCTGGTCGGCCCAGGCGGAAATGGGAAGACGCGTGTTGCGCAGCAGATCGCAGCTGAGCGCTCGCAGCACCAATTGGTCTGTTTTGCCTCTTTCGAAACTGTCGCTGAAGGCGCGGAGCCGCTCAACATTTTGGCGCTTGCGTTGCGGCTTCAATTGCACGTTGGCGGCAAGCCCAAAGAGCAGATCGTCGAGTATCTGCGCGACAAGTATATGCTGCTCGTCCTCGACAACGCCGAGACGATGGCTGGCAAAGCGGAGTTCGTTGCAGAGCTATTGCGCGAGTGCCCACGCCTTTCGGTGTTGGTCACGAGCCGCGAGCCTCTAGGTTTTCCGGGCGAGCTGCCGTTATTTTTGAACGGGTTTGCCCCGCCGGATGACGCGTCCTTGCAAAATGGTTCTTCGCCTGCGCTGCAACTATTCGTGCATGAAGCGCGGCAACGTGATGCGGCATTCAATGTCGATGCAGCGCAGTTTCCGGCATTTAAGGAAATATGCAGAATAGTAGACGGCTCGCCGCTGGCGTTGAGGCTAACGGCTCAGTGGTCGTTGCTGCTGTCGCTGGAGGAAATCCTTGAGCGGATTGAATCCAGCGTCGGCTTTCTTTCGCCGGAGAACGCGCGCGATCAGCGGCAGACTTTACGCGGCGTCTTTGACGGATCGTGGCGACTATTGAACCCCGATCAGCAGCGAGCGCTAGCGCGGCTTTCGATCTTTTCGAACTCATTCAATACCGTCGCCGCCGCCGACGCTGCGGGCGTAGACGTTCGGGTGTTGTTCGAACTCGAGCGAAAAGGACTGATCGTCAAAAGTTCGCTTGGGCGCTTTGCCATGCACGTCATGGTGAGGGAATATGCGCGCGGCAAGCTGGATCCAGCCGCCGAGTCCATAGTGCGCCGCCAGCATGCGCACTATTTTTTGCACGAGGTGCGCACCAACATGCTGGGGCGCTCTTCCGAGGCGCGTGTCGCCATGCTGGAGCAATTGCGACTGGACTTTCTGGAAGTGCGCGCGGCGTGGCTGCATGCGGTGAAATCAGCCGAACATGCGCTGATCAGCGATTGCATCGAGGCTTGTTGCTATTTTCTCTATACCCGCTCGTTGTTCCGCGAGGCGGTGGAACTCTTCTCGGCGGACGTCGCCGATGCGGGTCTCAAAACCCATTTCGCGGCGGTGCGCGCAAATTTTCTCGTGCATCAGGGCGACACGGAAGGCGTCGCCGCCGCCGCCTCTTGGGTTTTGTCATCGCAGGGCGGTGCTGAGTTGCCGCGCGCGCATGCGCACCATGCGATGGCCAATCTCGCGCACATGCGAGGGGAGTTTGAGCAGGCTAACACGCATTACGAAGAGGCTTTCGCTATTCGTGATCGCGTTGGGGATCTGCGTGGATGCTGCTACGCCAGCGTTTCGCTCTCGGCTCTGCATCTTCTTTTCACCAAGATCGACACGGCGCGGAGCCACGTTAAACGTGGCTATCGTTTGGCGCGCCAGGTGGGCGATCCGTTTGGGATGATGGCGGCGCATCTTTATGCTGGAGATTTGGCTGCGTTCGAACAGCGGACCAGGGACGCGCAGGAAAACTATGAGATGAGCCTGCGGTTAGAGGAATCGCTGCTGCACCTCCAGTTCAGGGCAGTGCTGCACCGGCGATTGGGGACGCTATTTGCGCTCCGTGAGGACATGAAGAGCGCACTGTCGCACCATCAGGAGGCATATGACCTTTCTCGTGAGGTGGGCGATCGTCGTACGAACGCTCACGCAGCGATCGAAGTCGGCAATGATCTGCGTTTGTTGGGGGAGTGGGTGGCGGCCAAGCAGGTGCTGTTGCGCGGCATACGCCAGAGCACGTTGCTGGGCATGCAGCCTTGCTTGTCGCGCGGGCTCTTGGAACTGGCGCAGGTCGAACTGGCGCTTGGGTCTTTTTCTATAGCGCGGCGATTGTTGAGTGTGCTTGAGGCCGCCGATTTGGGTGACATGGCCGCGACCAGGGATGCGCTGATCGCGCAATTGGATGGTGGTGCGCCCGCGACCTTTGCGCCGGTCACAGTTCAGGATTTGCTCAAAGAACTGCTCGCGGAAGCGGAAGTGGATTCACTCAGATTGTGAGGTTGTGATGGCGCGCGGAAGTCTGGTGGTCGTCGGTACGGGCATTAAAATCGCTAACCAATGTACGATTGAAGCGCGGCACCATATCGAAACTGCGGATATCGTGTTTGAGGTCGTCGGCGATAAGCTGGCGCAGAACTTCGTGCATTCCTTGAACGCAAACGTCGTGTCGCTGCAACATCTCTATGGTCATGACACTGCGCGTAGCGACACTTACGAGGCCATGATTGGAACGATTTTGGGCGCTGTGCGCGAAGGCAAGCGCGTGTGCGCGGCCTTTTACGGACACCCAGGCGTCTATGTGTATCCGTCTCACGAGAGCGTGAAACGTGCACGCGCCGAGGGGTTTGCGGCGGAAATGCTGCCTGCGGTCTCGGCGGACGCGTGCGTGTTTGCCGATCTCGGCTTCGATCCAGGCTGGATCGGTTGCCAGAGCTTCGAAGCGACGGATTTCGTCGTCAACGAGCGCCGCTTCGATCCACACGCAGTGTTGATGTTGTGGCAGATCGCGCTGGTGGGTGATCGTACGTTGCGAGTGTTCGAGTCTGATCCGCGACGCATCGCACTCCTGGCCGAAGTGCTGATGGAAGAGTATCCGCCGGATCATCTTGTGACGGTGTACTGCGCGGCAACGCTGCCAATTGGGGCCGCTCAGGTGGAGACGTTGCCACTCCGCCGTTTGGCCGAGGCGCGCGTAACGCAAGAGTCAACGCTCATCGTGCCGCCACTCGGCGCGGTGCAGCCGTCGGCGAAACGGCTCGCGCTCGTCGAGGAACGTCTGGCTGGTTTGTGAGTGGTGCGAGCGGCGGGACTTGAACCCGCACTGCCTTGCGGCAAACGGATTTTAAGTCCGCTGCGTCTACCGGTTTCGCCACGCTCGCGCGGTTCGGGGTATGGCGCAAAACGCCTGGGCTCGTCCACCCGTCAGGGGCGTAGCAGAACGCGTCCGAGCACTTTTCCTGCGCGCAGATCGTCGATGGCGCTGTTGGCCTCTTCGAGCGGGCGCTCCTGCATCGGCGGTGCTGGCGCAGCGCCAGCACGCAGAAGCGTTATGAGTTCGCGCGCCTCGTCGAGTCGGCCGACATATGATCCTGTGATCGAGAAGGGCTTAAGCGGCAGCGACGCCAGCGGCAGGGCGACCTTGCCGCCGAATAGTCCAACGATGATGTATTTGCCACCGCGACGGAGCGCGGCTGTGCCGAAACCGAACGTTGCCGGCGCGCCGACGAAATCGATTGCGGCGATAGCTGGCCCGTGCCGCGACATGGCGCTCTGCCAGGCGTCGGCGTTGGGCTCGATGGCTTCAACCGCGCCATAGCGAAGCGCTGCTTCGCGTTTGGTTGCGTCGATGTCCGCGGCAATGATTGGGTTGGGTAACACGCTCTTTGCCAGCGCCATCGCCATCAGACCAACCCCGCCCATACCGAGCAACAAGATGGGCTGTTCTGGCGGCGGCGTTCCGATTTTCTTCAAAGCGGAATACGCGGTAAGGCCGGAGCACATGGCGAGTGCGCCCAACCCCGGTGTGAGATCGCCCAATGGGATCATCGCATCGGCAAACGGAACGTGGACGTATTCGGCCATGCCGCCCCATTGGGCGACGCCAAGTGAGCGGCGTGGCAGCGCGATGCAGAGTTGTTGATCGCCCGCGCGGCATGTGTCGCACGCGTTGCAGCCAAGCCAAGGATAAACGGCAACGCGCGTACCCACGGCGGGCCCATCAACGCCTTCGCCAAATTCTGCGACCTCGCCTTCGATTTCATGCCCCAACACTGCGGGCATATTCATCGCCACCGGCTGACGGACGTCGCCGAAATCGAAATAGCCATCGTGAATATGGAGATCGGAGTGGCATAGGCCCGCGCGCGTCACGCGCACTAAAGCTTCACCGGCGCCGGGTTTTTGAGGCGTTAGGTCCATCGGCGTCAAAGGCGCGCCGAATGCGGTCATGGCTTGTGCTTTCATGGTCGCCACTATCGGTCGGCCATGAGGCTTTGCAAGGCTTAAGCGGCTAGGCGGAAGGTGCGAGCGTCTTGCTGCGCAAGGCGCCCGTTCATGGCGAGGTATTGGATGGCGGCGTCCGGTGTAAGGATCAGCCTTCGTCCGCGGATGAACTCGGTGACGATCGCGCGCAATTCATCGGTGGAGGCGGAAGACCTCGCCCCGAGCTTTAAACGCACATGCTCGAATAGCGCCGCACCGGTGCGGCTGGTGATCGCGGGACCCAGGGATTCGGCGAAGAACATGTCGGCGCCTCCATACATGACGCCGCGCAGGGTGGACCGATTCAGCGCAAACGCGTCAGGGTGCGCGTGTGTTTGGTTCTGAGTCCCTCCCGATGCTGCCTCCGGCCCTCGATTATGCCGGCTTCACGGTTTTTGCTCTCACCGGCGCGCTGGCCGCAGCGCGCGACAAGCAGGACATCATCACGTTCTGGTTCTTTGCGGTCGTAACCGGTATCGGCGGCGGAACGTTGCGCGATCTGTTGATTGACGCGCCGGTGTTCTGGATCGACAACGCAACATATCTGGGGATCGGCCTGCTGGCGGCGGTGGTGGTGTGGCTTGCCGCGCCACGCATCGCACGGTTGAAAACACTGATTTGGCTCGATGCGGTTGGGTTGGCGGCTTACGCGGTGATCGGCGCTGCAAAGGCGCTTTCCTTTGGCGTAGGGCCGTTTGTGTCGGTCGCGATGGGCGTGCTGACGGCTTGCTTTGGCGGTGTCATCCGCGATGTACTGGCTGAACAGCCCTCCGCGCTCCTCAAGCGCGAAATCACCATGTCGGCCGCCCTGCTTTCTGCCGCTGGGTTCGTGGCCCTGCTTTATGCTGGGGTTCCACCGCTTTGGGCGGGGGTGGCCGGGGCGCTCGCGGGTTTTGGATTGCGCGCTGGCGCCATACATTATGGTTGGGCGCTGCCCGCGTTCGGAGATCGAAGTGGCGAAGGAAAAGCTTGAGCTTGTTGAAGTCAGCCCGCGAGACGGGTTGCAGAACGAGTCGGATATTGTCTCGACCGAAAACAAGCTTGCGCTGATCGATCACATATTAGCGGCAGGCTTTCGACGTTTGGAGGCGGGCAGCTTCGTCAATCCGAAGAAAGTTCCTCAGATGGCGGATGGCGACGCCATCTTCGCTGGCGTGCCTACGCGCGACGACGCAACGTTCATCGCGCTGGCGCTCAATCTGCGCGGCGTTGAGCGCGCGCTCGCGTCGGGCGCCAAGGAGATCAATTACGTCTTCTGTGCATCGGACAGTTTTTCCATCCGCAACAATGGCGGCAGCGTCGACGAGACCTTCAATGTCTGGCCGGATGTTGCCGCGACGGCGAAAGCTGGCGGCGCGCGGCTTTCGGCGACTGTATCGACGGCGTTCGGGTGCCCCTTCGATGGTGAAGTGCCGGTCGCGCGGGTGGTTGAGGTGGCGGAGCGTTGCTTTGCCGAAGGCATTTTTGAGTTGGCTCTAGCAGACACGATAGGTGTTGCCTCGCCAAGTGACGTGCACGCGCGCTTTCGTGCGGTGAAGGCATCGCTTCCTTCGCACGTTCAATTGCGCGCGCACTTCCACAACACGCGCAACACAGCCCTGGCGAACGCGGTTGCGGCGGTCGAAGAGGGCGTGCGCGTGCTCGATGGTTCGCTCGCTGGGATTGGCGGTTGCCCCTTTGCGCCGGGCGCCGCGGGCAACGTGCCGACTGAAGATTTGCTCTACATGTTCAACCGCATGGGCTTCGACACCGGCGTCGATCTTGATCGCGCCATCGAGGGCGCGACGTTCATTGGCGGCGTCCTGGGACGCAAGACGCCGGGTATGGTGAGCCGCGCGCCGAAATGGCCGGCATGAACGGCAAGCTCGCGATGATTACTGGCCTGCTAGGTGCGGCCTGGCTTGTGGCTATGGTGCTTATCGGCGGCGCGTCGTTCGACGGATACGATCATGTCGCGCAATACATTTCAGAACTTGGCGCGAACGGCGCTCCTTATGGCTGGCACGTGAGCTGGATGGGGTTCTTGCCTATTGGCGTTTTGATCTGCGCGTTTGCGTATTTCGCTTGGCGCGCGGCGCCGAGGTCGGTTCTGGCGACGTTGGGGTTTGTAGGCGTCTTTCTGTTTTCGATCGGCTATGTCGGCTCGGCATTCTTCCCGTGCGACTATGGCTGTCGGCCCGATAATCCGAGCTTTTCGCAAGTGATGCATGAACTCGTCGGCTTAGCTGGCTATTTGCTCGCACCGTTGACGCTGATTGTGTTGGGATTGGCTGCTTGGAAGTGGCCTGGCGCAGCCTGGCTCGCGGTCGTTGCATTCATCGCCGCTGTCGGTGCGCTTGTTGGTCTTGGCGGCATTATGGATGCAGCATCGCCGCAAGTTGGGCTCTACCAGCGTGCGCTGGAAGCCAGCGTTCTCGGTTGGATCGTCTCGTGTTCGCTTTATCTTGGGCTCAAAAACAAAACGGCCGCTCAATAGAGCGGCCGTTCCGATTTGATGAGCGCGAAGCTTAGAGTTCGCGGCCGATCGTGACGACAAACGCGCTGTCGTGGCTGGAGTCGCCGTAAGCATAGTTGGCGATGTCCGTGCCTTCGTCGATGTCGGTGTCGTGGTAACGCAGGTCGACTTGGAAGCCGTGCATCGCCCAAGCGGCGCCGACATTCCAGGTGTTGTAATCATCTTCCGTGCCCGGGCCGGCCGGCTCTTCAACGCTTTGGTTGCCGTAGGCGCCGTTGATCGTGAAGGCTTGATTGACCTGATAGGCAGCGTTCACTTCGAGATAGAGCGCATCGCCCGTGTCGCCGAAGTTTTCCGGCGCGTAGTAGGCGGCGAGACCAGCGTTGAACTGCTCGGTGAAGTCGTGGCCGGCGGCGCCCTTCAATTCATAATAGTCGAACTCGGCGCCGTCATCGTCTGCGCCCGGGTAGAAATAGCCGATGACGCCGAGGTCCCAATCGATCGGGCCCGTCGACGGCGTGAAGCCAGCATAGACGTCCATTTCGACGCCTTCGGTGACGTTCGAGCCCCAAACGCCTGCGTACCAAGCGTCAGCAACGTAGTCGAAGCCGCCCTGGATCGCTGGGCCGTTGTCGGCGAGCGAGATGCCGCGGAAAACGTAGTCGCTCGTAAATGAAATGTTTGCGGAAACGGTGCCTTCGGCGCTGGCAACACCCGCGCCCGCAGCCGTCGCCAACAAGGCGAGACCAATGACCTTCTTCATAGTCAGATTCCTTCGTGACTGCGCGGCGTGCCCGCGTGCGTTGGAAAATGGATTGGTAACGTAAACGACTGGTTAAGCAGTATGACGACTTCGGATAGATTCGATGAGGTATCCTGGAGTGTTGCGTGCACGCCACAACGCAGAGCGGCGCCGCGCACAAAGCACGCCGCCGCTCCACGAATGGATCATTACACTTCGAGAGAGCGAAAGGTCAGAAGGTGACCTTCAGCGTGCCGATCAAGCGATCGCCTGCATAGCCGAATGCATATGCGTCATCGTCAGTGTCGATGTAGCGCGCATCAATCAGCAGATTTTCAATGATCGGATAGCTCACGCCGACGTTCCAGGTCGTGTAGCTATCGATTGTGTAGTCGTCGACTTCGGCTGCGCCGATGGCGCCGCTGAGTGTGGCGTTGTTTGAGAACGTGTAGGCGGCGTTGGCTTCATAGTAGAAGCCGCCATTGTCGTCGGATCCATCAAAGTCGCCGCTGAAGTTCGGCGTCCAATATACGGCGGCGCCCCAGGTGGCGCCGCCGGTGGCGATCGAGGCCGCGCCTTTGAGTTCGTAGGTGCTGAGTTCGGACTCGTCTCCCAAGTCGCTGTCGGTGTAGCCGTAGTAGATGAGGCCGAGATCGAACGTGACCGGGCCCACGACAGGCTTCCATCCCGCATAGAGGTCATATTCAATGAATTGCGCGGGGTTGGGACCAGTGTTGCTGATCCATGCGCCAGCATAGAATGAGCCGCTCGTTGCATCGACGCCGCCGAACGCTTGGCCCTCGTCATAGTACCCGGTTTGGTCGATGCCGCGGAAAATATAGTCCGTCGCGATCCCGACGTTAAATGAGACGTCAGTCTCGGCTTGGGCTGTGCCGCCAGCCATGATCGCGCCGGCCGCAGCGGCCAGCCCCAACAGTTTTGCACCCTTGATCATTTGTCTTCCCCGCTTGCTTCGTTTGCACGGACCCACCGAGTCTGTGGGCCTCAAAAGATGCTTTCGAACGAGAAGAGAGCGGCAAAGACGGCACGACCGCTTCGGGCGCCACTATCGATGAGGTCGCCTAATTTGGCGGCGCACTTATCCCGGTTTGACGTGATTTCAGGCGAAACGTCGTGCGCGATTGCTGTGACATTCCTGCCGAAGCGCGGTGTGAAGACTTGTGGTCACGCCCTTGCGCAGGGTAGGCGGAGGCATGAGCGAAGGTCTCACTCAACTCGGCCAAGCGGCGTCTATTCCAACGAGCCCCGATCAGGCGCGGCTTGAACGCGCGCCGAACCCGCATCCGGGCACACTTTATCTTGCGCGGTTCACCGCGCCTGAATTCACATCGATCTGCCCTGTTACCGGCCAACCGGACTTTGGCGTCCTGGTGCTCGACTATGCGCCGCAAGACTGGATCGCTGAATCCAAGAGCTTGAAGTTGTTCCTGCAGAGTTTCCGCAATCACGGCGCGTTCCACGAGGATTGCACTCTGCATGTCGCCAAGCGGGTGATCGAAGCGATAAGTCCGACATGGCTGCGTATCGGCGGCTACTGGAATCCGCGTGGCGGGATGCCGATCGACGTCTTCTGGCAAACCGGCGCGCCGCCAGAAGGCTTGTGGCTGCCCGATCAGGGCGTGGCGACGTATCGCTCGCGCGGCTAAGCTGCGGCGCCTGGAGAAAGCATGGCGCGAACGTTCCGCAACTGGCCCATGATCTCTCGACGCTGAAAGAGCAGTAGTGCGCAGTAGGCAACCAGCGTCTCCACGATCACGATGCCGAGTTCGGTCCAGAGGCCTACATCGATCGTGCGCATCAGCGTGCGGTGACCGATGAAGAGCGCGATCGCCACCAACGTTGGCGGGCCGAGCACGCGCATGAAGTCCATCGGTGAGCACTCGATGGGGCGTAAATAAAGGTGCAGTAGGCGTGGCAGGTAAAGCAGGGTTGTCACTGTGCAACCCAGAGCGACGCCATGAATGCCAAAGGGCGCGGTCGCGAGCGCCGAGATCGTCCACAGCACCGCGTATTCGACCGTTAGGCGCAAGCGCGCGCCGGTGCGGCCGATCGCCTGAAGCAAGGATCCGTTGATCGCGACGACAGTTTGAATGGCGGCCGCGCCCGCGAGCAGCGTGAAAATCTCGCCCGATGCTTGCCAGCGCTCGGAGAGGAGGAGCGTGAAGAAGGCATGGCTCGCCGCTGCCACCGCTGCGACCGCCGGGAAGACGAGAACTGCTTGCGCCATGGTCGTGAAGAGCACGAGCTCGCGGAGCGCTTTGTTGTCGTCTCGCAGCGTGACGAAACGGGGATAGACGACGCTATGCAGTGATCCGCCGAGGATACTGACCGGCAGCTGCATGATGCGGACTGCGATGTTGTAAAGGCCGAGTGTTGCGGCGCCGAGAAACTTGCCGACGATAAGCGTATCCGCCTGGCGGTTGACGAACATGGTCATCGACCATGCCGCTGTATCCAGCATGAAACGCAGGTGCTCCTTGAGTTTTTCAAGATTGAGCACCAGGCGCGGGTAGAGCCGGCTCGCAAGTTGGACGACGATGCCTTTTACGATGCGTTGTGTGAGATGCTGCCAGACCAGCGCCCAGGCGCCGCCGCCCTTGAAGGCGACGACGAGCGCAACAACGATCCCCGCCATGGCGGCAGCGAACTCAGCGCCCGCGAGCCACTGGAACTTTTCTTTTTGCAGCAGTGCCGCCGCTGGGATTTCCGCGATGCCCATCAGAAGCGGCGCGAGCGCGAGCGTCATCATGATGGGCGCGAGTCGTGGCTCGTTGAAGAACGTCGCCGCAGGCCATGACAGCAGAAAGAAGATGCCCGACAGCGCCAGCATCAACAGTACGCTGGCCCAGAAGGCGCTGGACCAAGCTTCGGTGTCCTTTGCGTCGACGCGCACCAGCGAGCGGCCAAGGCCAGCGTCGCCGATCATCGTGAAGAACATAACCATGGAGAGCGCGAGTGCGGCGAGGCCGAAATCTTCCGGCGTGAGCATGCGTGCAAGGAACGGGATCGCGACGAAACTCGATGCTAACTGGAAGATGCGCGCGGCCGAAAGGGTCGCAACGCCAAAGGCGATCCTCTTAAGGGCCACTGGTTAACTCCGAGCGCTCGCGCCGCCACGGATCGAGCAGGCGTTCATATGCAAAGGATTTGCCGCAACGGCTACTACTAACAGCGGTCGCCATGGCGCGCTTGTTGCTTCAAAGAACTTCTTTCGAAGGCTCAAATATGCTGGATGGATTACGTTCAGTGAGACGTGAGGCGCTGCACAATTGCCGCGGCGGCCTGACGCAAGTCATGGAGGCGTTCCGGGCTGTTCTCTTTGCGTGTCTTGGCTGGGCGGGGCGGCATCTGCCCCGGTCGTGGGGGGCTGGGCTTGCGGACACCGTTCAATCGCTGCTGATCGTTTCGCCGTTGGGTATGCGCGCCCAGCAGGTTATGCGCTCGACGTTCCCCGCGCAGCGAAAAGAGGCGCGCGCTATCGCCGCCAAATGGATCGGCCGGCCCTTCCATGACCACCTGATCGCGGCAAGGATCGCTTCAAAGCGCGAAGATACGAGTGACTGGACAGTCGAGATGCGCGGCGCGCCAGCGCTGCTCGATGATCCAAATCAGTCATTTATCATTGCAACAGGGCACTTTTCGCGCGGCGCGATGACGGCGCTCTATATGCCGCAAGTCATCTCTCGCAGGCTGGCGACTGTCGTCGCGCCGATGACGAAGATCAAATCGGCGCTGGGGCTCCGCATTCGCATCCAAATGCGAGAGATGCGTAGCGGAATCGAAGTTGTCCGCAACGGCGAGGTTGATATCGCCGATGTGGAGGGGAAGTCGTTCCTCGTGAGGCTGCTGCACCACCTTCGCGATCCGGGCGGCGCTGTGATCATCGCAACGGACGCCGCTTGGGGCTCGCATCACGCCGGCGGATATACCCGGCCATTCGCAGGTTTCGCCTCGCAAACGTTCGCAACCGGCACAGCGCGCTTGGCGCGGCTCAGCCAACGCCCCATCGTGGCCTGTGTGCCATTCTTGGACGGCGATCGGCGCGTGGTCGTGCATTGGAGCCCCGTCATTCCGGCGCCCGCCCGCAATGACAGTGAGGCCGACGTCCGCATCACGAACGAGATTTTGGACTGGATCGAACGCCGGATAGGCGAGCGGCCGGACCAATATGTGCTCGCATTCGGCCAGGGTCGCTATTGGAGCCCCGTGGCACAATGCTGGATCGACGCGAATGAAACTCGTCCGTCGTCCAAAGCGGCGTCGCGTACGCTTAGTACCGTGAAATCCGTGCACTGACGTCGGCACGCACGCGCTCGGCAGCGCCCTTTGTCGGCGTCCCGAGATAAACAAATCCTGCAACGCGCTCTTGACTGGCAAGCCCGAGTGCAGTGCGTGCACGTTCGTCAAACGTGGGCCATTCGGTCAGCCAGCTTCCGGCAAAGCCAAGCGCGTGCGCGGCCAAGATCAAGTTGAAGCACACAGCGCCTGCTGACAGAATCTGCTCCCACTCGGGCACCTTCGGACTAGGACGCGGTGACGACACCACCATCACGCATGTCGGTGCGCGATTGAACCAACCCCGCACGAAGTCGCGGCGTGCATCGTCGACGCCTTCATCGTTGCGGATTACCTGCTCTAGGGCGGCGCTGGCGCGATCCCGGGCTTCACCATCGATGACGACGAACCGCCATGGTCCCAGCTTGCCGTGGTCAGGGACGCGCGCGGCGAGCTTGATCAGGGCATCGAGCTCTTCCGCATTTGGGCCCGGCGCCGCCAGATGCATGAGCTTGGTCGAGCGTCGCCGTGCAAGCAGAGCCAGCGTATCGGGGCTCTCATGGAATGCGTTCGCAGGCTCATTCTCGTGAGGCGCGGAGGGTATCGCAGAAAGCGGAAGGGGCATGTCGTCTCCGTGGCGCAAGCGCGCGCCCAAGGCTAGACAGATAGGATGAGCGAGACCTGGGATGAAGACGGCGATCCATGGATCGTCAAGGGCGTGACACGAGCCTTCGAGAACGATTGGTTCGGGATTGATGCGCACGATGTGATCCGCCCTGATGGGCGGCCCGGCCAATACGGCGTCATACGTGTGCGCCGTCTGGCGGTGGGCGTGCTGCCGATTGAGGCGGATGGCCGCGTCCACATGGTCGGGCAATGGCGGTTTCCGCTCGGGCGCTATTCGTGGGAAATGCCAGAAGGGGGTGGCGAGCCCGGCGAGGATGCTCACGATTGCGCAATCCGCGAACTTGCCGAAGAGACTGGAGTGCGCGCGCAGACATTGCTCAAGGTGTTGGAGATGGACCTCTCCAATTCCCTCACCGATGAAAAGGCGGTGATCTTTATCGCGACAGATCTTGCACCCGGCGATGCCGAACCCGAGGCGACGGAGGTGCTAAGGCACCGCACGGCGCACTTCCGAGATGTGTTGGCGCGGGTCGCAGACGGGCGCATTCGAGATTCGCTTACGGTTGCCGCAGTGCTCCGCGCCCACCACATGGCGGTGACGGGGCAATTGCCGCCGCTGCTGGCGGAGGAGATGCTGCGGCAGGGAGACTAGCGCTATGGCCGAGCCACGAGTGTTTGAAGCGTCCGGAGGAGTTTGGGCGCAGCTGCGGGTGGAAGCCATGCAGGCAGCGGCCGAGGAGCCCTTGCTCGCCTCCTATCTGCACGCTTCCATCCTGCATCACGAGCGCATCGAAGACGCGCTTTCCTATCATTTGGCGCAGAAGCTTGGTCACGGCGACTTGCCGGCTCTGCAGCTGCGCGAAGTGATCCGTGAGGCCTATAATGCAGAGCCATTTCTTGCCGCGCAAGCGACGCGCGACATGCGCGTGGTGAGAGAGCGCGACCCGGCGTGCCGGACGTATCTGCAGCCCTTCCTCTATTTCAAAGGCTATGGCGGGCTTCAGTCGTATCGGATTGCGAACTGGCTCTGGCGCCAGGAGCGCGAGATTCTTGCGTATCACCTTCAAAGTCGTGTCTCTGAATTGTTCGCGGTTGACATCCATCCGGCGGCGACGATTGGCGCCGGTGTTTTCATCGACCACGCGCATGGCATCGTCATCGGTGAAACGGCGATCGTGGAAGATGACGTCTCGATGCTCCATTCTGTGACGCTCGGCGGCACAGGCAAAGAAGGCGGCGATCGACACCCGAAGATTCGCCGCGGCGTGATGATTGGCGCTGGCGCGAAGGTGCTTGGCAATATTGAGGTTGGCGAGGATGCGCGGATCGCGGCCGGTTCGGTCGTACTGGAAAACGTGGCCCCGCGCTGCACCGTCGCGGGCGTGCCGGCCCGGCCGATCGGTGGGCCTTGTTGCGAAGGCGTGAAGCCGGCAGAAATTATGAACCAGCGCCTCGAAGGCGAGTAAGCGCGCGGCGCTGTGTCCCGTTCCGCCGTGGGCTGACGCGCGTACGATCCAGCCGTGACTCGCCCAGCGCTTTATGCCTATCGGCGCGATGCCGCCGTTCCAGCGTTTGACGACGCGCTGCCGATTATCATTTTCGACGGCAAGTGCGTGCTTTGCTCACATTTTGCGGCGTTCGTTCTTGATCATGATAACCATGGGCGGTTTCGATTGCTTGCCGCGCAGACGCCTCTGGGGGAGGCGATCTATCGCCATTTCGGTTTGCAGTTCGGCAACTTTGATACCTACGTGCTTTTGGAGGATGGCGGCGTCCGCGTGAAATCTGACGCGGCGCTGCGAATATTCACGCGGCTCAGCTTTCCTTGGTCGCTGTTGGCTGCTGGATACGCGATGCCTCGGCCATGGCGCGATGCGTTCTATGATTTTGTCGCGCGCAATCGGGTCCGTTGGTTTGGAGTTCGCGAAACTTGCTTTGTCCCCAGTGCGGCTGACGCGGGGCGCTTTGTTCAATGAAGCTGCTCATCGTTGGCGGATACGGGACGTTTGGTGGTCGCATTGTCGACTTGTTGGGCTGCGAGCCGAGGCTCACGCTCATTGTGGCTGGGCGCTCACTTTCGTTGGCGGAGGCGTTCTGCGTCCGCCGTTCCAGAGCTGCCGCGAGTTTGACTGCCGCCCAGTTTGACCGCGATGGAGATTTGGCTACGCAGTTACTCGCGCTTCAGCCGGACGTGGTCATCGACGCGAGTGGCCCGTTTCAGACATACGGCGATGGCGCCTATAAGCTCATCGAAGCCTGCATTACGGCGCGCGTACATTATCTCGATTTGGCGGATGGCTCAGCATTCGTCGATGGCGTTAGCGCTTACGACGTGGCTGCGCGTCAGGCGGGCGTCTATGTCCTTTCGGGCGTCTCCAGCTTTCCGGTTCTGACGGCTGCTGTAGTTCGCCGCCTCGCGGCGACTATGACGCGCGTGGATGAGATCAGCGGCGGCATTGCGCCATCGCCGTACGCTGGCGTCGGCGCCAACGTCATTCGCGCGATCGCGAGCTATGCCGGCCAGCCGGTCGCGTATCTTGGACGTACAGCGAAGATCATCGGCAGGCCATTCACCCAACAGCGTCGTTACACGATCGCGCCTCCCGGTCGCGCGCCACTGCGCAGTACGATGTTCTCGCTCATCGACGTGCCGGATCTGCGCGCGTTGTCGAAGCTCTGGCCGCAGGCGCGGCGCGTATGGATGGGCGCAGGGCCCGTGCCCGAAATCTTGCACCGTGTCCTGATTTTCTGCGCGTGGATGGTGGAGCTGGGCGTCATCCGCACGCTCAGCCCGCTCGCGCCGCTGATGCATTGGGCCACCAATCGCCTGCGCTGGGGTGAACATCGCGGCGGCATGTATGTCGAGGTGAGAGGCGCCAGCGCTGCCGGTGTCGTGGAGACGCGCTCTTGGCATTTGCTCGCGGAGGGCAGTGATGGACCGCTCATTCCCTCCATGGCGGTTCAGGCGATTGTCCTGCAGCATCTTGCCGGTGATGCGCCCGAGGCAGGCGCGCGGGCTTGTGTCGACGATGTCGAGCTTGAAGAGTACGAGCGACTATTTGCCTCTCGAACGATCTACACCGGCGTTCGCATGCAGCCGCGCGCGGGCGCGTTGCTTTATGAGCGCATTGTTGGCGATGCGTGGCAGTCGCTGCCGGAGATCGTGCGCATGATGCACGATGGCGCCGCGAGCGCGGAGGGGCGCGCGCGGGTTGATCGCGGCGGCTCGCCTTTGGCGCTACTTGCCGGTGCGATGATGAGTTTTCCGCCCGCGAGTATCGATGTTCCCGTCCGCGTGAGGTTCGAACAGACGTCTCGAGGCGAAGTTTGGCGACGCAGCTTCGGGCGTCATTCGTTCCATAGTCACCAGTATGAGGGGCGCGGAAGGTCCGAGCGGCTGATCATCGAACGGTTCGGTGTGTTGGAATTCGCCATGGCGCTCGTCGTCGATGGCGATCACGTCCGCCTGGTGACACGCCGATGGAGCGCGTTTGGCGTGCCGTTGCCACTGTGGCTCGCGCCGCGTTCAAATGTACATGAAACCGCGGAAAACGGCGTGTTTTGCTTCTTTGTGGAAATTTCGCATCCGCTTACGGGTCTGATCGTTCGCTATAGCGGCTGGCTGAAGCCTCAGCCGCCCGGCGTATAAGCCTGATACGTCGCAGCGTTGCCGATTGCGGTGGAGGTCGCGCCGACGGTGGTCGCGCCGGTGGTGCGGATCACAGACGATGAATAGACATTGCCGTCGTTGGCCTGACTGCTCGACGCAGTCAGGCTGGGAACGCTCATGTCGCAACTTGTGCAGACCGACCCGCTTATGCTGTTGCCGTAGGCAGCCGAGGACGCGAGCGACATACCGCCGCCGTCACCCGCCAGAGCCGCATTGGCATAGACATCGCCACCGTTCGACTGCGCAACATCCAGGACCGTGTCAGAGCCGACATTGGCGACAGTTGCTTGGTTGCCGACGCCATAGGCGCCCGCGGACGCAAAGCCGATGAAGTCGCCGCCGAGCGTGACGTAAGAATCCGCGGAAACGCTCGCGGTAGCGTTCTGTTCGATAGCGGCGTTCACGTAGCCCCATTGATTGTCGATGGTGACTGAGTTGGCGTTGGCGGTCGCGTTGCCGGAAGCATTGGTTGCGTAGCCCACATAGAGATCGGATCGCGCGCTGACGCTCGCGCCCGTCGCATCTTGACGCGTAGCGGTCAGCACGGTTGCGGTTTCGCCGCCGACCGAAAGATTGTTTGCGCTCGCGACTGCGCCGGAGACGGCTTGGTCTTCGACGATGCCGGCATCCATTTCGGCCGAGGCACTGACAGAGCCAGTGCTCGATTGATCCGTTAGGACCAGGATCTCGGCGTTTTGCGCAGACACAGCAGCGGTGTTGTTGCTGGCGGAGGCTGATGTGGCGGCGTTATAGGCATATCCGCTGCGCAGGTAGGTGCTGGCGGTCGCGTCGTTGTGACCGATCTGCGCGGTGTTTATCGTGCTCGCGCCGTTGGTAACCGTCGCGGTCGCGCCGTTGCTGACGGCGGCTGTCGTGATTGCGACATTGCCGGTCGCGGTCCAAACGGTTGCGTCCGCTTCCGCACTGGTTGCGCCGTCCATGTGCTGGGTGCTGTCGAGTTCGGTGTCGCTGCCGTCCTCGTTCGCCGTCACGACGTTGCCGCTTGCGACAGCCGTGGCGCCGGCGTCATTTGCCCAGCCCGCCTCGACATTCGTCACTGCGGTGGCGTCGCCGGATTGGTATTGATTGTTTGACTGCGCGTAGGCTGCAGGGGCGCCAACGAGCGCTGTGCTGAGCAGCAGAGAGAGTGCAGCGCGCATAGGCGGGCTCCGTTCGCGGCGCTCTTACGAGCGGCCGCGCAGACCGGTGAAGTTGTCGTCGCGGCGGGCGTTCCAGGTGTCAGGGCTCGTGCGCGCTTGTTCGATCGCAGCCGTTGCCGGGCTCTGCGTCGAGTTGGCGGTTTGCACAGCGCCCGGCCCCATCGGATCACCTTCAGCTTGGATGGCGGCCGCGCAGACGGCGCTGTCGCGCACGTTGTAGAAGCGGCTCATCACTTCGACGACCGCGCGTTCGACACCTGCGCGAACAGCCAGTTGCACCGGCTCAAGCGCGCGCTCGCCTGCGGCGATGTCGATAATTGTGTCATCGAAGAAGGAAAAGACGCCTGCGCGCAGTTCACGACCGATGATCTGCTTTTGGTAGGAGATGACATCGACGACTTCGAGCGTCCGTGTGTCGATCAGGCGGAAGTCGAGCGCGATATTCATCACGTAGAGGCGGCCGCCAAGATTGCCGACGCCGTCGCGCGCATCGGTGTGGCCGCCTTGTGCGTCAACGCCCATGGAACGGATGTTGTAGTTGAGCTCGGTAATGCCGCCGACGAAGTAATAGTCGGAGCCGGGCATTTGACCGGCGTAGATGCGACGGACGTTCTCGTCGCCTTCTTGGCCGATCAGGCGGTTATTGGCGTAGCGCAGTTCGAGTTCAGTGACGGAGGTGTCGAAGCGCTCAACGAGACGCGCGCCGGCCTTGTTGAACGCCGACATCGCCATCAGCGACGCGCCTTGTGTGATGCGGCGCCCGCCTTCTTCTGAAACCGAGCCGGTGTAGTCGAGGATGCGGCCGACGGCGATGCGTGGCGCTGCGACGTTGTTGCCGCGGGCATACGCGTTCAAGCAATCAAGGGCCGGTGTGTAGGCAGTGGGGTTCGCGGTGACGGGCGCGTCGCCGATCGGCAACGCGTACATGCCATCGTTGCCCGAATGAGGCGTGACGCACGCGGTGAGAGCTGTCGTGGCCGCCAGAACGGCAAGGGTCTTGAGCGCGCGCATCTTATTCGTCTCCGACGACGGCGGTGATGTCGCCGTTATTGATCTGAGTAGAGTCCACGATCACCGTGTTGTAGTTGCCCTGGGTGATCACGTTGAGCTGGTTGCCGATGGCGCTTGAAGCGCCGATGCCGGTGGCGAAAGAATCTTGAAGGCCGCCTGACAGCGAGCCTTCGATTTCCATGCGGCCATTTACGATCACGCGATTGGCGTTCTCATCGCGCGTGGCGGGATTGATAGGCGTGTCGAAGGAGTCGTAGCCCATGCCGTAGCCACGCGAGAAATCGCCGGCGCTGCCCGGAATTGGGTCCGCATTGGCCGTGGTCGCAACGGCGAGGGCGCCGAGTATGATGAACGCACGCACGTGATGTGCTCCGCTAAAATTCGTCTGCGAAGCGAGAAAGCAACGGGCGTGCCACGCGCCAAGTGAGCGCTTTTCAGGCGAATTCGCCGCTGGCGCGCCGAACGGCGCATCGCCATATCGAGCGGTGCGTCCCGGAACGGCGCGAGGAGTTGAGTTTGAACGATACATCCCGGCCGCCGACGCCGATCGCCGTATGGTTACTGACTGGTTTCACTGTGGCTGCGTATGCGGCGTTCACGTTGGCGCCGGTCGGTGCGCAAAACGCGGTGGATTACGCGTTCGCGTTAATTCCCGAGCGATTCCACGCTGGCAGCGAGTATCGGTTCGAGCATTGGTACGAAACGTTTGGCCCGATATTCGGTCATGCCTTCTTGCACACCGGGTGGATGCATTTGGCCGTGAACGCATTCTTTCTATTCGGCGCCTCGCGATTGCCGGCTTTGCGTCTCGGCGCTGTTCGTTACCTCGTCGTTTATTTCTGGGCTGTGGCGGTTAGCGCGCTCACCTTCCTTGCGCTCAATTGGAACGAGCAATCCAGCGCCGTTGGCGCATCTGGTGGAGTGTGCGGAATGATTACCGCGTTCTTTCTTTCGTTGCGTCCCACCTGGCGTGAAGCGTTGGCCGATCCGCGTGTGCGCGGCCCACTTGCTGTGTTGTTCTTTCTAAACGTCGTGGTGCTCGGCGTGCTGGCCGAAGCCGGTATCGTTCAGATTTCGTGGGAAGGGCACCTGGGCGGTTTTATTGGCGGCGGCGTTGCTTACACGCTGCTGCAGCGGCCCGCGCCGTTAAAGCCAGCTTAACTCAAACCTCTCGCCGTCGATCAGCAGTGCGCGCAGACGCGCGCGGCCATCGTGGCCGACCGAGAGAATTGCGAAGGCGCGTGTCTCTTCGCCAGCGCGCTGTTCGCGCAGAACCATCTCAATACGTTCGGCGTCGCCTTGATTGATGTGAAAGCGATCGACGCCGAGGTCGAGCGCCAGCCAGCCTGGCATCGCCTCGATACCAGGCTGTGCTGGTGTTGGCGCAGAACAGCTAAACGTGCCTTTCACGGCTAGCGGCCCGAGGCGCTCCGCTTGCTCGCGAGAGAGGGCGCCGCCGGCGGCGACGTAGACATTGGCTTCCGGGCGAAGCGCCACCCACTGCCAATCGCCGCTCTCGGGACAGACTTCACTAGGCTCAAGGCGATCTGTGAAACTCAGCTGAACGAAGTGTCCGCTAAGAAGTGCGCGCGGATCCACAGCAGCCATTGGCAGCGTAATTTCTTGACCATTCTCGCGCGCGATCCCTTCACTGATCACAAGTCCAATAAGCGCAGCGGCGCAGAGGCTTGCTACAGCGACAATGCGATGTGTAGCGGCGATCTTCATGGCGCGCTCTTGCGGTTGCGTAGCATTAAACCAGCGACGAGCGCCGCGACGGAGCAGATGAGGAAGATGCCGGCGGCCGCCAAAAGGTCGAGCCCGAGATCGCTCAGCAGCGCGCAGATCGCGATGATGAAGCTCAGTACGCCAATTGTCGTGACGAGCGCCTGACGATCCGCACGTCCAAGTGCGAGCACGCCGCCAGAGCCAGCGAGCCACACGATCCTATGTGCGATCCCGCCGTTACCGCTCTGATCACCGAACCATGGCAAGTAGCCGGCGATCGCGAAAAAGAGCAGCGCGCCCAGTGTGAACCAGCCGTAGAAGATGCCGGCGAATGGGCGGTCCTGCCCGTGAAACCAACGCGCGCCAAGCGCCATTGCGCCCATGCCAATTGAGATAAACAAAAACACGCCAGCTTCGGCTTCAGTCTTCGCAGCGAACCAACCAAAGCAATAGATGATGGCCGCTGCTGCAGCGTGCGCGAGTGCGGCTGAGCCCCAGCGCAGGGCGAGATACGCGCTTAGAGGCGCGGCGGCCAGCATCAATGGCGTTTCGGAGTCGGAACCCGAAAACCAGGATCGATCTGTGAAATCACCGAGTGCAATGAAGATGAGGCCCGCTAGTGCGGCCCCTGTGGATCTGCCTGCGGCCGCAAGCGCGAACGCCGCGACGCCTGCGCTGTAAGCCGCGCTTCGTGGATCGCCGGCGATGTCGAATATCTGCCCCGTAAGGCCGATCGACGCCGCAAAATCAAGCGAAGCAATCGTCAGTAGCATATTTGAAAGCGTAGGCCGCCCATTGTGCGTAGCCCACGCCGCGCCGCTGGCAAGGCCCAAGAATGCCACCAACAAGATGGCGAACCGCACGAGTTTCGGCGTCACATCCCAGTTTGCCGCCACGAACGCGATGATCGCTATGCCGAGCAAGATGCCGCCAACCCAAGCAAGCGCGGTGGCTGCATCCATTCGGCGCGAGTCTGGGATGGCTGCGAGAATGTCGTTGCGCTTATCGGCGCTGACGAACCCCTCGGCGATCCAGCGATCGAGGTCTTGCTTTACGCGATCCTTATACGAGGTCATCGGGTTTAGCTTAACGCGCAGCAAGGGAGCGTCAAAGCGAGTGTTCTCGCTTGAAGCGCGGGCGGGTGAGGCGCAAGCTCGTGAAATAGAGGTGGGTCCAGGGAGGAAACGCCCATGCTGATTGCCCAGATCATCCGTGATAAAGGCGCTATCGTGCATACGCTCGCCGCCAACGCGACGCTTGAAGATG